>NZ_CP136522.1:3851538-4172500 GCF_033180165.1 Shewanella youngdeokensis
ATGGTGCAAGTCCGCCTCAAAAATAGCTGCAAACATTGAGATATGCTTTTTATTAGCAAAGTTTCCTAACCGCTCAAGTGTTGCAGGCCCAAGCCCTCGCTTTGGTAAGTTAACAATACGCAAAAAGGCATTGTCATCATCTGGGTTCACTACTAAGCGTAAGTAAGCCATGATGTCTTTAATTTCAGCGCGGCCAAAAAATGAGGTTCCGCCACTAAGCTTATACGGGATCCGGTTAGTCATTAAGGCACGTTCAAGTAAGCGTGATTGATGGTTACCACGATACAAAATTGCATAGTCGCCATATTGGGTTCGGCCAACAAACTTATGGCGGATCATCTCTGCCACCACGCGTTCGGCTTCTTGCTCTTCATTCGCCGCCAACAATACGCGAATGGGTTCGCCATATGCTAGTTCACTAAATAGCGTTTTATCATATATATGGGGGTTATTGGCAATCAATATGTTTGCAGCCCGCAAAATACGCTGACTAGAACGATAGTTTTGTTCCAGCTTGATGAGCTTAAGCTTCGGAAAGTCTTTGCCCAACAACACCAAGTTCTGCGGTTTAGCCCCACGCCAAGAGTAAATAGACTGATCGTCATCGCCTACCACAGTAAACCGTGCGCGCTCACCTACCAGCAATTTCACCATTTCATATTGGCTGGTGTTGGTGTCTTGGTATTCATCCACTAGCATATATTGGAAACGGGTTTGCCAGCGGGTTCTCACCTCTTCATTATGCCTGAGTAATAACGTCGGCATTAAAATCAAATCATCAAAGTCGAGGGCGTTATAGGCTTTCATATGCTGGGCATAACGCTGATAAAGCAAGGCAAACATTTGCTGCTGTTCATCCCGTGCAATTTTGCGCGCCTGCTCAGGAATAACTAAATCCCCTTTCCAATTAGAAATGGTTGTAGCAAGTAAACGTAGTAGGTCTTTATCTTCTTCTAACTCATCAAGTGACAGCTCTTTAAGTAGCGCGAGGGTGTCTTGATCGTCAAACAACGAAAAGCCCGGTTTTAAGCCCACTACTTTATGCTCACGCTTAATGATTTCTAAACCTAAGGTATGAAAGGTTGAAATCCACAGACCACGTGCTTCTTTACGCCCCATTGACTGTGATACACGCTCTTTCATCTCACGCGCCGCTTTATTGGTAAAAGTTACCGCCGCGATATTACGCGCTTTGTAGCCACACTTTTCAACCAGATAAGCAATCTTGTTAATAATAACTCTGGTTTTGCCACTACCTGCACCAGCAAGTACTAAACAGGGGCCACTAACATAGTGGACGGCTTCATTTTGTCCGGGATTGAGCTTCATCTGTACTAAACAACCAAGGTAATAAAAAAAGGACGCATGTACAGAATGATAGCAGAAAGCTAATCTCTATCGAAAACTATCGGAACTATCGGCTCAATTAAACAAAATAGCGGATTTATCGCCCGACTTTAGGCCACTGAGCCACAACTCTACAACGGACTGTTTACTCCTAAATGTTCAGCACTCAATAGCCGGTTAAATCTCTATTTATGTCTGATTTAACAGTTAATATCATTATGGTAGCGACTATTTACATTGGTTAATCTTTTGGCAATTTGGCTCCTCTCAGGTACAATCACCACATACAGAACAAGCACCTTAGCGGATATTAAAGATGATCAACCCAAAGAAAATCGAAGATGTTGCAAAGCAGCTTAGCGAAAACTTACCAAGCGGATTAAAGCAATTTGCGGGTGAATTTGAAGAACGCAGTAAGCAAGTTCTACAAAACCAATTACAAAAGCTTGATGTGATCTCTCGTGAAGAGTTTGAAGTGCAACAACATGTGCTCATCAAAACCCGCGAAAAACTAGAAGCATTGCAAGCGCAAGTTAATGCACTAGAAGCCAAACTAAACGCCGAAGACTAGCCTCTGCATTCTATTGATTAAAGCACCCAAGGGTGCTTTTTTATTGCCAATTGAAAATCGCCGGTATTTTTCACTAGCCCCTACGACTATTGCTTAACACACACCATGCGCGTTAAGTATCAACCAGCACAACATATTGATAACCAATGCTTACCATTGCGCCCTGTCGCTTGAACTTCAATAAAATATCGGTATGCTGCCTACTGACACCTGACTTTAAAAGAGACCCCAATGGCCGACCTGCAATTAGACAAAATTGATCTGCACATTCTTAAATTAGTGCAGCAGTATGGCAAGCTGTCTAACCAAGAATTAGCCGAGAAAGTCGGCTTATCGCCATCACCTTGCTCACGCAGAGTAAAAGCATTAGAAGAAGCCGGGTATATTGCAGGATATGCCACTTTATTAAGCCCGGCACACTTTGACCTTGCGCTTACCGCCTACATTCAAGTGCGCCTAGAAAAGCATACCAGTGAGATTTTAGAAGGTTTCGAAGCTAAAATAGCCTCTTACGATGAAGTTCAAGAATGTTGCCTGCTCACCGGCAGTGACGCCGATTACCAATTAAAAGTACTGGTCAAAGACATGCACGCCTTTAAGGTTTTTCTACTCGACAAGCTCACCACCAACGAGCAAATAGCCGGCGTACACTCCAGCTTTGTCCTTAAGCAGGTTAAAAACCAAACCCAAATCCCGTTACCACCGTCAGCAAACTAAGCTGCGCCGATCCAAACCTGCGTTTAAATGCATTACCTACCCCACGCGCATTATGTGGGGTAAGTCGCATTTTATTAATAATTCAGTAAATGATTATATTGCGCTGCGACTAGAACCTACCCCTACCTACGCAACATGTATTCATAAAAACCTTCTAAAACCACCACAACCCCCAAATTAAGAACCAATTAAGCAATAAAACACTTTACTAGCGAGCTTAGACGCAGCTTTTGTGCGTTGACCTCACCAGTTAACACTTTATTATGCGCGCACTTCTATTGGTTTGAGAGTATTTATGAGCGCAGTAACACAAGGGCATTTTGGCTCTAGAATCGGCTTTATTATGGCCGCAGCAGGTAGTGCTGTAGGCGTTGGTAATATTTGGGGGTTTCCCACACAAGCAGCGACCCATGGTGGCGGCGCATTCTTGCTGGTTTACCTGTTTTTAATTTTGTTACTTGGTTACCCAATGCTACTCGCCGAGCTAATGATTGGCCGTCACGGACAAACAAACCCAGCCGACGCCATGGCCAAGGTGGCTGACAACCCTATCGGCAAAAAAATCGGTAAAGCGATTGGTTTTGTATCCATTATTACCGCGACTCTCATTTGTACATTTTACAGCGTTTTGTCGGGCTGGTTTGTTAGTTTTGCACTGGCTCCTGTTGCCGAAATGGCAGGACAAGCCGACGCATCTTCATGGTTAATGGACTTTTCATTGTCGCGCAATTTAGTGTTCACACTTATCTTCATTGCCATGGTGGTTTTAGTGATCCGCCAAGGCGTGCAGCAAGGAATAGAGCGTTGGTCAAAGCGACTAATGCCCATGTTACTGCTGATATTAATTGCCGGTGTTGGTTATATTTTAACGCAGCCAGGCGCGATGCAAGGTGTAGAAGTACTACTAAAACCTGACTTTAGCCGTGTTTTTGAAGCCGACGTACTAGTTGGCGCACTAGGTCAAACCTTCTTCTCGCTCACCATAGGTACTGGTGCGATGATGGTATATGGTGCGTATTTAAGCCAAAAAGAAAACCTTGGCCAACTGACCGCCTATGTCACGCTAACCGACACCAGCGTTGCGTTTTTAGCGGCATTAATGGTGATACCAGCCATGTATGTTGCACAGCATAACGGCGTACAAATATTTGCAGAAGACGGCAGTTTACTTAACTCCGACACCTTAGTGTTTACCGTTTTACCCGCTTTATTTGACACCTTAGGCGGCGTGAGCCAGTACTTACTGGCGATAATCTTCTTTATGTTGATGACCATTGCCGGCTTAACATCGGCTATTTCAATCGTTGAAGTTCCGACCAGCTACATTGTCGAAAAAACATCAATGAGCCGTGATAAAGCCACCCTAGTGGTAGGTACAGTTATAGCGCTATTATCCATGTTGGTAGTGTTTAACTTCAGCGCATTGTTTGGCTTTATGATCACCCTAACCACAGAGCGCGCTCAGCCGCTTATCGCCTTGGGGATTGCCATATACTTAGGCTGGATGTGGAACCGCAATAAACTTATCAGCACCATTGCCGCGCAAGACGGGGTTAAAACCGACAGCCTGTTTTGGAAGCTATGGCCAGCCTACGTGAAGTTTGTTTGTCCGCTATTGATTATCGTGATCATCATGCAGCTTTTTAGCAAATAACGTTTTTGAGATTACTTTATTAATCCCCGCTATATGCGGGGATTTTTTGTTTTTATACCAACAGAACTAGGCCGGGTTCGGCTTACCTAAATTACAATAAATAACCCAAGTAACGTCCGAGTGGGCATTACGGACTTTGACTTACAAACAGGCTTCAACATACTTTGGCTACTCCGGTGGGACATGATGTTACCCGTTAGCAAAGTCGTCGCTTGTTAGAAAAGTTTTGCTTTTCTAACCCTGTGCAGATGCGGCCGCGAGCGTCTATTACATGATGTCTCAACCGAGCTTCCATGGGCGGATTGGCAGCGTATCACTGCGATCGCTACACATACACCTACCGCCGGCAATCAGAATATCCTTTGCTTGAAGATAACGATTTAAAGTCAAAATAGTACTCCACCAGCGGCAAGCAACCAGCTCATTAAACGCCATACTGCTTAATGATCATCTCCACTGCGGTATCAACAATCTCTGCAGTTTTTGCATCATCTGGAAACGGCGCATTTTGGATGAGCTGTGGCCAGAAACAGTGCGCTTTAATTACTGCGGTAAACTGAGTCACGAGCATCTCTGAACTTTTGGCCTTTATTGCACCAGCTGCAATGGCTGCATCAAACCAACTCGCCATGGGTGACTCTTGCTTACTCATCTGCTCCATCGCATCGGCTATCAATTCCGGTGAGTGAATCGCTTCAGCAATAATCACCTTAGAGGTTGAAATCATCCCCTCTGCTTGCAGCATGGTAACCTCATGCCTAGCCAATAAGGTCAACTGTGACTCTAACGAACTGCTGGCGCAAAAAGGGACGTCTTCAAATGCCCGCATCATCGCTAACATCTCTTGCATAATTGCGCCAAATAACACTTCTTTACTGGCAAAATGGTTATACACCGTTCGCTTAGAAACCGCTGCACGCTTAGCAATATCATCCATGCTCGTTGCTCTAAAACCCTTGGCTTTAAACTCTGCTATCGACGCATTAATGACTGCTTTATGTTTTATTTCTGTACGAGTTAATTTTTTATCCATACCTTTCAGAGCCTTAATTAATAGCAGCTAGTGTTCACCCTCTCATTTTACACTCATCAGTTTACTTTTCAAAACAAACGAGTAAACTACACCGTATAGTTTACTTAAGTATGGTCACTATGAAACTCATCATCTCTATCTTGTTATCTATCGGAGGCGTCATGTTGGCAACGACAGTGTGCAAATCAGCAAATAATCCCAGTGACGTTAATGCCACTGAGCAACTAACGCACCATAAAGCAAAAGGTGGTTATATCAATACCAGTCCGACGTTTAATGACGATACCGCCATATTACCGCTGCTTAAGCGCTATATCACCGAGACCCGAGTGGATGCGACGCCCAATAACAGCATTCCTGTTATCGCGGTAACAGCTGAGCAGCTGAGTCAATTACCCAAAAACCAAGACAGTGTGATTCGCCTCGGTCACTCAAGTATCTTTTTACAAGTAAATGGCCAGCGCTGGCTCATCGATCCTGTTTTTAGTGAGCGTGCTTCGCCATTTAGTTTTGCTGGGCCTAAGCGTTTCCACCAGCCTCCTATCGCACTGGCAGACCTGCCAGAGATAGATGGAGTGATCATCAGTCATGATCATTACGATCACTTAGACAAAGCTAGCATAAAACAGCTCGCCACTAGCGTAAGTCATTTTGTTGTGCCACTAGGAGTTGATAAACACCTTAAAGATTGGGGAGTCATTAGCGAGCATATTCACCCACTGGATTGGTGGCAGACATTTAAGCTGGCTAATGTGACTATCACCGCCACACCAACGCAACATTTCTCTGGTCGTGGCCTGTTTGATAAAAATGAAACCTTATGGGCGTCTTATGTAATCAAGTCTAACAGCAGTTCACTGTATTTCAGCGGTGACTCAGGCTACTTTGATGGCTTCAAGCAGATCGGTGAACGCTTTGGTCCATTTGACTTAACCATGGTTGAAACTGGCGCCTATGACAAGGATTGGGCAACAATTCATATGACGCCAGCACAAAGCTTGCAAGCGCATATTGATTTACAGGGAAAGAAGATGATGCCTATTCATAATGGCACCTTCGATCTGGCGTTTCACAGTTGGTATGACCCATTAAATCAAATAGCTCAGCTTGCCAGTGCTGCAAATGTAGAAATCGTTACCCCTAAGATGGGCGAGCTTATCGCAGTCAATGAGATCCATGAAACAACTCATTGGTGGGCTGCAATTAGCAACTAATACGCTGTAGATCCAACTAAACCTAATCAATAAAAAGGCCGCTCTCTTGAGCGGCCTTTGCGGATAAAAAATAACTTAACAAAGCGTTAAGCTAACACTTCCTCTAATGCTTTAAGGCATAACGCTACATTTTCGCGGCGGGCAGCGTAGCCCATCAAACCAATGCGCCATGCTTTACCAGCTAATGCGCCAAGGCCAGCACCAATTTCTAAGTTATAGTTTTCTAACAACTGCTTACGCACTTTGGCGTCATCAATTCCGTCTGGAATATACACCGCATTAAGTTGCGGCAATCTGTCGGCTTCGGTTACGACAAACTTAAGCCCTAATGCCTCTAAACCATGACGCAAAACCTGATGCATATCAGCATGCCTTTGCCACGCATGTTCTAGCCCTTCAATAGACAATAAGCGCAGCGATTCATGCAATGCATACAGCGCGTTAACAGGAGCTGTATGGTGGTAACTACGTTTACCACTGGCCTCTCCAGTCCAGTACCCCATCACCAACGTTTGGTCGAGAAACCAACTCTGCACAGGTGTTTTACGTGCTTTCATTTTCTCAACGGCTGCCGGAGAAAACGACACAGGCGATAAACCCGGCACACAAGACAAGCATTTTTGGCTACCGGAATAAATCGCATCAATACCCCACTCATCAACCCTAAGTTCAACCCCGCCTAATGACGTTACGGCGTCCACTATTGAGATACAATCATGCTGCTTGGCGAGCGCGCACAATGCTTTGGCATCAGATAATGCGCCGGTTGAGGTTTCGGCATGCACAAAGGCTAAAAACTTAGCGTCTGGGTTAGCCGCTAACGCGGTAGCGACGGCGTCAACATTAACCGCTTCACCCCATTCATTATCAACCACAACTGCAATAGCACCAACACGCTCAACGTTTTGGCGCATACGCTCACCAAATACCCCATTACGGCATACAATCACTTTCTCGCCCGGTTCAACCAAGTTAACAAAGCAGGTTTCCATGCCAGCACTACCGGGGGCAGACACAGCTAAGGTCATGGCGTTGGTAGTTTGAAATGCATATTGGATCAGCGCTTTTAGCTCGTCCATCATGGCCACAAATACTGGATCAAGGTGGCCAATTGTTGGTTTAGCTTGCGCCGCTAAAACTTCAGGGTAAACGTCTGATGGCCCTGGGCCCATTAACGTTCTGCGTGGTGGATTGAACGATTCGCTATAGGGTGCAATTAACATGTTATTTCCTTAAAACAAAACTTAAGTAGAGTTAAAATTGAACTGCTTTTTATTATGCTTATACAACAATCCCTACGATTACTGCAGTTTCAGTATTTAGCCTGTTCAAGTATTCAGCGAGTGGTATTACCGCGTCAATAACCACAATGATGCTGGCATCGTGCCTAACAACAGCCGTTATACCGTTAATTTTGGTTTAAACCGCTTTACACTAAAACTCAGGTTAATTATTAGTGTTATTTCGTTCACGATTTTATTACAAAACGTGACTTAACTCTATATATCTGCGAGCGTTTCGTAAAAAAGGGCGCCTAAGCGCCCTATTGATTGTCGTAACCTGCAACTAAGGTTGGTTCTCAAGAAACAGTTTGTAGGCAGGGCTGCTAGTTTCTTCTTGGTAAATAAAGCCTAGTTCGGTTAAAAACTGCTGAAATGCTAGGTGGTCAGATGCAGGCACTTCAAAACCGGCTAACACTCGTCCATACGCAGCGCCATGGTTACGGTAATGAAATAAGCTAATATTCCACTTACTTTGCAAGGTGGTCAAAAACTTAAACAGTGCACCAGGATGTTCTGGAAACTCAAAACTAAATAAACGCTCCTCTAACGGCTCTGGAGGGTGCCCACCAACCATATAGCGCACATGTAATTTTGCGGTTTCGTCATGCGACAAGTCTTGCACTTCAAAGCCTTCGGACTCCAGATTAGCAATAATATCATTAAGCTCACTTTGACCTTGGCTGATGCGAATACCCGCAAACACTACAGCTTTGTCTCGGCTACTAAAACGGTAGTTAAACTCGGTCATGGCGCGCTGCCCTAGTAACTCACAAAAACGTAGGAAGATCCCCGGGCGCTCTGGCACTTTTACCGCCAGTACCGCTTCTTTTTGCTCACCCAATTCACACCGCTCTGACACATAACGTAAGCTGTGAAAATTAACGTTAGCCCCACTTAAAATTGCGCTGAGTTTTTCGCCTTGACCATGATTGCCGACATATTTTTTAAGTCCTGCGAGCGACAGTGCGCCAGCAGGTTCTGCTATTGCGCGGGTGTCTTCAAAAATATCTTTGACCGCTGCACAAATTTCATCGGAGGTCACAGTAATAACGTCGTCCACGTATTGCCGTGCCACTTTAAAGGGCTCAGCACCAATTTGCTTTACTGCGACGCCGTCAGCAAACAAACCAACTTGTGGCAATACCACTCGCTCATCGGCATCTAACGCCGCTTTAAGGCATGCAGAGTCTTCTGGTTCAACACCTATAATTTTCACTTGCGGCCGCACCGCTTTGTAATAAGCGGCAATACCCGCAATTAACCCGCCACCACCGACAGGCACAAAAATCACTTCGAGGTCGCGCTGTTGTTGCACCATTTCTTGCGCAATCGTGCCTTGGCCTGCGATCACGGCTTGGTCGTCAAACGGAGCGATATAAACTCGGCCCTCGCTGGTCGCGAGCGTTTGCGCATAGGCACTGGCCTGATCAAACGCCTGCCCGTGTAATACCACTTCACCACCTAAGCGCCTTACGGCATCAACCTTAATATCGGGGGTGGTTTCTGGCATAACAATCACCGCACTTATGCCCCGCGCCGCTGCTGACATTGCCACGCCTTGGGCATGGTTGCCAGCCGATGCGCACACGACGCCGCTTAAACATTGCTCGGCAGTCAGCTCCGACATTTTGTTGTAAGCGCCCCGAAGCTTAAATGAGTGCACCGGTTGCATGTCTTCACGCTTTAAAAACACTTGGCAACCTAAACGGGCTGACAACTTATTTAAGCTAGAAAGCGGGGTGACTTTGGCTACATCGTAAACTGACGACAACAGTATTTTCTGCAAATAGTAATGCGCTAAATCTAGCTGCGATTGTGTTGCTAAAGCCAACATAAACTATCCCTTTAAGCGGTTAATTCAATTAAACCAATTTGCTCGTGTCGCGTACAGCACCTTTATCAGCACTGGTCGCTAATAATGCATAAGCTTTTAGCGCCATCGACACTTGCCTAACACGCCCTAGCGGTTTCCATGCATCGGCTCCTAATGCGTCCATTGCAGTGCGGCGGGCGGCTAGTTCAACGTCGCTTACCGCTAGCTTTATTGATCGCGCTGGGATATCAATTTCTATGCTGTCGCCGGTTTTGACCAAACCTATCACGCCACCTGCAGCCGCTTCGGGCGAGACATGACCAATAGATAAGCCTGAAGTACCACCAGAGAAACGACCATCAGTAATAAGGGCGCATTGAGTGCCTAAACCACGCGACTTAAGGTAGCTCGTTGGGTAAAGCATCTCTTGCATACCTGGGCCACCTTTAGGGCCTTCGTAACGAATAACCACTACATCGCCAGCAACGACTTCACCACCTAAAATACCTGCAACGGCATCGTCTTGGCTTTCATAAACCCGAGCACTACCAATAAAGGTGTGATTTTCTACTTCAACGCCGGCGGTTTTTACAATACAGCCATCAACGGCAATATTACCCGATAGCACCGCCAGCCCGCCTTCTTGGCTAAAGGCAAATTCACGGGTACGGATACAGCCGCCTTTGCGGTCAATATCGACACTGTCCCAGCGGCAACTTTGGCTAAAGGCTTTAGTGGTTGGTATGCCCGCTGGGCCCGCCGAGAAAAATTGATGCACTGCGTCATCTTTGCTCTGTGCAATATCGTATTTTGCTAGCACCTCGGCCAGGTTTTTGCCGGCAACATGATAAGCGTCATTATGCAGTAGTCCTGCTCGGTCAAGTTCACCTAAAATGCCCATCACACCACCAGCACGATGCACATCTTCCATATGGTATTTAGGCGTTGATGGTGCAACTTTACATAAGTGCGGCACTAAGCGAGACAAGCGGTCGATGTCTGCCATTGTAAAGTCCACTTCTGCTTCTCTTGCGGCAGCAATTAAATGCAATACGGTATTGCTTGAACCACCCATGGCGATATCGAGCGTCATGGCATTTTCAAACGCATTAAAGTTAGCAATATTGCGTGGTAATGCTGACTCATCGTCATCACGGTAGTAGCGGGTTGCCAAGTCCATAATGCGGCGGCCAGCTTCTAGAAATAGCTCGCGGCGGTCAGAGTGAGTTGCCAGCATGGATCCATTACCGGGCAATGACAAACCCAGAGCTTCGGTTAAGCAGTTCATTGAGTTTGCTGTAAACATGCCAGAACATGAACCACATGTTGGGCAGGCACTACGCTCGATTTGTTGGCTGTCGGCATCAGACACGCGCTCATCGGCGCCCGCGACCATGGCATCAACCAAATCAAGCTTAATGATTTGATCAGACAACTTAGTTTTGCCAGCTTCCATCGGCCCGCCTGAGACAAATATCACTGGAATATTTAATCGCAATGCCGCCATCAGCATGCCGGGAGTGATTTTGTCGCAGTTAGAAATACACACTAATGCATCGGCGCAGTGCGCATTTACCATGTATTCAACACTGTCGGCAATCAGCTCCCTTGAGGGCAGGCTGTAAAGCATGCCGCCATGCCCCATGGCAATGCCGTCATCAACAGCGATAGTGTTGAACTCTTTAGCAATACCACCAGCTTCTTCAATTGCGCCAGCGACTAGAGAACCCATGTCTTTAAGATGGACATGGCCCGGCACAAACTGAGTAAACGAGTTTGAAATGGCAATAATTGGCTTACCAAAGTCGCCCTCTTTTACACCTGTGGCACGCCAAAGCGCACGTGCTCCTGCCATGTTACGGCCTTCGGTACTGGTTGCTGAACGTAATTTTGGCATTGCTATCATCCTTTTTGAAAGAGGCCATTCGTGAGTGAGGCTGTTAATGCTCACTCATGTTGTTATTATTGCGAGCGACTTGCTATATGTTATTGCACGGCAAAAGCCTGAATTTAAAACCGTGTTCAATCTGTACGTTAATCTTGTTTGAGCGGTTCTAACCAGCCCCAGCGGTCTTCGGTTTCGCCATTAAATAGCCCAAAGAAACTCTGCTGCACAATGCCTGTCACTTCGCCGCGTTTCCCGGCACCGATCTCTATTCGGTCAACACTGCGCACAGGTACAACTTCGGCGGCGGTGCCGGTCATAAAGATCTCGTCTGCCAAATATAAAAATTCGCGCGACATGTTTTCTTCAACCACTTCATAGCCTTTGTCACGTGCCAAGGTCATTATCGTGTCGCGGGTGAGCCCCATCAGAATAGCGGCAGTGGCTGGCGGTGTGTAGATTTTATTCTTCTTCACGACAAAAATGTTAGCACCGGCAGCTTCGCTGACTAAACCGTTGGTGTCGAGGGCAATACCTTCGTCAAACCCGTTACGCTTTGCTTCGGTCGATACTTGTAATGATGACAAGTAGTTACCACCTGCTTTAGCACCGGTAGGAATAGTATTAGGAGCTAAGCGATTCCATGATGTAATCGCTACATCGACTCCAGCTTCCATACTGTCTTCCCCCAAGTATGCTCCCCATGGAAACCCTGCGACAAGCACATCGCACTGCGCCCCAGATGGCGGAGTAATCCCCATACCAATGTCACCATAAAATGCCAACGGACGAATATAGGCGCTGCTTAACCCGTTAGCTAAAACCGCATCTCGGCAGGCTTGCATTAGTTCATCAAACTGATATGGGATCGGCATACGGTAAATTTTGGCGGAATCATACAAGCGCTGAATATGTTCCGTAAGCCTAAAACCGACTGGGCCAGTGGGAGTGTCGTACACTCGAATACCTTCAAAAACTGACGTACCGTAATGCAAAGCATGGGACATAACATGCACCTTAGCGTCGCCCCAAGGCATCATTTCACCGTTGAACCAAATTAATTCAGCTGTTTTTGCGGCCATTGTATTATCCCTTTGCAGATTCAGTTATTTTGCTGTTTTGACTCGCCAACACTTGGCAGTCAAGCACATCAATTAACTTGTTTATTTGATTGGTAAGCAAGCCAATGTCTTTGTCGCTTTGCACTGACATATCAATACTGGTGTGCTGATTGTCGTTGACCTGCATGGCAAGGCTCATGACTTTAAAACCCCGATGACGCACCACCCGCAGCACGCGTTCTAAAACTTCAGGTTGTTGCTGCACGCTTATCACGACTGAGTAGAGGCTCATGTTTGCTTCTCCATTTCTTCCATCATGTCTTGGTTTGATGCGCCCGGCGGCACTAATGGCCAAACATTATGAGCATCGTCTATCGACACATGCAGTAAAAAAGGCCCAGGCGCATTTAGCATTTCATCTAAGCCAGCTTCCACTTCATTCGCCAAGGTGATATTGCGACCAGGGATATCAAACGCCGAGGCTAAAGTGACAAAGTCTGGGTTGTCTGACAGATCTGTTTCGCTATAACGCGCTTCAAAAAACAACTGCTGCCACTGTTTTACCATGCCCAGTTTTTGGTTATCCACCAGCAATATTTTCACCGCTAGGCGTTTACGCTTTATCGTGGTCAGCTCCTGCACATTCATCATAAATGAGCCATCACCTGATACCGCAACGACCATGGCATCGGGGCGGGCAACTTTAGCGCCGATGGCGGCAGGCAAGCCAAACCCCATCGTGCCCAGCCCAGCACTGGAAAGATGGTCTTCGGGGCGACGGAAGTACATATGCTGCGCGACCCACATTTGGTGCTGGCCAACATCACACGCTACCACGCTATCTTCTGGTAATTTTTGAGCCAACCGATTCAGCATTGCCGGAGCATAAATTAGCTCGCCGGGGCGGTCATAACGCCACGGATGTCGTTGTTTTAATGTTTGTACTGCAGCTTGCCACGGCTGAATTTGCATCGGTTGACTAGAAGCCAACACTAACGCTGGCAGAATTTTCCGTAAGTCACCGGCAATAGCTACATCTGGCTGCCTTAATTTGCCTAGCTCGGCGGCATCAATATCTAGGTGCAGCACCTTGGCGTTTTCAGCAAACGAGGCAAGTCGCCCCGTCACTCGGTCATCAAACCGAGCGCCGACCACAATTAGCAAATCGCACTCTTGTACCGCTAAATTGGCCGCTTTTGAGCCATGCATACCGAGCATGCCAAGGTAACCGGCGGTGTCAGATTCAATAGCCCCCAAACCTTTAAGCGTGGCAACCGAGGGGATACCCGTTGCGGCGATAAAATGCCTTAATGGTTCAACGGCGTTGGCCATGCCTACACCACCACCCACATACAGCATTGGTTGTTTGGCCTGCGCCAATAACGTTTTAGCGGCGTCAATTTGGGCTTGAGTGTGTTCAGGCTCGGCCTGAACCGAGGGTAATAGTGGCGCTTGGTAGTCAACTAACGCGATTTGTATATCTTTTGGAATGTCGACCAACACAGGGCCGGGGCGACCAGAGGCGGCAATTTCAAAGGCGCGGTATAGGGTTGGCACAAGCTCTTCTACACTGGTGACCATAAAGCTGTGTTTAGTACACGACAGCGACATGCCTAATACGTCAATTTCTTGAAAAGCATCGGTACCAATCACTGCCGTCGACACCTGCCCTGTAATGGCAACCACGGGCACTGAATCAAGCAAGGCATCGGCCAACGAGGTCATCAAGTTGGTGGCTCCAGGGCCAGAAGTGGCAAAGCAAACTCCAGTTTTACCACTGGCGCGGGCATAGCCTACAGCGGCAAATGCTGCGCCTTGTTCATGACGGCTCAATAAATGCGTTACGGTACTGCCGTACAGGGCATCGTAAATCGGCATAATGGCTCCACCTGGATACCCAAATACCGTGCTTACGCCATGTGCTGCAATGGTTTTTACCACGGCGTCGGCACCTCGTATCATCTGCTCTGGCTCACTTTGCTGTTGTTCCATCTCGTTGACGCTCCGCTGCATAATTTGTGGTAGCTGAGTACTGCTAAACGATCGTTGCAGTTTATTGCTTAGCTCTTTAAACGAAAAAACCCCCGCTCCTTTCGGTGCGGGGGTTTTTGCAATCTTAAACCTAATTAGGTGTGTCGATTTAGCATACGCGGCCCCCGCTGCGATTTAATAATCACCACGGTAATAATCACAATAATAATTTGGGCAGCTTGGTTAAACATTCTCGACGTGTATTCCTAATTGAGGGCTTTGTTTAAATTCGGTTGTGATCAGTATTTTTTTGACCACTATTAAGATGTACCACAAAGCGAATAAAAAACACAATCAAAACTTTTTTATTACAAATAATACCCACTGATTAGCCTTGCTTATATCGCGAGTATATTTGAGTTGCTATCACCGGCTGCCACCACTATGTATTGCCACTAAGGTGTTAATCGTTATTGTTTTACTGAAAATAGGTTGCTGGACGTCTTACTCAAGCTTGCTCAATATGGCCTGCTACAATGAACGTGGCAGGCCGCACCTCAATTAAGCTTCTTCAACGATGCGTTGCATCTCAGTCATATAGCCACGCAGTTCAGCTCCGATAAACTCGACCGAAGTGTTACGGATAGCGTCATTGACCTCAATCAAGCGCACGTTATCAACACCATTGCCAGTGTCGGCTAGTCCACCACCTAAGTACTCCGCCGACATGTTGTCAACATACTCACGCAGTAGCGGTACTGCGGCATGGTTAAACAGGTAACAACCGTATTCTGCGGTATCAGATATCACCACGTTCATTTCATACAAACGCTTACGGGCAATCGTGTTCGCAATAAGTGGTGTTTCGTGTAATGACTCATAGTAAGCCGACTCTTCAACAATCCCTGCTGCAACCATGGTGTCGAACGCCAGTTCAACGCCTGCTTTAATCATTGCAACTAAGAAAATGCCTTTATCAAAATAGGCTTGCTCGTCAATTTGCTCTTCGCTTAATGGTGCGTTTTCAAACGCGGTTTCGTTGGTTTCGTTGCGCCATTTAAGCAAGTTAGCATCGTCGTTTGCCCAGTCTTCCATCATGGTTTTAGAGAACTCGCCGCCGATGATGTCGTCCATGTGCTTTTCAAATAATGGCTGCAAAATCTGTTTTAACTCTTCAGCCATTTCAAACGCTTTAATCTTGGCTGGGTTAGATAGTCTATCCATCATATGGGTAATTCCGCCGTGCTTAAGCGCTTCGGTCGTGGTCTCCCATCCTTGCTGAATAAGCTTGGCGGCGTAGCCAGGCTCAATGCCGTCAGCAACCATTTTCTCGTAACCTAAAATAGCGCCGGTTTGTAACATGCCACATAAAATGGTTTGCTCACCCATTAGATCAGACTTCACTTCAGCAATGAATGATGAATGCAATACGCCGGCTCGGTCACCACCGGTGGCGCTGGCATAGGCTTTGGCAATCTCAAACCCATCGCCTTTAGGGTCGTTTTCAGGGTGAACGGCAATCAAGGTCGGCACCCCAAACCCGCGCTTATATTCTTCACGCACTTCAGTACCCGGACACTTAGGGGCCACCATAATTACGGTAATATCTGGGCGAACCTGCATCCCTTCTTCCACAATGTTAAAACCGTGCGAATAAGACAAGGTCGCGCCTTGTTTCATTAGTGGCATAACAGTGTTAACCGCATTGGTGTGCTGCTTGTCGGGGGTTAGGTTTAATACCAAATCCGCATCAGGGATTAGTTGCTCAATCGTACCAACCCGGAAGCCATTACCGGTGGCTTTTTGGAATGACTCACGCTTTTCGCTAATTGCTTGGGCACGAAGGGCGAATGAAATATTAAGCCCTGAATCACGCATATTTAACCCTTGGTTTAGACCTTGGGCGCCACAACCAAGAATAACAATATTCCAATTTTTTATATGGTTACAGCCTTCGCTGAACTCACTACGATCCATAAAGCGGCATTGAGCCAGCTGTTCTAATTGTTGACGCAAATTCAGAGAGTTAAAATAGTTAGCCATCTGATATACCACCTTTATTCTGGATGTTTAAACGGGCCTACTCAGTTGCGAGCTCAGCGAGATTGAATTCACTATAACGCATGCCATTCGTTGCTTAAAATGATATATTCGAAACATGACATTGCATTTATTGCAACATCAAAACAACATCACACCTAACAGTAACTAGTGCAAAATACTATCGTCAGAGGGAAATTAATTTGGATATTCGCACTATCAAACTCTATTTACATCTGTCTGATAGCCTGCATTTTGCGCGCACCGCACAGGCGATGCATGTCAGCCCGTCGACATTAAGCCGTGCCATGCAGCGGCTAGAAGAGGAAGTTGGTGCGCAGCTATTTCAACGAGATAATCGCAGTGTAACCCTGACCAGCGCTGGGGTTGAGTATCGTCACTTTGCCGAATTAACACTCGACCATTGGGGCAAGCTAAAAACCAAAATTGACCCAAAACAAGACCTGTTAAGGGGGCGTCTCAATTTGTATTGTTCGGTAACCGCCGCATACAGCCACTTACCGGGCTTGCTCGATCGCTTTAGGCGCGAACACCCTTTAGTTGAAATTGCGCTTACCACAGGTGATGCCGCAAATGCTGTTAATGAAATTCGTCATAATCGTGCCGACATTGCCATTGCCGCTCTGCCTGACCCGTTTCCAGACAATTTACACTTTGCCAAAATAGATGACATTCCACTGTCGATTATTGCGCCTAATTTTCGCTGCCAAGTGCAAACACTATTAACCGAATCTTACATACCGTGGGATCGTCTCCCCTTTATCATGCCAGAGCATGGGCCGGGTCGAAAACGTATCGACAATTGGTTTAAGGTACTGGGGTTAACCCCTAACATTTATGCGCAGGTATCAGGGCAAGAGGCAATTACCTCGATGGTAGCACTTGGGTGTGGCGTTAGTATCATTCCCGAAGTGGTACTTAATAACAGTCCGGTGCGTGACCGTATTCAATTACTGTCGTCTCCGATTGCGATCCCAGCGTTTGAGCTTGGCTGTTGCTGCCGCGAAAAGCGCATTAGCGAGCCGGTGATTAGCGCCTTTTTAGACGCTATTTAAAGTAAACCGTTACCAGTTTGGTTGCGCTTTATTCACCCCGTCAATGATTAAATCACGTAACCATTTATGGCTGGGGTCAAGGTTAAAGTGTTTATGCCAAACCAGTACGTAAGCACCCGGCTCGACATCTACTGGTACATCTAAACAGACGAGCTCATTGCCAGGCATCATATGTGTAATGTATTTTTCTGGCGCGCAGAGGATCAAATCGCTGTTTTCACATGTTTTAAGCGCACCAGTAAAGTCCGTCATATTTACAGCGATATCTCGATACAACTGATCCAACGCCAGTACATCATCTAGCAACCAATGCTCTAAACCACCAAAAGCCACTTGTAAGTGACGGTATTTTAAAAAGGTATCGAGGTTCCATGGCTCGTCAAGCAGCGGGTGACCACGCCTCACTAAACAGACTGATTTATCGCGGGTTATCTCGGCATATGCCAACTCTTCAGGCAGGTAATCCATGTGCAGCAGCGAGCGTTTATCCCATTCGCGACAGGTTATAGCTAGGTCGATCTGGCAGCGTAAGAGTTGATCCATGCTGTCATGTGACCAGGTCTGGCTGTTAAAACGTACCTTAGGCGCCAATTTAAGCATTTGCGGCATAAAATGAGGAAATGTGAGTGAATAAGCCGTTTCAACTAAATGCATCCGAAACCGGCGTCGACTATCTGCAGGGTTAAACGTGCTGGGGCGGGTAAATTGATCGAGTTGTCTCAGTACTTCACGTAACTCTGGCGCAAGTTGCAATGCCCGTGGCGTGGCTTTCAAGCCACTGGCAGTGCGCTCAAATAGTGCATCGTCGAAGGTTTCTCGCAGCTTGCTCAACTGTTTACTGACCGCTGATTGACTTAAATTGAGCCTCGCGGCAGCCGCGGTAACACTCTGCTCTTCAAGCAGGACTTCTAATACTCGCAACAAATTAAAATCTAATGGCCTCACCTGCAACCCTCTGTAATCGATGTCATCTCAGCTAATGATAACCTAAACCAGTGTGTTGATTTGAATACATTGATTAACAACACAGCCAAACACTCGTTATTAACTCGCCACCTACGGCGATGTTGTCAGTACGAGTAATTTGCCAGCCCAGTGAATTATATTTATATACTCTAATATCAAACTCATAGCGTAATCACAGCCTGCAATAGTCAATATAATGCGCTGGCCAGATTAAAATATACTCCGTATTTTTTTTCATCAACTATAGTTAAAGATTGCCCTACAATTTAAGCAAATGGATATTGCGATGGAGATCATATGCATTATCTATCTGCAACTAATGTCGCGCGCTCTGCGCTAAGCCTGTGTGGGCTTACGCTACTGAGTTATCACAACTTGCTAAACGCTAAGCCCGTACAACCAGCGCTAACCATTTCGGTAGCACCGTCCAGCGTTAATCTGGAGATCGATTTAGTGAGCACCACACCTAACACCACCAATAAAAAAACCAGCAACAAACGCAAACCGGCTTCCCGCCAAAGCTTTGCAGACCCACTAACCCACTTTGATTATGAACATTGGTGGCCAAGTAACGGCTGGTTTAATGGCCACCCTTTTGCTAGTCGCTGGCAAGCTGATGCCATCAGCCACAACTCAAACGGCATGCAATTAATGCTGAATAATCGAGGCAGCGTTGATACGCCAGATTGGGTGTCGGGTGAATTTCGTAGCCGAGCGTATCGTGGTTATGGCTGTTACGAAATAAGCATGAAGCCTGTGGCTCGTTCTGGGGTTATTAGCAGTTTTTTTCTATACGCTGGCCCACATGATATAGCCCCCAATGGCAATGGGCAGCATCATGAAATTGATATTGAATTTTTGGGTGATAACACTAACTTTATGCAAATTAACTTTTGGCGTAATGGTGAACCGGCTGCGGGCAAAAATGCGTTGCTGATCCCGCTTCAGTTTGATGCTGCATTGGATTTTCATCGATATGCAATTCGCTGGTCTGCCGGTAAAATCAAATGGTATGTCGACGGGTTATTAGTCCACCAAGTTAATGCTAAAACTAACCCTTATGTGCCCACAACTGACGAATCTACCATGATGACCATGATGAATATTTGGGCAACCAGTAACGACATAGCCGCATGGGCAGGCGAATTTGATCCTGCAGTGCCCATGAGCCAGAGCCACTATAAAGATTTTAGCTACACCCCTTTAAAGCAATGCCAGCTTTAAGTGACACCAATTAAGAAGGGCTATTGGTAGCAAACCGCCAACTCCTTTAAATTTACTGCGGAGTTAACAGGCTTAAAGCTTGTTAACTCACCGCTTCAGTAGCCTACCAAACCCTTTATATAACTTGTCATCATCAAATGGCTGCATCAAGCACTACTGATGCATACGGGGTATAAAACCACCTCACTCAAACTCAAACCATAACCAACACTTTAATGCGCTAACCCTCACCTACTATGTGCAGCCAAACTTAAAAATTAGCTCACTTCACCACCTAAAAGCCACAACAGCTACTCATACACTCCAATTTTGGTTTAAAAATAGCCGTTTAATATCCATGTCAGCACGCTAACCCCATACAAGAAAAGGTATTTTCATGATGAAAATACCGCCAGTGGCCAATTGAATAACGGTTCTATGAGACTTGAGTCACAGATATATCACAAGCTACTGCAAATGCTAATGATAACAATTACCATTCAGCCAACTTTTGGGTTCACTATTGGCGACGGAAATGAGCAAAGCATTCAGCGGCAGAGCATTAAGCCTTGTAGCACTAGCGGTATCAACGGGGTTATCAGCAGGAGCATTTGCTGAAGATCAGCCTACTACCGCAACAAACGAAATGGAGGTGATGGTTGTTACTGCTAATAAATCTGGAGTTTCACTCTTAAAAGCCCCCGCATCGATGTCTGTTGTAACTAAAGAAGACATTAAGTTAAATACGTCTGTAGATGTCATGGACGCCGTTCGCCAAACCCCCGGTATCACCTTTCAAGGCCGCAGTACTGGTGGCCGTCAAGCGATGTCTATTCGCGGTATGGACTCCGACAAAACCATGTTTTTAGTTGATGGACGCCGCACGTTAGGGTCTGACAATGTGTTTGGTCACTCTAATTTCCAGTATAACTGGCTACCAATGAGCGCTGTCGAAAGCATTGAAGTGGTACGTGGTCCTTTATCGGCTCTATATGGTTCTGACGCACTCGGTGGCGTGGTAAACGTACGCACCAAGCCAATTCCAGAACAGTGGAGCGGCTCTGTATCTGCTCGCACCGGCTTTGCCGAAGGTGATGGTGGTGATGAACTCAATGGCAGTGTTCATTTAGCAGGTCCGTTGTCAGACAATTTAGGCATGCTGCTAAGCTATACCTACAGCCAAGCTGACGAAGTTATGGAAAAAGAAAATCCTAGCATTAGTGAGCTAGAAGACAAAGAAAGCCAAAATGTCTTTGGCCGACTCAGCTACCTACCAAGCGAAAATCACCGACTGAATGTTGATTTTGGTTTAACTGACGAAGTGCGCTTTTTCAACACTGCGTCATACCTCAGCACTTATGACATTGATAAATCAATGTACAGCGTTGGCTACGAAGGTCAATTCGACAACTTTGATCTCAACCTAGGTGCTTACCATGCACAGATGGAGCAAATTAACAGCCGTACTAACGGCTCGACACCGTCTAACCCACAACTGCTTAAAAATAGCACTGTAGACGCCAGCATTGGTTTCGACATCAACCCACAACATCAAATGTTAGTCGGCACCGAACTGAGACAAGAAACCCTTGAGCATCCCGATATTGCTGGCGGCAAAAAAGATATTCAATTTCTGGCCGCCTTTGCTCAAGACGAATGGTTATTATCCGACAACCTCACCGCCACGGTTGGTTTACGTTGGGATGAGCATGAAAACTTTGGTTCAGAGATAAGCCCGCGCGCGTACTTGGTTTACACCATTAACGACAACTGGTTAATGAAAGGCGGTTATAGCCACGGTTTTAGAGCGCCAACCGTAAAGCAGTCTTCACCTGAATATCGCTTTACCTCTAGCACCATGAAATATGAATATATGGGTAACGCCGACGTTAGCCCGGAGACGAGCGAAAACTATGAGCTAAACCTCACCTATTCGAGCAACCGCGCCTCAGTGGCGGTTACTGCTTACTACAACGAAATCGATGACCTTATCGACAGTGTTTGTGTCAGCAACTGTAGTGGCGACGCTGATTACACCAGCGACGAGCCGCAGTTAAAAACCTACGAAAACATCGAACAGGCCATGACCCGTGGGATTGAAACCGAAATCGACGTTGATCTTACCGAAAAGTGGGCGTTCAAGGTGTCATACGCCTATTTGGACACCGAGAACAAAACGACGGGTGAAGAGCTAGAGCAGCGCCCAGATCAAACCGTAAACAGCAGTGTGTCTTGGACCGATCTCGATACAGGTTTGTCGTTCCGTTTTAGAGCCGAATACCTCGGTGAACAACTTAATAGTGACGTAACAATGCCTGGGTACACCCAATACCATGCACACGGTATTTGGGATGCCAGCGACAGCCTATCGGTCAATTTTGGTATTAAAAACTTAACCGATGTGGACTTAGCAGAAGAGTCTGAAGAGTTCGATTACGCCGAGCGTGGCCGTACTTATTATGTTGGTGTTAACGCCAGCTTCTAAATTTTAACCGTAAAAAATTGAGTTATATACAAATGTTCTGCGGCTCAGTTCGCAGAGCATTTTTCGTTTCTATATGGGTTGTCCATTTAGTTTTGCTTTAGTTCAGTTTTAATTTTTATACCTTTAGGGCACAGGGCTGCGCTCTATTTATATTCGGAGTACCTTATGGAACACAACTTATTAGACACCCTTATGTACCAAATCTCGGGCCTATTTCTGACCCCAGTACTGTTGCTAATTTTTATACTTTTCATCTATTCACTCTACGCCATAGGTAAATTTTTAGTCCAGCAACAACAACGCATGCGCGGAAAAGCCCGCTATCAAGCGGCCATCAACGCATTACACCATTGCCAGCCCGCCACCGAGATCAAAGGTTTTCCGCTACTCAATGCAGCCGTTAGCCAACCCGACCTTAACTTTGAGCAACTAGAACTTCGCGCAATTACCGAGCTAGAAGGCCCACGCGTTGTTACCCGTATTGCACCAATGTTAGGCCTTATTGCCACGATGATCCCTATGGGGCCAGCGCTAAAATCACTCGCCGATGGCAACATTCAGGGGATCAGCGAAAGCCTTTCAATCGCCTTTGCAGCGGTCATTATTGGCTTAATCGTGTCGTCAGTGACCTACTGGATCGCAGCAGTATCTAAACGCTGGTACGCCGAAGAGTTAATTGATTTAAACAAAATCATCGCGGCATCTAAAGAGGCATAACATGAAACTACTTGATGAAGATGAAGAGCTGAATCCGATGCTGTCGGTCACCAACTTAATCGACGTATTTTTAGTCGTGATAGCTGCGTTACTGATAACGATTGCACAAAATCCACTTAACCCGCTAACTGACGACAAAGTGACCGTCATTAAAAATGCCGGCACTGCCGAAATGAGCGTCACCATAAAAGATGGCGACACCATTACCGAATACAAGTCTACCGGTGAAATTGGTTCAGGTGGCGGCTCGCGTGCCGGAGTAGCGTACCAAATGGCCGATGGGTCTTTTGTGTATGTACCCGATGACGCAGCAAATAATGATTCAAAATCGGAACAACTATGATTTCAAAATTGATGTTTAACTATATTGCCCGCTCATTCAGCGGGCTTTGCCTAGCAACGACAAGTAAACGGCTAGTCTCCGCTTGCCTACTAGTTACTGCAGTATTAACCAGCCCCGTTAGCGTGGCCGGGCCCAATAGCGACATAGGAGCCCAAGCCGAAACGGTTAAAGTACTGGTTTTAGGCACGCGCCATGCGCGGGTTAACAAACTCGAACTCCTCAGCCAACTCGGTAAGCTTGATGGCCGATTTGAAATCGACTACCAGATGATGCCCGCAATTAGCGCTGACACCGACTTAAACCAACTTATCGCCCCTTTTGATAGTGTCTGGTTTGATTCAGTTGGTGGTCGCGATGCCAAAACAGGCTTTGCCCGCATGCAGCCACTAGTAAACAACGCCAAAGTGTTTATTCCACTAAAGTTACCACAAGGCTCGCCTTTGCAAGCTGGCGTGACCTCGGCGCAACAGCAAGCAATTTTTACCTATTACGACAGTGGCGGTGAAGAAAACCTACGCCGTATGCTCACCTACATGACCGGTATTTTTGATAAGGTCGACCTACTACCTGGTGAAACCATTCAGCCTGCTTCGGTTTTACCCGCCTCAGGTATTTACCATCCAGAGGCTAAACAAGTGTTTGCCAGCCTTGACGCCTATTTACTGTGGCGCCAACCGCAAACCTCAGCTCCAGTGATTGGCATTCAAATCAGCCGTGACGGACTAGCCGCTGCTGATACCGGTTTTACCGACCATATGGTCCGCAGCGTTGAAGCAAAAGGCGGCGTTGCCGTTGCTTTTTACACTCCTTCAACTGCCGTTGGCCACATTGCAAAGCTACTCACTAACGAACACGGGCCCCGCATTGACTCACTTATCAATACGCGCTCTATTCACCGCTCGGGTATGCGCCGTCAAGACTTTGAACAACTCGGTATAACCGTGCTGCAGTCGTTACCATACCGAGATGGCAACGCCGAAAAATGGCAGGCGTCATCACAGGGCATTTCAGCCATGGCGACCCCATTTTATCTCACCATGCCAGAAATTGCCGGTGTCGCTGACCCAGTCGTTACCGGTGCATATGAAAATGACCAATTAGTTGCAATCGATTATCAAGTCGACATGCTCGTTGATAAAGCGTTAAGAAATGCGCAATTACACCGTGCTGATAATGCCGACAAAAAAGTCGCGATTATGTTCTACAACCACCCACCTGGTGAACGTTCAGCGGGGGCATCATTCTTAAATATTCCTCGCAGTTTAGAGCAAATCACCACTCGCCTTTCTGCCGAAGGCTACCAAGTAGACACGCTACCAGAGGCTCGCTTTATTGCTGCTGTAGAGCAAATGCTAAAGCCTTACTACCGTGACTTACCACTAGACACTATTAAAGGCCTTGGCCAAACACAAACCGACAGCTTTGCCGATTTACTGCCTTTATCGACTTACCATAACTGGTACGATGCACTACCTGAGTCGATTCGCAGCGATATTGAAGCCTACTGGGGCCAGCCTGAAACGACGTTTTCTGTTACTGAACGTGACGGCCAAAAGTACTTTGTGATCCCCCGTTTTGCCGTGGGTAATGTGATTATCTTGCCCCAGCCGCCTCGAGGTAGCCGCGCAGAAGACGAAAGCAAGTTGTTTCACGATCTTGCCGTACCAGTTAGCCACCATTACCTTGCAGCCTATTTGTATACTCGCGAACATTTTGGTGCCAATGCCGTTGTGCATTTGGGAACCCATGGTTCACAAGAATGGTTGCCGGGTAAAGAACGAGGGTTATCGGCTTTTGACGCAGGTAACTTAGCCTTAGGTGACATGCCAGTCCTTTATCCGTACATCATGGATGATGTTGGCGAAGCGATGCAGGCAAAACGCCGCGGCCGCGCAATTACCATTAGTCACTTACCGCCACCTATGTCAAAAAGTGGTTTATATGCCGAACTTAATGAGCTGCACGATCTCATGCATGAATATGGCGAACTCACTGAAGGCGCGGTAAAAGAACAAACGCAACTAGCGCTAATTGAAGCGGCAGAAGCACAAAGTCTCACTGAAGATATTGGTTTAAGCCGTGCCGAAATTGATGCCGACTTTACTCAATTTTTAACTCAGTTGCATGAGCTATTAGCAGAGCTTGGCGGCGAAGTTCAACCTTTAGGCTTGCACACCTTTGGCACCGTACCAGAAGACAAGCTACTGGCCTCAACCATCGAGCAAATGTTGGGTGATGAGTACAGTGAATACGCCAGCATTCATGGGCGAGAGTTTGCAACCGACCTGCACCAGCATAGTCATGACAACCATGCAGCTGACGAAGGCGATCTTGCGACAGCAAAATACCAACATCCATTAGCGTCTGACAGCGCCTTAGCCGATTTTGAGCAGCTTCAAAAAACGCCAGCGTACCGTTTAATCAAGCACTATGTGTTTGATGGTGATGACCTTAACGACATAAAAAACGACACCCTGCGTGATTACTTAATCCAAGGCCGCGAATACCTTAATGGCTTCCGCCAAAGTGAAGAGCTAGACTCACTCATTAATGGTTTATCAGGTGGGTATATTAAGCCATCCAATGGCGGTGATCCCATACGCGATCCAAGTGTATTACCTAGTGGTCGCAACCTTTATGGTATGAACCCAGCCAAAATGCCGACTAAGTCAGCATGGGAAGCTGGCCGTAAACTTACCGAGCAAATGATTGCCGACTACCACAACCAACATGGTGTGTTCCCTGACAAAGTAACCTACTCATTGTGGTCAATCGAAGCTATGCGCCACAACGGTGTAGTGGAGTCGCAAGCACTTGCTGCCATGGGTGTACGCCCAGTTTGGAACGACCGTGGCAATGTCACCGGGGTTGAAGTTATTCCCTATGCAGAGCTTAACCGCCCCCGTGTAGATGTAGTCTTATCGGCAACAGGTTTATATCGCGACGCCCTGCCTAATCTAGCGCAAATGCTAGCCAAAGCAGCTGAAACCGTGGCAAAACTCGATGAAGACAACAACTTTGTACGCGCCAACAGCTTAAAGTTAAGGGACGAACTACATGCTGAGGGTTTGTCACTAGAAGAGTCGACCAAAATCTCAATGCTTCGAGTATTCTCTAGTCAGTCGGGTTCCTACGGCACTGGGCTAGCAGATGCCACATTAGCCTCAGACCAATGGGAAGATGACGCACCGTTAGCGCAAATGTACTTATCGCGTATGGGCATAGCATTTGGCAGCGATGATGACTCTTGGGGCCTTGATTTACGCCACCTGAACTTATACGCCCGCGCATTATCGGGCACCGATGCAGCCGTATTGTCTCGTACATCGAATGTCTATGGCCTACTCACCTCAGATGATCCATTCCAATACCTGGGTGGCTTATCAATGGCGATTGAACAAATTGATGGCAAACGCCCCGAAATGTTTATCTCAAATTTGCGTAATGCTAGCGACATGAAAATGGAAGCTGCCGATGCGTTTATATCTAGAGAACTACGCACCAGACAGTTTCATCCACAATGGATTGAAGCGCTAAAAGATGAAGGTTATGCAGGCTCGCTTGAAATGACCGATTCGATGAATAACTTTTGGGGCTGGCAAGTCATGGATCCCAACGCAGTTAGAGCGGATCAGTGGCAAGAGTTTTTCGAAGTTTACGTGCAAGATAAACACGACCTTAAAATGAAAGAATACTTCGAAGATGTTAACCCAGAAGCCATGAGTCAGATGATGGAACGCATGCTAGAAGCGGTACGTAAAGACTACTGGGACGCTGACGAAGCCACCCTCACCGAACTTGTCGAGACCTATACTGAAATAGTCGACAAGCACGATTTGGCCGTAACCAATAAAGCACTCGAAGAGTTTGTTACCGGCTTAGCTACAGGGTTTGGTATGGAAGCTCCACTGGATGGCGCCACCCCAAGCGCGTTGCCACAAGTGCAAGGTCAACTACTAAGAAAGGTTGAGCAACAAAGCCAAGAACCGGAGCCAGACTTTACCTTTTGGCTGCTGTGGTTGAGCTTATTTGTGCCAGTCGCGTTCGGTGCTATCGCGCAGTTAACTGGCTTTGCGAGTCGACTCACTCGTTTTCAACCTTGGAAAAAGATGGCATAACCGAGAGTTAACTTCCATCGCGCCATAAGGCGCGATGGTTATTTTTCCAAGCCATATCGCAAGTTTGCAGCCTAACCTACAAGCAAAACCTGGCACTGATACCGCGTTCAATACCTCATTCAAAGCAAGCATTAAAACCATGCTCACCAAACCATAGCAGCAACGAGCCAGACTCGACAGCAATGTTTTTGTACAGCATAAAACCTCCTATGTTGCCACTGCGTAGTAAGTTTCAGCAGGTAAATCACACTTTAGAAAGTATGCTCTCAATGTAGAAAATAAAGTCAGTACCTTTTGTACAGACTTTATGTGACTAAAGTACCAAAATGTATATCCGATATTTGCCACTATTAATGCGAATTAAACATTTAGCTTAAATCGATATTTAAAGAGTTAAATACATAAATCTTAAATATCGATTTTACTACTAGAAGCGACTACTAAAATTAGTAGTATAATTAACTTATTAAAATTGGTGTGCTATGTCATTAACAGTCACTCAAAACAACATTATAAAACAAGCAGTGCTATTAATTGAAAAGCAAGGGCTCGCCTCATTTTGTTTTACCAAGTTAGCCAACTTAACCAATTATTCAAAAACAACCTTGTATGATTCATTCGCTAATAAAGAAGATGTTATCTGTGGCATATTTATAAGTAATATGGATGACATAATGAAATTTAATCGAGCATTAGAAAATACATCAAACCTAACAACAAAAGAAAAATTATTATGCCTTTATATGTTTGAAGTGATTCGAGCTTGGTGCTGTAAAGACGCCTCTTTAAAAGTTAATTTTATAGCAACAAATCAATATATTTGGCACCACGCATCTAAAGATACCATTAGCCACTTAGCTAAATGCTTTAGAAGTAGAAGAATAGATCGTCAAAACTTTTGGCAACAAGCGTTAGATTCAGGTGAGTTGCAAGCCACAACAAATTCTATCCGCGATATAAGTAAGACATTATTAATCATACAGCGTGGAGCGGTTGTTGTGGCCCACAATGAAATGATGCAAGACAATGATAACATCAACAATTGTGAGCATATCGCTACTGAGATGGAGCGAATTTTCGACCGTTTATCTTGGACTGCAACACAGCCCTATTGCGACATTAAACGCGCATTAAGAGTCATTTATGATTACCTAGGAATTGATGACATACCTAATGAAAAAGTCACTTTAGACCCGTTAAAAATTGAAATGCTCGAGTTTTCATAATTACTTTTAGTTTATACAAAATAAACAGACCGTTGACACAACGGTTAATAAATCAAGCTTCACCAATAAAAACTTAAATTAAAGTTTAGCTTAACCGTGCCTACTAGCATGCATTAACAAATGTAATTACCGAGCACAAACACTTACACAAACAATATTTATAGCTAGCCAGCTAGCAACTACTAATTACTTAATAAACTTTTAAATTTAATACGTTATAAGTCACAACCTAAAATTTATATAAATATATAAAACCATCCAATACTAATTTGCTTTCAAAAGGTGCAATTATTATGTTTAAGAAAAGTCAGTTATATATAGGTCTATTTGTCATTTGTTCTGGTTTATCAGGAGTCTCTATTAACGCATTAGCCGATGGCGGCGGGAGTCTTGCGGCCAAAAAAATGCTCGCTGCCTCTACAGCACAAGGGCAACTTGGTGCAATTGATGTCAACCCTTATGGCAATGCACCTTTGACTGCAGTCATCGACCTAGCAGGCAAACACATTACAGACGTTGAAGTAACAGTACACGGAAAAGGAGAAAATGGAGTAAATATTAATTACCCTGTTGACTCTGAAACCCTACAAACTCATGACGGTGTCCCTCTTTTTGGCTTGTATGCTAACTACAGAAATAATATTACAGTGTCCTATAAGCTAGACGGTAAAAAAATTGTCGAGAAGTACAAATTACAAACTGGCGGGATCTCTACTAAATATAATGAACTGATGGTTCGTCCATTCCCTGAAGTAGAACCGATAACCGTTGCCAAGGGCTTTGAAGACCGACTTTATTGGATAAACTCACAAACTTCGAATCGATACCACAAAGATATAAAGTGGGCTAACGGTGGCTCATTAGATTGGAATTACCAGTCAGTCAACTATATTACTGATACAAATGGTGATATCCGCTGGATCCTCGATGACTCAAGCTTCACCGACGATCAAAACATCATGGGACGCGGCTTCATTATGGGCGTTCATCAAGTAAGTAATGGTGAGATTATTTTTGGTAAAGGTCAAAAATATTACCGCATGGATTTATTAGGAAGAATGATCAAGTCGCTTCCATTACCGCGCGGTTACTCCGATTTTTCACATGAAATCCGTGAAATGGATAATGGTCACTATCTAATTAGGGCTGCTAAACGTAACTACGTTAAGCCGTCAGGAGAGATTGTTACAACCGTTAGGGATCATATACTTGAGGTTGACCAAAGCGGTAACTTAGTTGAAGTTTGGGATTTAAACACCATTTTAGACCCTATGCGTGACACTTTACTGGTTGCATTAGATGCTGGCGCAGTATGTCTAAATGTTGATGACACTCTATCAGGGAAGAAGGTGAAAATTGAACCCGATATGCCTTATGGTGATATTCCAGGTGTGGGCGCAGGTCGTAACTGGGCACATGTTAACTCTATCGATTATGATGAAAAAGATGACACCATTATTATCAGCCCTCGCCACCAAGCAACAGCAATTAAGATTGGCAGAGATAAAAAAGTAAAATGGATCTTAGGGGCTCCTGACGGATGGACTGGAGAGTTAGCAACTAAAGTACTTCAACCTGTAGACAGTAAAGGTAATGATATAAGTTGTACTTTAGGCAAGTGTGACGGTGATTTCGATTGGGGCTGGACACAACATACTTCATGGCTTAATAAAGAAAAGAACACCTTAACGGTCTTTGACAACGGAGATGGTCGCGGATTTGAGCAACCAGCAATACCATCAATGAAATATTCTAGAGCCGTAGAATACAAAATTAATGAAGATGATATGACCGTCGAACAAGTTTGGGAATATGGTAAAGAACGTGGCTACGACTGGTTCTCTGCAATTACTTCCGTTACCAACTATGAAGCAGATAAAGATACCATGTTTATCTTCTCTGCATCTGCGGGCTTATTTAATAAAGATTGGACCAAGCCTGTATTAAACGAAATAAAATATGGTACCGATGAAGTAATGGTAGAGCTTCAAATCCATAATGCTGGACCTCGCGAACCGTCATATCGAGCTCTAGTGATTAAGCCTGAAAAAGCATTTCACTAAATAGTATTCACCACTAAATAAATAGGGAGCAGAAATGCTCCCTTTTGGTGATATTAAAGCACACGTATATACGTAGCTTAATCGCGCTACATTAAACTGTCCCAAATTCAGTAAAACCTGCCTTAAAGTATGAAATCAACACAAAAGCCGCCTAAATAAATAACTGTGGCTAAGCTTAAACCACCCAATTGAGTTCACCGACTGAACAAACAAAAGGATTTGTTTATGGCATTAGCCTGTGTTGCGACCCGTGCCAGCAGTGGCGTCGACGCGCCAGCGGTCACTGTTGAAGTACACCTAAGCAATGGCTTACCGGCATTTTCGCTGGTAGGTCTTCCGGAAGCATCGGTTAAAGAAGCCAAAGAACGCGTACGTAGCGCGTTAATTAACGCAGGCTTCGAGTTTCCAATGCGCCGCATCACCGTTAATTTAGCGCCAGCAGATCTACCCAAACAAGGCGGTCGCTATGACCTGCCTATCGCCATTGGTATTTTGGCGGCCTCAAAACAAATCCCCCTGGAGTCGATTGAACGACATGAGTTTGTCGGCGAGCTTGCGTTGTCTGGCCATGTTCGTTATTGCTCGGGCATATTGCCGGTTATTGTCGCAGCCAGCCAAGCTGACAATCGCTTGGTGATGCCGATTGATAACCGCGCAGATGCGGAGCTTGTTGCATTTGAAAAAGTATTATTTGCCACACACTTGCAGTCATTGGCCGCATACCTCCATGGCCAGTCAGAGCTACCGAGCATTGACCTCGGGTTAGAGTGGATAACCCCAAACATTACCCTTGGCGAGCATTGTTTGAGCGAGGTGATTGGACAGCAGCATGCCAAACAAGCGCTAGAAATTGCTGCCGCAGGAAACCATAACCTGCTAATGCTTGGCAGCCCAGGTACCGGCAAGACTATGTTGGCTAGCCGCATGATGCAACTACTACCGCCATTGAGCTATGAAGAGGCGCTTGAAGTTGCGGCAATTCATTCAGTTGCGGGGCAAACTTTGCAGCAACAACAGTTTTACCAACGGCCTTTTCGCAGTCCACATCATACAAGTTCGGCCATTTCTTTAGTGGGCGGTGGCGCCGTCCCTAAGCCGGGAGAAATATCACTTGCGCACCGTGGCGTGCTATTTTTAGATGAAGTGGCTGAGTTTCCAAGAAAAGTACTCGACTGCTTACGTGAACCAATGGAAACCGGTGAGGTAAGCATTTCGCGGGCAGCAGCAAAGCTTAATTTTTTGTGCCGATTCCAGTTAATTGCAGCAATGAACCCCAGCCCTTGTGGCGACGTAGATAACGCAAGGGCCAATGTTGATCAAATTCAACGCTACCTATCTAGGCTTTCGGGCCCTTTTTTAGACCGTTTTGACATTACCATTGATGTGCCAAAACTGCCGTTAGGCGCGCTCAACTCAACCGATAATCAAGCAGAAACCAGTGAGGTGATAGCCAAACGTGTATTGGCGGCACGAGAAACACAGCTGGCTCGCTCGGGGACACTTAATAGTGAGCTCAACGGAAAACAGTTAAAAAATGAAGCCCGCTTTCATGCAGATGACTTATTGTTTTTGGAGCAAAGCGTCAATCGCTTAGGCTTATCGGTACGTAGCTATCACCGCTTACAACGCGTTGCGCGTACGATTGCAGACTTACAACAAGAGCAAAATGTGTCGCGCGCTCATATTGCACAAGCGCTTGGATACCGAGCTATAGACCGCTTACTCGCCAGTCTAAAACAGAATTAACGCTCAATATATCAACGCATTATTTGTTGATTTTTACAGCAAAATAGTCACATCAAGATTGAGACAAATCGCTACAGCGAGTACTATAGGCTTCCGATTTTTGTCTTGGTGAACCCGATGGGCGCGATAATCTCAAGCATCAAAGGTAGCTTAGCGTTCTTGCTTTACCTTTTTAATACTACATTTTGGGTTATTCCCATTGTCGTTGTCAGTATCATTAAACTGCTTCCTATAGCCAGTACCCGCACTGCTTGCTCCTATTTTATCGATTTTTGTGCCAGTACATGGATCCGCTGTAATGGCGTAATTGAAAATGTATTCCACCCTTACGAAATAGAGGTGCAAGGTGACGCACAATTGTCACCTAAACAATGGTATATGGTGATCGCAAACCATCAGTCGTGGGTCGACATTTTAGTGTTACAGCGAGTGCTTAATGGCAAAATTCCGTTCCTGAAGTTTTTCCTAAAGCAGCAATTAATTTTTGTGCCGATTATAGGCCTTGCTTGGTGGGCATTAGACTTTCCATTTATGCGCCGCTATAGCAAAGCGCAAATACGTAAAAACCCGTCGCTACGCGGTAAAGATATTGAAATAACGCGTAAAGCTTGTGCCAAATTTAAGAGCAAACCTGTTAGTGTAATGAACTTTGTTGAGGGCACTCGTTTTACCAACGCTAAACATCAGCAACAAAATTCGCCTTACACTCATTTATTAAAACCCAAAGCTGGCGGCATGGCTTTCGCGCTGTCAGCAATGGGCGAACACATTAATACTCTTGTCAATGTATCCATTTACTACCCAGGCAAAGTACCAAGCTACTGGGAGTTTATTAGCGGGCAAGTCAAAGATGTCAAAATTCATATTGAGGTGAGTAAAATAGATGACTCCCTGAAAGGTGATTACAGCAATGACCGCGATTTTAAAATCGCATTTCAAAAACAACTAAACCAATTGTGGCAAGACAAAGATCAGATATTAACTGAGTTAGCAAATGCTAAAACAAATCGAGAAGAGGCTTAGCAAGGATGTTGAATTTTTTACCCGGCTCACTGTTGTATGTTATGAGCACCCTATTACTGATCATTAATACCATTGTATGGACCACAATGATTATTATTGGCGGGCTAATAAAATTTGTTCTGCCCTTCACAGTAACTCGCAATCTACTCACACGTGCAATGAACCGCTTTATGTGGGGCTGGGCAACCTGTAATGGCGGAATTTTAAAACTGCTTGCTGACATAGAGTGGGATGTTGAAGGCTTAGATAACCTCGACAAAAACAGTTGGTATTTACTGATCAGCAACCATTTAAGTGGTTTAGATATCGCCGCACAAACTTATGTACTACGTAACCATATTCCAATGCTAAAGTTTTTTTTAAAGCGCGAGCTCTTGTTTGTGCCTTTTTTAGGCATAGGTTGCTGGGCACTTGATATGCCTTTTATGACCCGCACTAGCCCAGCTAAATTGAAGAAAAACCCTAAGTTAAAGGGTAAAGACTTAGAAACCACGCGCAAAGCTTGTGAAAAATTTCGTTTTATACCAACCTCTATTATCAATTATGTCGAGGGTAGCCGCTTTACCGCAGACAAACATAAACGCCAAAACTCACCTTACCGCTATTTATTACGCCCTAAAGCAGGCGGGATTGCTTTCGCTCTTTCTGCAATGGGCGAGCAATTTACTAATGTGCTCAACGTAACCGTACTCTACCCAGAAGCATTTAAAAAAGACGCCCTTTATGAAGCAATGCATGGTCGTTTGAAGAAAATCGTTGTCCAAGTGAAAGTATTACCGGTTCCCAAAGTGGACCATGAACTTTACTTTTCAGAGGCAAATTACCGGGTCGAGTTCCAGCGCTGGTTAAACCAACTTTGGCTAGAAAAAGATGAAGAAATCCATCAATTAATGATTAAACATGACGCTCCAGCAGAACACATTGTTGCAGATAAAACAGCTGACTCTTCGCAACCCAGTTAAGAAAACGAAGCCATAAAAAAAGCTCCCTACGGGAGCTTTTTTAGCTTCGTTATCACGCTAAACAACACTAAACGAATGCTTATATGAGCTTATACTCTGGGCTCAACCCGCTTAACCCAGCCCAATGGTCCCGCTAGTTGACCCTTTTGGATTGCAGTTAACACCTTATAAATACGCTTGGTGTGCTCTCCAACATTCCCATCACCCACGGTGATAACACGGTTATCTTCAAAGATATATGATCCAACCGGTGACACAACCGCTGCAGTGCCAAAACCACCCGCTTCAATAATCTCACCAGATTCGATATCGGCAATAAATTGGTCAAGCATGACCGTTTCTTGACGCACTTCGCAACCTAACAGATCGCCGAGGTCGAGAATCGATTGCGAGGTTATCGACTTTAAAATTGTATCGGTAAACTTAGGAATGATAATGCTGCCGTCTTTAAGTACGTGGAAGTGATTCATCGCCCCCACTTCTTCTATTTGCTTATTATTAGCGTCTAAATACAGTACCTGTGCTGCACCGTACTCGGCCGCAGCCTTACCTGCTTTTAATGACGCAGCATAGTTACCCGCAGCCTTCGAGGCGCCCGTGCCACCAGCAACAGCGCGATGAAAACGCTCACTGATCAATAAACGGATCGCTTTATCAAATCCGTCAGTGTAGTAAGGTCCGCTGGGACTAAGTATGACGCAAAAAGTGTACTGCTCACTAGGACTAACCGATAATCGGTCTTCTGTTGCAAATACAAACGGTCGAATATACAAACAAGCATCTTCTTGCCTTGGAAACCACAAGCGGTCAACATCAATAAGGGCATTGATGGCTTCAATTTGTAAGTCTTCAGGAATAGCGGGAATACAGAGAATATCTGCTGAACGGTTTAACCGCTCAGCATTTTTGTCAATCCGGAAAGTATAAATCTCGCCGTCTTCATGCAGAAACGCTTTAGCGCCTTCAAACACTGATTGACCATAATGCAACGCGATAGCACCCGGTGCCACTTGGAACGGGCCGTAGGGGACGACTCGTGGATCACGCCACTGCCCATCACGATAATCCATTAAAAACATATGGTCAGTTCTGAGGTTTCCAAACCCGACATTAGTCGTAGGTTCGAATGGCTCAGTACGGCGCTCTAACGCAGGTTTTAAATTATAGTTTATTTGCATTGCATACCACCTTTAATACTGATTCTGCAGACTATGCAGTGGTCATAAAAAAGTCAAGTAAAACACAGGTTGGTATTAATTCTTTTAGTAACAAAAACATACAGTACAGTAATGAGTGTCGCGAAAATGAATGTGCAATCGACATCGTTCAGATCTAATACCAATTGCATTACTAGGGCTCCAAAACAGATCCACACTATTTTTTAAGCACTCCTACTTTTATCTGAACACGCCTTTTCCAAAACATGCTACGAATTTATACTAGGCGTAAAATGTTAAAAATTATGCTTATTCTCACCACAACAAAGGTAAATAACACTGCGATGACAGCACGTTCATTAACTGCAAATTCTGGATTTTATTTTATAAAAATGGAATGAGGCTAGAAGTCGTATTTCTTAAAAACAAGCACACTAATATGTCTTCTATTGATTAAAAATACGTGTATTAGGTATAAGTTGAGCATCCAGAGGCTTTAATAATTTGTGCGCCCCCCCAAAAGACACAAAACCTTATTAATAAGTTTTTAAGCAGCACTTAATTATTTATTACAGCCAATAGCATCCGATAGGTTATTTGGACAATGCATAATAACAGCTAACAAATTACAAGCGAGCTTGCAAAGGTGCCACTCTATCTTGCGATAGCTTCTAGACTTATACAGCTTGACTCCGAAGCACTAGGTGCACATGACAACGCGCTACATGCTGAACAGCTCATATGATCTCGATAGTGCTTATCAAAAAAGTTTGAACTTCTTAATTCTAGCGACTCGAACAGTTCAGGAGTTAACGGCTTTACCCATTTATATTGCCCCATTAAACGTGCTAAATGGCGGTAACAAGTCTCGCGACGGTTTGACAGGTATTCAGGCGCAATTAACTGGCTTTCAAATTGGGTCAATGAACCAGTTAAATAAAAAGTAATTCCTTGTACTAACTCTTTTACTTGCAGCGGAGTTGCCTCTAATTCCCCTCGATCAACGGCCTCATTTAGTGATTGAAAAATCCACCCCCAAAAGCCATTAACACGCTTTTTAAATTTGGCAATTTTTTCATCACTGGCTAACTGCCACACCATTGTATTGACAGACACTGAACGTAGAGTAAAAAAACTCTTGCTCCGCTTAATAGTTTCAAAAGTAAACATTATCGGTAGCAGTACTTTTTCAAGTGCCATTAGTTCTGGGTTCTTTTTGATAAAAATAGGCAGATGATTCGAGGTTGCACTGCGTAGGAATAAGCACACGAGAACATCTTCTTTGCGCTCAAAGAATTTGTACAAGGTCCCCGTTGAACACCCCACTTCCTTCGCTAATTGAGAAAACTTAAATGACACAATCCCTTGTGTTTCAATCAGCAGCTCCGCAGCATCAAGAATTTGATTACAACGGATCATTGGTAAAGCTTCAGTTGGGCATTTCATCATTAAGCCTATATATCATTTTGCGCTAATTATGCGCTGTTCGCCTTAATTGGTTTAGTAGTTGCTTCGTTAATCGCGACTAACTTCACGCTAAAACGACTTTATTAATAGGCTTTGTGAGTATTGTCATATAAATACTCTAACTAAAGCCATGTACTCAACATAAAATCCTGCCTCATTTTTTACGGCTATCAACTAACGTCCTCATGTACTGGAGAAAAGATCTTCGAGAACTGACTCACGAATAAATTTGTCACTAAAAAAATGGCGTGACTTAGTTCACCTTTAGTAGCCCGTTTTGCGCTTATCGTTGGCTTATTCCATTGAGAGGACTCAACAATGCAAGGTAGAAGAAATTTTTTAAAACTAGGCGCAGGTGCAGCAATTGGCAGCATCGCGGCGACGTTACCGGCAACGGTTCAAGCTAAAACACGTAGCGAAATTAACTGGACCGAAACCGTAGACACATTAGTTGTCGGATCTGGCTTTGCAGGTTTATCAGCGGCGCTTAACGCAAAACGCCAAGGGCTTGGCTCGGTGCTTGTTTTAGAAAAGATGCAGGTCATTGGCGGCAATTCAGCCATTAATGGTGGCTGGTTGGCAATCCCTAACAACCCAACTCAACTTGCGCAAGGTGTTAACGATGATTCACCTGAAGAACTAGTGAAAGACCAAATAATTTCAGGTCGCGGAATGCAAAATGAAGCTGCATTACGCCAAATTGCGAATCGCGCATTAGATGCATACGCACTATGTATTGACACCGGGGTTCAGTTCAAAAAAGATTTTAACATTCAAGTAGGAGGCCATAACAAAGCTCGTGCAATCCGTACTCAACATGGTACTGGTGGCGATATTACTACCAAGCTTTATGAAGCAGGTGTAAAAGAAGGCGTTGATTACCGCCTACAACATTATATTGAAGACTTCATCATGGATGGTCAGCAGATCATCGGTGTAAAGGTGCGCAAAAACTATCGTTTTCCTGATCTTACTACCGGTAGCAGCATCTTTATCAAAGCTAACAAGGCCGTCATTCTAGCCAACGGTGGTTTTGCTCGCAACATGGCGTTACGTGCCGTAGTTGATCCGTCATTAGACCCTACTCTCGATTGCACCAATGCATTAGGCGCGACAGGCGAAGTCACCCTGACAGCCATGGCTCATGGGGCACTACCTGTACACATGAACCTGATCCAAACTGGCCACTGGGGTTCGCCCGATGAAGGTGGCTTTGGTTGGTCTAACGCGCTGCTTTCTATTGGTTGGCATCAAGGTGCTTCAATAAGTGTACTTAATGGTAAACGCTTTATGGATGAGCGTGCCGATCGTAAAACTTGCTCTGAAGCGATTATGAAAAATCGCAATCAAGATGGCACTCCAGCTTATCCAATTGTGCTGTTTAACTACAACAATTACGCAAATGATCATCGCGTCACCCGTGCCATTCGCGACAAAATGGCCTGGAAACTTGACTCACTCGACGATGTAGCAGCGAAATTCGACATCCCAGTCAATGAGTTAAAAAGCAGTATCACCGAGTACAACACTCACGTTGAAGCCGGCCAAGACCCTCTATTTAACCGCAAAATGGATACTGCCGAGGTGCTAACAGGCCCGTTTGTTGTGTCTCGGATCTGGCCAAAAGTGCATTACTGCATGGGGGGATTAAAAACTGACCTTGCCGCTCGTGTTGTCGATGGTCGCTCAATGGAACCGATTAAAAACCTCTATGCCATTGGTGAGGTGACTGGTGGTATTCATGGTGAAGCACGCCTGAGTTCAACTTCATGCCTAGAGTGCCTAGCTATGGGAATTGTTGTTGCAGAAACGATCAAGGCCGATCTACAGGGAGCCGTCTAATGAACAAATTATTACTAACCGCTCTGCTATCACTCGCTATTTCTGGTGGCGCAGTGGCTGATGAACTAGTCAAGATGAAGGGCAGTATAACAGGTCGAGTAAACCACGAGTTTATCTACCAAGATGGCTGCCAATCTTGTCATCAAGGCTCAGGAAAAAAGAACGCCACCGATGCTGCGTGTGTTGAATGCCATGGTGACATAAACAGCATTGATGTAGACATAAGTAAACTGGCGATTCCAGAAGCTGATCCGCATAAATCCCTGCATTACAACCAAGGTGCTAGCTGCCTTGCATGTCATGGAGAGCACGAGAAAAAAGCACCTGTTTGCGCAGAGTGCCACCGCACTTGGTTTGAAAAGATGTAATCGGCAAGTTTAAATAAAAAATCTATAAGTATAGAAAGGAATTATGATGAAAAACACCACTAAGTTTATGTTGTCTATGGTGGCTACAGCAATCGCGCTTGCAAGCTCTGCAGCTTATGCCGAAGAACACGAAGACGGCATTAATATTGGCGGCGCAGTTCGCGTTAACTACGGTTACAAAGATTATAGCGAAGCTTCAAAAGACAAAGGCGGCGACTTAACCTTTGATATGGCAGCTATTAAGTTTGATGGCAAAAAAGGCGATTGGGGATTAGCGGCGGAATACCGATTCACCTCAAGCACCAACTACGTTAAATACGGTTACGCTATCTACGATGCAACCCCTGATTGGGAGTTACAATTTGGTATTAACAAGGTGCCTTTTGGCAACCGTGATTTTATCTCTAACAGCTGGTGGTTTGGTCTACCATACTACTTAGGTTTCGAAGATGATCATGATGTAGGCATTAAAGCTATCTACGAAAAAAACGGATGGCACACAGATTTAGCCTTCTACAAGAATGCCGAATATGGCCCAACGGAGAACAAGCGTTATTCTACCGATTTATACACAGGTACCATCAATGGTACAGAGTATAACAACGAAGAAACTAATCAGTTCAACGTACGTCAAACCTACACTGCCGAGCACGAAGGTGGTAAAACAACAGTTGGTGGCTCGGTCCAATATGGCCAGATCTACAACAGCAAAACCGGTAACAACGGTGACCGTTACGCTGTAGCACTGCACTTAGACAGCAGCTACAAAGGTTGGAATCTACAACTGCAAGCAATGCAATACGAGTACGACGCAGCCGATGCCGTAGACGGCAATAAAATTGGTGTATCTGTGGTTAGCTGGCAGTATGAAATAGCCTCTAAAGGTCAATCGTATAGTGCTAACATCGCTAAGACATTCAAAACCGACTGGGGTAGTGTCAAGTGCTATAACGATTTTGGCTTAATGACGCCAGATGTTGATGACGATGACTACGACAACAGCATGCAAAACGTTACAGGCTGTGCCATTTCAGCAGGTCCGACTTACACAATGGTTGATTTTGTTATGGGTAAGAACATGACCTTTTCAACAGCTAACAACGACCACGTTGGCCTTCCTGAAGTTGGTGACGATTGGGACAAGCGCGTAAACATTAATTTTGGTTACTACTTCTAACAAATGAAGGTTTAGTCACTAAAGCGTTCGGCAAAAGCAAAGGAAGTTTTGCTTTTGCCTACCAACACTCTTTATCGAACCAAGTTAAATACCGCTCTGGTACCAATATCAATAATTTCCGCAAACTTAAGTGACCAGCTCCTTAAAGGAAATCACGGCCTACCAACAAGAAGATTATGACATCAACAACTAAACTTGCCGCTGTACTTTGTATGCTTGCCATAGGAGCTGCGCCCTTATCAGCCAGCGAGTTTCACTTTGGTGGTTTCATCAAAGCAAACGCTCGTCACATTGATGGCAATATCGCATTTCAAGATAGCTGGACCGGCGGCGGCAGTGTTACAGACCCAGCTAAACGTAGCCAATTTAGTGCAACAGAAAGCCGCTTGAATATTGGCGTAACACATGGAGGTGTAAAAGGATTTATCGAAGTTGACTTTGCAGGTTCATCACAAGGCAATGCGATTATTTCTAATTCGTATAGCCCACGCCTAAGGCATGCTTTTATAAAGCACCAAGAAGTCACAGTAGGGCAAACCTGGTCAACGTTGGTCAATACCAGCACCTTTGCTGAGACGGCTGATTTAGGCGGGCCATTAGTAGGGCAAGCCATGGTTCGCCAGGCATTGGTCCGTTATCAATCGGAGCATTGGCAATTTGCACTTGAAAACCCTTATACCTACGGCACTCAAACTTTAAGTGACACGGCAAAAACAACCGGATTTGAGTGGATAGATACTAGCAACGATTACGTGCCCGACGCCATTCTCCGCTTCGACCAACAAGGTGATTGGGGTAATGTTTCTGTGGCTAGTTTACTGCGCTATTTAGATCCTAGCTCTAGTGCGAAACTAGCAGTTGGTGTTTCGGTCGCAGCTAAATTACGGACGTTTGGCAAAGACGATTTACGAATTCAATTGCACTACGGCAATTTGGGGCGTTACGTTGGCACTGATGCTGCTCGAGATATTGTCAACGGCAAAGTTGAAACAACCACTTCAGCCATGTTTGCATACCGTCATTTCTGGACCGAACGCACTCGCTCAAGCTTGTTTTATGGTCGTACCGTCACTGAAGTAGAGCAAACTGATCGTGCTCATATCGGTGCCAACATCTTTACGAATCTAACCCCTGCATTAGCCCTCGGACTCGAGCTTGGACGCTATCAAATTAATGATGATTTATCCGCATACACTCTACAACCCGTGGCTCAAGGGGCGTCAAATTACGCACAATTAAGTTTGCAATTCCACCTTTGAATAGACATCAAAGAAAACAATATTCGCGACCCTGCTCACGAATAAGTTTGTTACTCAAAACGCGGCGTGATCCAATTCAAACTTACACAGTAACAATCGCATTATTGTTAGTTCAAGCCCGCTTAAACGAGCACAATATCGCAGCGAAAGCTGCATTAGCTAAGAACAGGAATAAGAATGATTAAATTAAAAATGATTGTCGGCATAGCGGCAGTGACTTCAACAGTGGCCATGGCTGCCGGCCCACAATGCGACCACGCACAGCTGCCTTACCAGCAAATGACGCCTGTTCCATACGACAGCACTCCTTATGCTCCACAAGACACTATGCCAGTGCAATGCAGCAACCCAGAAGTTGAAGCTTATATTGCAGATTGGGAAGCAGGGAAAATTGACTTCAATAGTATCAAATCAAACAGCAGCATCGCTTCTGACCAGCAGTTCTGTAAATCACTGGATGACGACGGAAACGTACTAGAGATCCAAGACTGTGATAAGTCTAAATCACCAGTTGGCTACATTTGGAAAGAACTATCAGACAGCCCTACCGTTATTGGTATCACAGATGGTGGAAAATCAGATCACGCACCGCACTTCCATGGTCAGCCAGAGTGTTATTACGTTGTCACGGGTGAAAGCCAAACTTTGGCACAAAACAAGTTCCAAAAATTGGCTCTTGGCCAATACTTTTATATCCCAGGTGCAACCATTCACAATACGCCAATCATGACCGATAAAGGCTTAGGAGTCATGTACTGGTACCCGAATAATGCGCATTTCGATGGTTTCAAATACTACTGGCGTAAAGATGTTCAAAATTTACGAGTGGCAGAAGAAGCGTTTGACCGTGTCGATGAGATCCGTAAGCGTGATCTAAACTTAGGTCCATACGGTACGAACCAACAAGTATTCAAATAATCATTTATTAACCATAAGTAAAACTGACAAATATTAAGCATAAAGGGCGCATTCGCGCCCTTTATGCTTAGGTTCAATTAATGGCCTTAAGTCGCGCAAAACTTAGGCCAAGCTTTGGCACTAAAATCATTTGCTATCACAGGTAAATACAGGGCTTTGACGATTCTTTACGCGGTAACACCATTAAAAAATACCTAATTAGTTAATTTTGTGAACCTGCTCACCCGAACATAACTGCAGTAGTGAGCAAGTGCATATAGAATTAGCGCCGCATTTATTAGCCCTCATTCATTCTACGTATTGCCACCCAACAATCACCATAATCCTAGCAATTGCTTTGGGCTGGATTTTTATTGTTGAAATATTGGAGTTCAACCTCCTATAGCCACGTAGCGAGCCATCGAAAGGGAACGCTTTTAAAGCAGCGTTTATCCGTTCAACTCGGCTAAAAACTGACTCAAACGATAACAATAAACAAGTCCATATAGACTCACTAGCCACGGCTTAGTTAGCATTTTGGTCACCCAATGACTGCCGTTTAACAGCCCATCTAAACGCCCGATACTTCTATCGCCAACGGCACAAAGGCGTTGCCTACAGGATATTACAAATGATAAGTGGCGGTATTTAATACCACTGCAAAAGCACAGCTCAAACTTAATAAAAAGTTTGAAAAAAAGTCTAATAATAGACAAAGGATAAATGATGAAACAAAGAACTCGGTTTACGTTGTCGGTTGTCGCTACGGCTATCGCACTTTCAGGCTCTACTGCCTTTGCTACCGAGCAAGAAGACGGTATTAAAATTGGCGGCGCTGTCAGAGTTAACTACGCGTATAAAGAGTACAGCGAAGCTTCTAAAGATAAAGGCGGCGACTTTAACTTTGATATCGCTTCAATCACGTTTAATGGCAAGCAAGGTGATTGGGGGCTATCAGCTGATTACCGCTTCACATCTAGCACTAACTACGTAAAGTCAGGCTATGGCTTCTATGACGTAAACCCTGAGTGGCAAGTACAGCTGGGCATTACTAAAGTGCCTTTTGGTAACCCTGGTTTTATTTCAAACAGCTTTTGGTTTGGCCTGCCTTACTACCTCGGTTTTGAAGATGATCATGACGCTGGTGTAAAAGCGGTTTTTGAAAAGCACGGCTGGCAGACTGATTTAGCATTCTTTAAAGGAGCTGAGTACGGCCCAACAGAAAACAAACGTTACGCTACCGACCTGTACACCGGCACCATTAATGGTACCGAGTACAATAACGAAGAAACCAACCAAATTAACATTCGTCAAACATACACAGCCACACACAATGGCGGCGAGACGACTTTTGGTGGCTCAGTACAATTAGGGCAGATCTATAACAACAAAACCGGTAATAACGGCGACCGTTATGCCATAGCGTTGCATTTAGACAGCAGTTACAAAGACTGGAACCTACAACTACAAGCGCTGCAATACGAATACGATGCCGCAGACTCAGCTGATCAGAATAAAATTGGAGTGTCAGTTGTAAGCTGGCAGTACGAGATTGCCTCAAAAGGCCAATCGTACAGCGCTAACCTAGCCAAAACTTTCAGCACTGATTGGGGTAGCGTTAAGTGCTACAACGACTTTGGTTTAATGACGCCTGATGTTGATGACGACAGTTATGACAACAGCATGCAAAACGTAACAGGCTGTGCCATTGCATCAGGGCCAACTTACACCATGATTGACTTTGTTATGGGTAAAAACATGACCTTCTCTACCGCCAATAACGACCACATTGGCCTACCAGAAGCTGGCGATGATTGGGATCGACGCATCAACATAAACTTTGGTTACTACTTTTAAATCCGTTGTTTTGATTAGTCGTTAATACCATTGCCTAAGCCCTCTAACGAGGGCTTTTTTATTTGCTATCCACTGTATGTTGCCCAGCCTACCAACGCAAGCCGTCACTATGCGCTGCGATACCAGTCATATATCAACATATCGCTAAATACTATAGCCACACCAGCATACATCACTTAGGATAAACCTTGGCTTTATGCATTTTAGGCGACCACTAAGCGAGGGAGTTATGTGCGGCAGATTAAACATGATTGATGACATGTTTGTACAGATATTGATGGAAGACCTACGCATCAATAATCGCGACGATATGCGCTATTCTCGCTTTAAAATGCCAACGAATGAAATCAGCATTGTTCGCGAGTTTGATGGCGAACGATTTTTGCAAACGGCCTCTTGGTGGCTCTTGCAACAAACCACTTATGATGGCTTTAAGCCGAGTCGTTTCACCTCATTTAATACCCGTTCAGATAAATTAAACCAGCCAGGCAGTGCTGGTTATCAAGCCTTTAGAGAAAGCCGCTGCATTGTGATTGCGAAAGGTTTTGGTGAAACAAAAAAGCGCGGCGGTCAACCTGTTTACCATGACCTGGTAGCCAATAATGCCGCAATTGCATTGGGGGGACTATATCGTGAATGGCTACATCCAAGAACCGGTGACACTTATACATCTTGCTCCATCATTACTAACGCGCCTCACCCCGACTTAATGCCATATCATAGTAAGGCCAGCCCATTAATTTTACCGCAAGATCACTCAACACTGGATGCTTGGCTAAGCCCAAACAACCAACAAGTCGACATGTTTGAAACACTATTAACACCAGCTCTGAGGCATGATTTCAGCGTTTTTCAGATCGATAAGCCCAGCCAATATAATCCGGTAGGTCAAACCTTAACACTGAGCCCAAATGATTTTTTAGCCCGCCAACAACATACATCTCAGCCGCAATAACGAGCATGGTTGCCGCTATTTAAGGTAGGTACTCAAATGGTCTTGTTGCTCAAGTAAACTTTGATACAGCGTAAACTGATTCGCGGCTCGCTCAAGATTGTGGCCTTGATGGTTAACCGGAAAATACACATCACCATTAAGGTGATCAGTTAAAAAGCGGATACCAATCATTAGGCACATTACTTTAGCGCCGAGCCACAAACTTTGCCGCTCAAGTGGAGACAAGCTCGCCCCTAACTCGCTTAAATACCCCTGACAAATAGCAGCAAAAATCGGTTCACGCACATGCACCTGATCAAGCGCAGTAGAGTCTTCTGCTTCTGGGCTACAAAAAGTACGCACCATATCGCCAAAGTCATACATCAGGTAGCCTTTCATGCAGGTATCAAGGTCAATAATGGCCAAGCTACTCATGTCTCGCTTATCAAATAACATATTGTTAATTTTGGTGTCGTTATGGCAAATACGCAAAGGCAGTTGCGCTTCTACTTGCTTAAGTTGCTGTAGTAACTCCGTTTGCCCAAGCGCTAAATCAACCCATTGCTGGCACCCTTGTAAACGCTGCGGATGACTTTGCGCTACCGCTGCGACCAGCTGGTCGATACGTCCCGGCAAATGATGGAATTGAGGGATCACGTCGTCTATTGATTCTGCGCTTAAGTCACTTAACGATACCGCAAAGTGACCAAATGCCTTAGCGGCAATTTCAGCTTCAACAACGCTGTTAACCACCTCAACGGTGTGGCTAAAGGGAAGATAATTTATCGCCCGCCAAAAACCCTGCTCACCCAAGTCGAGAAATAACTCTCCGGCTTGAGTGCGCTCAGGAGCGACGACTTGTAGCCTATAGGCGTTAGCCTCGCTTTTAGCAATAAGGTGACGACTGATTTTATAAGCATTATTGAGCATTGCAGCAGGGCGCGGAAACACGTCGGTATTAATTTGTTGTAACACCAATTGGCCTGCAGGCCAGCGCACGAGAAAAGTCTGGTTAATATGACCTTGTCCTAACCGTGTAACCTTAACATTTTCCAATACCACATCAAAATAAGGCAACACCTTTGTTATAATAAAATCAACCACCTGCAACTCCTAACAAACTACCAAAACATACAAGATGATGTTCGCATTTCATCGCAATATAAACCAAACCTAAGCGACTATCGATTATAAGTAAGCGGAAAATTCACCAACTTTAGCAAGTGCCGCCTGACTACCTTTAAGGCTAAATTTATAGCCGCACAAACTAACGCTTCCACGACGAGCCATGTCTACAATAATGGCTTTAGTATCAAGCGGAGAAAAACGCGCCTCAGTGCCAGTGTCGGCTAATAAATCCACCACGACCGGTCGATACTGAGTGCCATTGTTAAACGCTAATGTCGAGCAACTTTTGTCGCCCTTAGCTGTCGCTAAAGACCATAAGTTTGCCGGAGCACCTCGCTCGCCCAACCACCTTACAATTAAAACGTCATCTTCAAGCGCCAAACTAAATCCGTCAGGCAACGTGGTGATCTTGCGCGGCACCACTGCAGGCGCTGGATGTTCAATATCTGCTTGTTCCTGTTCAGCCACATAGGTTTGATCAGGAGCAAGCGAGTAAACACTCAGCACTAACATTACCAAAATCAATGCACCGCTTACGCCAAATGTATTTTTAGGGTTGTTTATTACCCACCGCTGTAGCGCTAACAAGGTGCCGTGCCCTTGTTGCTGCCGCGGTGACGTAGTATTTGCCTGCGGCGCCGTTGACGCTCCGTCATGGTGCTGAGCATCTTCAGCTGGTTTATTTAGGTCAAGCGTTGGCTCAACGCGAGCTCGCGTATTACGGGTCGACCGGGCAGGTATTTTAATCGGTCCAGAATAGCCCTGCTGGTATTGAGTCACTGCCGCCGCAGGTAAAATAGCCACGTAGGCAGTACAAATCGCCGCAAGCAACAGCGATGTAACTAACAACATTGAACTAGAAATATGCACCAGTGTCAGGGTCACCAACAGTAACGGAACCAACACTAGCGCAGAAAGTCGCACCGATTTTTCAGCATCACGCAATCGACGTAAACAAGAAAAACCTACTACTGGCGAGAGCAGTAAGCCCACAATATATAAAAAGGAAGTCGCGCCTAAAACCAATCCTGCCAATAATAAAATCAAATAAGTCAGCCCGCTGATGATGGCGAACCGCTGGCCGTTATCGCGACCGTTCAAACAAAAAAGTGCCGTAAACTGCATGACTTGCTATACCTATCTTGCTAATGAAAGAAACCAAAAAGCACACAAGGTGCCCCAAAACATGACAAACCCTGCTTTATGCTGAGGCAACAACATAAAACGAACCAGATAGACTACCCAATTTGCCTGTAGATGTCTGTGATTTAAGCGTCTACAGCTATAATTTTGCTCACTTAAAGTCATTGAACAATAAAATTTAATTGTCCTTTGTCGTCTTAACTAGCGTAAATATCGCTCTAGGCTGTATAATGTCGCGCTAAATCTTTTTACTAAAGCATCGGATACGCAACTCATGACTGCTCGCGGAAACCTATTTATCGTCTCAGCGCCCAGTGGCGCAGGTAAATCATCACTTATCTCAGCCCTATTAAAAGACAAGCCGGCAGATAAGCAAGTGTCAGTGTCGCATACTACCCGTCAGCCTCGTCCAGGTGAAGTGAATGGTCAGCATTATCACTATGTCACTCAAGATGAATTTAAACAGCTTATTGCTGATGATGCTTTTTTTGAGTGGGCTGAAGTTTTTGGTAACTATTACGGCACCTCTCGAGTGACCATTGAGCAAACACTCGCTAACGGTATTGACGTTTTTCTTGATATCGACTGGCAAGGCGCTCAGCAAGTTAAAAAAATCATGCCTGAAGCAATCGGCATTTTTATCTTGCCGCCATCAAGAACCGAACTAGAAAACCGCCTGACTGGCCGCGGACAAGATAACCAAGAAGTAATCGCTAGCCGCATGGCACAAGCAGCTTCAGAGATGTCACACTATAATGAATATGACTTTATCCTAGTCAATGACGATTTCGACAAAGCACAGGCTGATTTATTAGCTATCATTCGTAGTCAAAGACTAACCTCTGCTAGCCAAATTCATACGCAAAATGATATGATAAAAGATCTGTTGGCAGACTAACTGTCTTCATGTACAATTTTGCGTCATTTTTTCAATCAATAAACCACTGGAGTTTCCAAACATGGCTCGCGTAACTGTAGAAGATGCCGTCAACAAAATCGGCAACCGTTTTGATATGATTTTGGTTGCAGCGCGTCGTGCTCGCCAAATCGCTGTGCAGGGTAAAGACCCTATGGTTGAAGAAGAGAACGACAAGCCAACGGTTATCGCCTTGCGCGAAATCGAACTAGGTTTAGTCACAGCTGATACTTTGGATGCCGATGAGCGCCAAACAGTTCGTGAACGTGAAGCAGCTGAAATTGCTGCAGTTGCTGCCATCGCTGAAGGCCGTAACGCTTTATAAGGAGTAGAGCCACTTGTATCTGTTTGAAGGTCTAAAAGAGTCTGCTTCAGGTTATTTAGAACCTGAACAGGTAGAATTACTCAAGCAGGCCTATCAGGTGGCGCGCGATGCCCATGAAGGTCAAATGCGCACGAGTGGCGAACCTTATATTACCCACCCAGTTGCGGTTGCCCGCATCTTGGCCGATATGCGTCTCGATCATGAGACGCTTATGGCCGCTATTCTGCACGACACTATCGAAGATACCCCCGTTACCAAAGAGGAACTTGCTGAAAAATTCAGTGAGACCATTGCCGAACTGGTGGAAGGCGTATCTAAGCTAGACAAACTAAAATTCCGTGACAAGAAAGAAGCTCAGGCCGAAAACTTTCGCAAAATGATGATGGCGATGACGCAAGATATTCGCGTTATCTTAATCAAACTTGCCGATAGAACCCATAACATGCGCACCCTAGGTGCTTTGCGACCTGATAAGCGCCGTCGTATTGCCCGTGAAACGCTCGAAATATACGCTCCAATCGCTAACCGTCTTGGTATACACAATATTAAGAGCGAGTTAGAGGATCTAGGCTTTCAAGCGTATTATCCAATGCGTTATCGTGTTTTGAAAGAAGTGGTTAAAGCCGCTAGGGGTAATCGTAAAGAGCTTATTCAAAGTATCGAAGCTGCCGTTGAAACTCGGCTCCAAGACGCGGGCCTTGAAGGCACGGTCACAGGGCGAGAAAAAAATCTTTACTCCATCTATAACAAGATGCGTAATAAAGAACTGCAGTTTCAAGACGTCATGGATATTTATGCTTTCCGAGTCATCGTTGACTCTATCGACACCTGTTACCGGGTAATGGGCGCCATGCACGGCCTTTATAAGCCGCGTCCGGGTCGATTTAAAGATTATATCGCTATTCCTAAAGCCAACGGCTACCAGTCATTACATACTTCCCTATTTGGGCCTCACGCCGTGCCGGTTGAGATCCAAATACGTACCGATGATATGGACCAAATGGCGGACAAAGGTGTCGCAGCACACTGGGTCTATAAAAAAGGCAGCTCTGAAGAGCAAAGCACAACCACACTCGTGCGAGCCCGCAAATGGATGCAAAGCTTATTAGAGCTACAACAAAGCGCGAGCACCTCTTTTGAGTTTGTAGAAAACTTTAAAACCGAGTTGTTTCCAGAAGAAATTTACGTATTTACACCCGAAGGCCGCATTTTAGAGCTGCCTGTTGGTGCAACCGCCGTCGATTTTGCCTACGAAGTGCATACCGATGTCGGTAACACTTGTGTTGGTGCCCGAGTCAACCGTCAAGCTTACCCGCTAAGTCAGCCACTGATTTCAGGGCAGACGGTCGAAATCATTACCGCTAAAGGTGCACGCCCTAACGCCGCATGGCTCAATTTTGTGGTGACAGGTAAAGCCCGTGCTAAAATTCGTCAGCTACTAAAAAGCCTCAAAGATGAAGACGCCGTTTTGCTCGGCAAACGCTTATTAAACCATGCGTTAGGCGAAACCAAACTTGATGACTTGCCTAAAGAGCAAATCGAAAAAGTGGTCAACGACACCAAACACAACACCCTTGATGAGCTACTGGCTGATATAGGCCTTGGCAATGCCATGAGCATTGTTATCGCCCAGCGTTTACGTGGCGACCAAGTGGTCACCCAAGAACAAAAAGATTCAAACACCATGCCGATCCGTGGCGCTGAAGGCATGCTTGTGACCTTTGCTAACTGTTGCCGCCCAATTCCAGGCGACGCTGTTATTGCGCATGTAAGCCCCGGTAAAGGTTTAGTGGTGCACATGGAAAGCTGTGCCAATATTCGCGGCTACCAAGGTGAGCCTGATAAATATATACCTGTACAGTGGGACAGCGCTGAAGGCGTTGAATACCAAGCAAACTTACGCGTAGAAATCGTTAATCACCAAGGTGCATTAGCTAAAATTACTTCAATCGTTGCCGCAGAAGGTTCTAATATCCATAACTTAACGACAGAAGAACGAGATGGGCGAGTCTTCCTGATTAACCTGCGTATTTCTGTGAGAGACCGGATTCATTTAGCTAACGTGATGCGCCGTATTCGCGTGCTGCCTGAAGTATTGCGAACTTCGCGTAATCGTTAGTTGTATTAACTACAGACCAAGGGAATATCATGGCAGATAAGATCATCATTGCAACAGATAAAGCACCGCAAGCAATTGGCACTTACTCTCAAGCGGTTCGAGTGGGTAGCACCGTATATTTATCAGGCCAGATCCCACTGGATCCTAAAACAATGCAGATGGTTAGCGATGAGTTTGACGCACAAGTTGTACAGGTTTTTGAAAACCTCACTGCCGTTTGTGAAGCTGCAGGTGGTTCGTTGAGTGACATTGTTAAGCTCAACATTTTCATGACTGACTTAAGTCACTTTGCCACTGTAAATGAAATTATGGAACGCTATTTTCAGCAACCTTTCCCTGCACGTGCAGCAATCGGTGTAAAACAGCTTCCGAAAGGCTCGCTGGTAGAAATGGATGGTGTAATGGAAATTTAGTCCATTAAGCCAAAAACGGGGCGCTTCGGCGCCCTTTTTTATTAATAAATAACAATTGTTTGGTCAAAAAGATATGAGTCCTGAACGTTTCGCCCGCATTAACCAAATGCTAGACAATCGCCAACCCGATCTCACTTTGTGCTTAGACACGGTTCATAAAAGCAATAACATTGCCGCTGTGATCCGTACCGCAGATGCTGTTGGGATCCATGAAGTTCATGCGGTGTGGAGCGATCTAGAAATGCGGGTATCTGGCAACACAGCATCAGGTAGCCAACAATGGGTAAAAACCCAAGTACACCACACCATGAGCGAGGCGGTTGACGCCTTTCGTCGCCAAGATATGCAGATTATTGCCACGACCTTTTCCGACACCGCCGTCGATTTCCGTGAAATAGATTACACTCGCCCAACGGTGGTTATCTTAGGTAATGAGCGTGATGGCGTTAGTGCTGAAGGCATCGCGGCCGCCGACCAGCATGTAATCATTCCTATGATTGGCATGGTGCAATCATTAAATGTGTCGGTTGCAGGGGCATTAATCATGTATGAAGCGCAGCGACAACGACAAGCCGCAGGAATGTACGGCGACCGCAAACTCGATGAACAGTACTGCCAAACAAAGCTCTTTGAACAAGGCCACCCTATATATGCCAAAGCCTGTCGTCGCAAAAAGCTACCTTACCCAGCGATTGATGAGGCTGGGCAAATCGTAGCTGACGAACAATGGTGGCAAAGAATGCGCGAACCTTCTGAATAACCACCTAATTTAGCAAGTGCTAATCGCAATGGTTAGCACTTTTTTACAGTCCATTGCCTGATTTTCCCCTCAAAAAAGCCTACTTTTGCACTAGAACAAAGACAAATTGTAACGAGCGTTTGAAAAAGTTGTTATAGATCACATTTTTCGCCATACTGAGACTTAGCAGCATCAGCCTACTAAGTGAACAATTAACACCTGTACACCCATTGGCTGAATTGGAATCAATAATATCAATATGGAATTGCAATGGAATCAACAATCAAAACCCCAATTGAAATGCTTGAGCATTGGGTTGAAAAACAGGGCGATAATGTCTATCTAAAGCAACCTATTGACGGTCAATTTAAAAACTTCACCTGGCGTGAAGTGCAAACTCAAATGCAACAAATTGCAGGTGCCCTAAGGCATCTAGGCCTAAATAGAGGCGATAAAGTCGCCATATTTTCTAAAAACTGCGCCGAATGGTTTATTACTGACTTAGCCCTTATGCATGGTGGTTATATCAGTGTACCTATTTACCCAACAGCCAATGCCGACACTATTTGCTACACGCTCGAACACAGCGAATCTAAAGCGATTTTTATTGGCAAACTGGACCACTGGGCTGAGCAAGAGTTAGGAGTTGGCGGCGAGATCCTGCGTTTGGCAATGCCATACGATACCATGCCAGCACAGTACCATTGGGACAAACTACTTACCCTAGGACAACCACTAATTGACGCGCCATTACCCACACTTGAGCAAATCATGACGCTGGTTTACACCTCAGGCTCAACCGGTAAGCCTAAGGGCGCAATTCATACTTTTGCTAGTTATTCTTGGACTTGTAATACCGTAGTCCGTGATTTAAAAACTAACGTCAGTGACAGGTTAATATCGTATTTACCACTTGCCCATATCACCGAGCGAGTCGCAAAAGAGGGCTCATCTTTCTACTCTGGTAGTAGCGTAGCCTTTGTTGAAAGCTTAGATAGCTTTGTTGTTGATGTGCAACGGGCACAGCCAACGGTATTCTTTTCAGTGCCTCGTTTATGGAACCTATTCCAGAAGAAAATCATCGATACCATTGGCGACAGCAGGCTAAACTTGATGCTTAAAGTTCCGATCCTTAGTGGGATTGTTAAACGAAAAATTCATAAAGCACTCGGTCTAGAGCACTGCCATATGCTGGGTTCAGGTTCAGCGCCTATTCCACCGTCACTCATTACTTGGTATCACAAGGTTGGACTCAATATTTCAGAAGCGTGGGGCATGACGGAAAACTGTGCGTACTCAATCATTAACTCTCCCTTCAATGTCAAAAAAATTGGTACCGTTGGCCGCGCTGTAGACGGTTGTGACGTTAAATTGTCCGATGTTGGAGAGCTACTAGTTAAGAGCCCAGGATTAATGCAAGGCTATTACAAACAACCAGAAGAAACGGCAGCGTGCTTTGATAAAGACGGCTATTTTCTTACCGGTGATTTAGCGAATATTGATGAAGATGGTTATGTGTCAATTACAGGCCGAGTGAAAGATAATTTCAAAACCTCAAAAGGTAAATATGTTGCTCCGGTACCAATTGAGCGAAAACTAGCACAAGATCTACATGTTGAAATGATCTGTGTTATTGGTTCTGGCCTACCTCACCCCATTGCACTCGTTCAGTTATCTGAAGGCGGATATTTACAACCAAGAGAAGAGGTTACAACCTCACTTAAAACGACCTTAGATGCGGTAAATCCACATTTAGAGTCGCACGAAACGGTTGATGCTATCGTAGTCGTTACTGAAAAATGGGAAGTCGATAATGATGTGTTAACCCCAACGCTAAAAATCAAACGCCATGTATTAGAGCAAAGATATAGCGAAAGGGTTGATGGGATCCGCGGCGGAAAAATTTGTTGGGAAGACGAACTCTAACGCCGCCTCAACCATACACTAATAAAAAACAGCACACCCTTGGTGTGCTGTTTTTGTTTAACCTGCTGCAACAATACTCAAGTCATCATTTCTTGTTAAGGTCATTGCTCCCTACAGAGTAACCAAAGTCTTATACATCAAACGCAGCTAAACTGGCCAACATAACCATTGCTTAAACCCGCTACACCATCGATAATTTGCGTAAAATTATATCTCTGATAATATATGTATAAATTTACAGTGTTTGAGTGATAAACGTTTGCAAAGACTCGATCTTGTTCCTATCACAGAACTCAAGGGCGTCGCCAAAAAGATGGCCGAGAGATTAGCGAAGCTGGATATAACAACAGTTCAAGATCTGTTGTTTCATCTACCGCTACGCTATGAGGATCGCACTCAAATCTACCCGATCGCCTCACTTTATCCCGGCAGTTACGGTACTATCGAAGCCGTTGTACAGTCTAGCCAAGTGATTCAAGGCCGCAAACGCATGCTGACTTGCACTGTGCAAGATGACACCGGCAGTTTAACGTTGCGTTTTTTCAATTTTTCAGTCGCTCAACGCAATACGCTTGCCCCCGGAGCCGTAGTGCGTGCTTATGGCGAGATCCGTCGTAGTAAACACACGAATGAAATTATTCATCCAGAATACAAACTGGTCTCAGCTGAAGATAATGAACCGATCAGCGACACGTTAACACCGGTATACCCAACAACCGAAGGCCTTAAACAAGCAAGCTGGATAAAACTGACAGAACAAGCACTGTTAATGCTCGCAGCAGGCGGTCTACCAGAGCTATTACCGCCTCACCTTCAGCCCAACCACATGGAATTGAAGCAAGCGCTACAGCTGCTGCACCGTCCCAATAATCAAGTATCACTGTTTGACCTTGAGCAAGGCACACACCCAGCCCAACAACGCCTGATCCAAGAAGAGCTGCTTGCACACAACTTGAGCATGCTGCGCCTACGCCAGCGAACCCGTCGCGATCAAGCCGTCAGCATGTCGGCAACGGGTCAATTGTTAAACCCATTTCTAGCCGCGTTACCTTTCAAACCAACAGGTGCGCAGCAGCGTGTCGTTGCCGACATTACTAGAGACCTCGAAAAAGCCGAACCCATGATGCGCCTAGTCCAAGGTGATGTAGGTTCAGGAAAAACCCTAGTAGCAGCGCTAGCGGCATTACAAGCCATTGAAAGCGGCTATCAAGTTGCCATGATGGCACCAACTGAATTACTGGCAGAACAACACTTAATTAATTTCAACGGCTGGTTTGAGGCACTAGGGCTAAAAGTCGTCTGGTTAGCGGGTAAGCTAAAAGGCAAAGCCAGAACGCAATCTTTAGCCGATATTGAATCAGGGGCAGCCAATATGGTAATTGGCACTCATGCCATATTTCAGGAACAAGTCACATTTAATAAGCTTGCGCTTATCATCATCGATGAGCAGCACCGATTCGGTGTACACCAACGCTTAGGTTTACGAGAAAAAGGAGTCAGCCAAGGCTTTCACCCACATCAGCTGATTATGACCGCTACGCCAATTCCGCGTACATTAGCCATGACAGCATACGCAGACTTAGACACTTCGATTATTGATGAACTCCCCCCAGGTCGGACACCAATAAAAACAGTGGCACTTGCTGATAACCGCCGCGAAGAGGTCATTGAGCGGGTCAGGCAGGCTGCTATGAACAATAACCGGCAAGCGTACTGGGTCTGCACGCTCATTGAAGAGTCTGAAGTATTAGAGTGCCAAGCAGCAGAAGATACCGCACAAGAACTAACACTTGCCCTACCCGAGCTAAAAGTTGGCTTGGTACACGGCCGAATGAAGCCCGCACAGAAGCAGCAAATCATGGCGAGCTTTAAAGCTGGTGAACTGCATCTTCTGGTGGCCACTACGGTCATTGAAGTCGGGGTTGACGTACCTAATGCAAGCCTGATGATTATTGAAAACCCTGAACGCTTAGGTTTGGCGCAGTTGCATCAGCTTAGGGGTCGAGTGGGCCGTGGTGCTGTCGCGAGTCACTGTGTATTGATGTATAAGCCACCTCTTTCTGCCACCGCAACAAAAAGGCTCGGAGTGCTCAGGCAGAGTAACGATGGTTTTGTCATTGCTCAACGCGATTTAGAGATCCGTGGTCCCGGTGAAGTACTCGGTACTAAGCAAACTGGTGTCGCCGACATGAAAATTGCAGATTTAATGCGCGACCAAGCACTCATTCCGCACGTACAGAGACTCGCGCCGCATATTATGCAGCAAGTGCCTGATAGTGTTGATGCAATCATCCAACGTTGGTTAGGCGACCGAGAACAGTTTGTGCAGGCTTAATGTGTGAATTAGGTTTTAGATACAAATTAAATATTCTTAATAGAGACTCAACCTATAGACAAGTGCGTTTAATTTTGCAAAATGGGTTGAGGCTATACTTATTATAATGATCATAAAGCGGTAGCAAAGGAATCAAAATGCAACTCAGTCAAGAAGATAGAATTACACCCCAGGAGAAGTCCTCAGGTACTAATGGCCTCGCTATTATTGCCATTGCCGTTGTGGCGCTTATTTCTGCTGGCGGATATTACTATCTCAGCAGTAATGATAAAAGCGAAGAGCCACAGGTTATTACGCCCGTTGTTGTGCCTGATCCGCTACCAGAGCAACCGCTAGAAACCGTAGCTAATCTACCTGAGCCCGAACCAGAAGTTGTTGAACCTGCAGTTGTAGAGTTACCAGAAGTTACCCCAGAGCCAGAAGCTGAACCGCTACCCACACTGGCAGATAGTGATGCATACATCCATCAAAAAACTATCGATATTGCTGATGGTATGGCGATTGAGCCATTATTAATTGAAGAAAATGTTATCCGTCAATTTGTGGTATTTGTTGATAACTTAGCCCAAGGTGAACTAGCGAGAAAAGTAAGCCCTCTTAAAGCGCCGAATAATCGCTTTACCGTATCCGACATTGCCAATAAAACCTATGTAGACCCAGACAGTTACCATCGCTATGATCTATACGCCGATTTTCTTACTAGCCTCAACGAAGAGCAATTAGCAAAAACGTATAGCGAATTAACACCACTGTTAAACGAAGCTTTTCACGAATTGGGTTATGACAGCACTTCGTTTGACGAAAGAGTTCAAGAAGCGATTGCGGTTATGCTAGGCGCGCCCATTATTGAACAACCAATTGAGCTTGATGGCGTAAGTGTTAATTACCAATTTGTTGACCCTAAATTAGAAGCACTGCCTGATGCACAAAAACTCATGGTGAGAATGGGCCCTGAAAACGCTCGTAAAATCAAAGCTGCACTACGCCGATTACAAAAGCACTTAGACTAGTACTTGCATAAGCATTTATCAGCAAGTCATTTACGGTAAATGACTCATAAAAAAAGGCCTTTAAAGGGCCTTTTTTTTGTTGCAGTTAATCACGCTGTCAGCAGCTAAAATGAGGCGTGATATATACGTGTAACAACGCCTTCAGCATTATCACTACACTTTATTTTGGTAAGCTGACCAAATTGTAACACCGACAAATCAGTTCCTGCACACACGATGGCGGAAATAGGCGCTTCGCTGATTGGCGCTATATAGCGGATCTGAGCACCTGCCAATACGCTAGCCCCCTCGAGTCTGGCTAATTGCAGCAGCCAAGCCATCCCAACTAGCTAAAAAATACTGCCCGCAAACATGGTTCGGTGCAGATCAACATTAGGCTCTAAAGCCGCCGTTACACTAAATTCATGCCATCAAAATAACAGCGGTTCAACCTGCATATATTAACTTATAGAAATAGCTTGATACCACGTTTACTGCAACAATGTGAGTAACTGTTGACGATACACAGGCTCATCATTAGATTTTTCCATTTACAGCTAAACCTGAAAGTTAAACGTTACAGGGCCGTCATTAACCAGCGACACTTTCATGTTGGCACCAAACTCTCCAGTTTGAGTATGCACACCTTTAGAACGACAAAAATCGACAAAGGCTTGGTATAATTCACGAGCTTGCTCAGGCGTTGCCGCACTTGAAAAGCTAGGCCTTAAGCCTCGGCCAGTGTCAGCCGCAAGGGTAAATTGCGACACAACCAATAAGCTGCCACCAACCTGCGATAGATTAAGGTTCATCTTGTCGTTTTCATCGGAGAATAACCGATAACTCATGACCTTAGTCGCAAGCTTTTGCATCTTTGCTAAATCGTCATCACGCTCCACGCCGAGCAACACTAATAAGCCATTATCTATCGCTCCGATGGTAGCACCATCAACGACGACATTGGCCTCACTTACACGTTGAACCAAACCTATCACGCTAAAAATCCTCTATAAAATGGTAACCATACTGGTTAAATTTATTGGCTAAAATTTGTGCCCATACTTAAGCGGCTTTAACCTTGCTCATCACGGGGATCGGTTTAATCACCCCCTTGGAACCTTCTGGCAACGACTGACCGACCCGCAATAGACCTTCATCGGTCCATAAGATAAAGCGACGGATCTCTTCCATGCTAATGGTATCGACAAAAGTTGCCGCACCTTGCACCTGGATCACAGCCCCTTTTTCGCGTACCACAAATTTGGCAAAACTCAGCTTTTGATTCAAAGCGCTGATCATCACCAACATCTCTTTGCTGCCTACATATTTGGGATGAATAGCGTAAAAACGATTCATTAAAATACGGTCAATGCCATCAGGGTTCATGCTCGGCTGCAAAATAAACTCACTGTTAGCAAACTTTACGGCAACCGCCGTAGGACCCGCTTGTGTAGCTAAGTAGCTTTTATTGAGCAATGCCTCTAGTAGCTTACTGGTTGCTGCCTCATTAGATAAACCACCAAGGCTAACGCTTTCAGGCGCCTTAGCAATAACATTGATGTCGTTAGTATTTTGAGTCGTCGCGCATGCGCTTAGCGATAACATCACGCCAGCTAGAATTAATTTTTTCATTAACCATCCCTTTTATTATTGTTGTAAGTCTCGTAAAGCGTTTATCACTGCCGTCGCCATTTTTTCATCCGCTAATGCATGATATCCACCAATAACATCAATCACTTTAATCCGCTCATTAACTCGGCTAGATAAAAAACTGTCAACAAAACCTATGGGGCACACCCAGTCATGACTTCCTTGCAGAATTATCGTGTCAGCCTGAATATGGGTAATAGTACAAGACAGCATTTCAAAAGCATTGAAATAGTTATGGGTAACATAATAATGCTCAATACTTGCGAGCGCCTGACTAAATATAAGATTGTGATCATTTAGCTTAAAGTGAGGGTATGCCAGTGCTATCTCCCACTTTAACCAGCGGCGCACAAAGTCTTGGCGCGTTGCTGCCGACTCATGTTCAAGCCCAGCACGATACTCCACCAGCATGCTTTGCAGTTCATTCATGGTTGTGAGAGTACTAGAGCTAAAAGCCAGATACTCAGCCGGAGACAATAGCGCTGCACCTCGCTGGCTATACAACCATAAAATGCTGTCATCGCTCGGTATAAAGACACCCCATAAGACTTGGTGTGTCACACGCTCAGGGTGTAATCCCGCATATAACAGCGCGAGAGTTGCACCAAATGAACCACCGGCTAATACCCATTTTTCCAAGCCAAGCCACTGCCGTACTCGTTCAATATCGGCAAGTAATGTGTCGATATTATTATGCCTAAGCTCTCCAAGAGGTCTTGAGCGTCCCGCCCCTCTTTGATCCATAAAAATCACGCGGTAGATTGATAGATCAAACAACGCTAGCTCATCTACCGAACACCCTGCACCAGGCCCACCATGCAAATACAACAACGGGACCCCATCTTGATTACCATATTGAGCAATATGCAAATCATGCCCATCACCTACGGCTAACCAGTCACGGGCAATCAAATTAGACTTGGTTTGCATCGTCATTAACAGCAGACTCAAACTGGCGAATGCCGGGCTGCCTAGCATCTGCTGTATCTGATATTTCGTTTTTATCGCTCTTAACCTGTTCGCATTTAAGCGCTGTGTTTACCAAATGACGTTCGCGTAAATACTCTGGCATTGCCGCGGTGATTTCAGCGCCAATCAGCACAATAATCCACGACACATATATCCACACAAACAAAATTGGAATAACCGCTAACGCACCATAAATTGCCTCATAACTAGGAAATTGAGTCACATAAAAAGCAAAACCCTTTTTACCGAGCTCAAACAGCATTGCCGCGACAATCGCCCCAAATAGCGCATGGATAAACCTGACTTTTTTGTTGGGAACCACCATATAAAGCAGTAAAAAAGAAGCAACTGAAAAAATCATCGGCAACCGCTCGATAATCATTGGCACCACACCAGACAACTCAGAGTCATTAAATAGTTTTAGCGACACCAAATACGAACTAGCCGCTAAACTAGCCCCGACCAGCACAGGCCCCAATGTGAGTACCATCCAATACATCGAAAATGACACTGCAATTTGACGTTTCTCTTTAGTACGCCAAATACTATTGAGCGACTTATCGATGGCTGAAATAAGCATCAGCGCTACCACCACTAGCGCTGCAATACCTACAGTAGTACCTTTGGATGCGTTAGCAACAAATTCATTGATATAAATTTGCACCGTGTCGCCGGCCGCGGGTAAAAAATTATCGTAAACAAAACCCTCAAGTTGCTCTCGAATGCCTGAAAAAACCGGAAAAGCAGACAACATAGAAAACATCACCGCCACAATAGGCACTAAAGACAATAATGTTACGTAAGCAAGGTGTCCCGCTTTAATGTTGACTTGGTCATCTCTAAAACGCCGCAATAGATGTAAAAAAAACGCCCAAATACTTAACAAAAAGGACTGCAACTGACTCATTGAAATGTTATTTTTCACGTATTACTCTTGATTCTGTTAACGTTGTACCAAATTTGTACGACGATGAAGGGTGTAATTGAGTACAATAAAGCTTATAACCTTCTCTTTACAAGCATAAGGATAGAATTGATGTCACAACAAGGTTCAGCAGGTAACGTAATCGCCGCTATCGCCAGCTTTTTTTTCGCAGGATTAGGACAACTCGTACAAGGAAGAATACTGGCAGCGCTTATATTTTGCCTCACAACTTACGCAGCATACGGTATTGCAACACTCACGTTCGGTATTGCTCTAATTATCGCAGTACCGTTGCACATTTGGTGCATTATTGATGCGGCTAAGTATCGCGCAGATTAAACCCGCACCTAAGTTTAGGACTGAGCTTGAGAATCACATTCAGGATTGAATAACATGAAAAAAATATTAACTATTGCCATCATCAGCTGTAGCTTACTACTGAGCGGGTGCCAAAGTGCTTATTATGGCGCGATGGAAAAAGTCGGCTATCACAAGCGTGACATCATGGTTGACCGTGTTGAAGACGCTAAAGAGTCACAAGAAGACGCCCAAGAGCAGTTTAGCTCAGCACTCGAAGAGATGCAGGCTTTGCTCAATCATGACGGAGGCGACCTAGAGAGCGCTTACAATAAAGCAAAAGATGAATATGATTCCGCCCAAAGTGCAGCCGATGACGTGACCAAGCGGATTGATAAAGTGGAAGATGTGGCAGAGGCTTTATTTGACGAGTGGCAAACCGAAATCGGTGAAATCAGTAAAGCGAGTCTGCGCCGTAACAGCGAATCAAAACTAAAAGAAACGCGCCGTTCATACACTCAATTGGTAAAAAGCATGCGTCGTGCTGAAAGTAAAATGCCTCCAGTGCTAACCGCGATGAAAGACAACATGCTCTACTTAAAGCATAACCTTAATGCGCAAGCGATTGGAGCGATTAAAGGAGAGTTCACCAGCTTACAAACTGACATTTCAGGTTTGATTAGCGAGATGAACAAGTCCATTGACGAGTCCACTAAGTTTATTGCAGCGCTTGAAGGCAAATAAACACAAGCATTGCGCTCTGCTCGCAGGGCGCAATATTTATCTATGCTCACGACCAACCGCCCATTCCCCCCTGCAATATAGCGCATCTGCAATGCTATTCTCATCGACGTAAATTTAGTCGAAACAAGTCCGACTCAAAAACTTTATGACGCTGACCACAAAAGTCACGCAGCTAAAGAACTTATTCGCACAATGTCACTCCCATGCGTATCAGTCATACAAATTTAAGCAACTTAATGAGTACAGTCGAATCTTTAACCTTAATGCTGGCACTGGTCTACAGTATTAGCCTGCTTTATTGGAGCGGTAAAAAATGGGGGGCTTTAACTTGTGGTGGCTTAATGTTAGTCGCCACTATATCTAGCTTATATTGGCCGCTAATCGCCGCCCTTGCGATTGCAGCTATCTTAATGACCTTGGTTGCAAAACGATACCCAACACTCGCTCAGGGCAATCTGAGAGCGAATAACCTACGAGAAGGCTTTCAACATTTACTTGCATTATCAATGCTGCTTGTAGGCGTACAATTCACCATTAATAGCGCCTTGCTCAAAGCGGGTGTCACACCTTGGTTAATGCGCCCAGATGTCGCCGATGCTTTTCTGCCCATTGCTGGCGGAATTGAACTTAAAGCTATTGTCAGCCTTGGAATTTGGGACCAAACTCACCCGGCTGCAGCAGTTATGCTCACCGTTGTACTGTTAACCGGCTTGCTCTGTAAGCGGGCTTTTTGTGGCTGGGCTTGCCCACTTGGATTGGCTGGAGAATACCTTTATAAACTGCGCAAACGATTATTCAGTAATGAATATGCACCACCCGCTTGGCTTGATTGGCCACTCAGAATGATCAAGTACCTATTACTGGGTGCCATGCTATACATTATAGTTGGCATGCCATCAGCAAGCATTCCAACCTATTTACAGAGTCATTATCACAAAATTGCCGACTTAAAAATGGCGCTGTTTTTTATTACGCCAGGTGTTGTTACCATCATTTGCTTCGCATTAATTCTGGGACTTGCTGCATGGCGCCGACAAGGTTTTTGCCGCTACCTATGCCCGTACGGAGCATTGCTGGGGCTAATCAGTTTTCTCAGTCCGTTTAAAATTCGTCGAAGCCGCCAGCATTGCTTAATCGACAGCAAAGGTATGAATTGCGACAAATGTAGCCGTGCGTGTCCGGCCAATATTAGCGTCCATAACCAGATTAATATCCGCACCGATGAGTGTCAGGCCTGTATGCGCTGCATTTCAGCTTGCCCGAATAAAGAGGCACTAAACTTTCGTACCCGTACCGGCATTAAACTATCTGCACGCGGCTTAACCATTGGGCTAACAGTACTATTATTTGCCGTTCCACTTATCGCCCACTTAAGCGATTTTTGGGTCAGTCAAACACCGACAGAGGCAAGAATGTATTTGATCCAGCATTTAAAGTCGATAGGGCATTAACACGTCATCGAGCATTGACATTTACCCCCAATATTAGGCCCTCGAACACTCAAGCAGCCCAACCTAAAGTAGAGCAAGCAACATAAGCAAATACCGCAGCTGCTGAATACCTAGCAACAAAAAAGCCCTGAACACTTACATGTTCAGGGCTTTCGATACTTAACCCTATTAAGGGTTGAAGCTAAACGAAACGATTACTTGCGGTTATGACGCTTACGTTCGTTTTCAGTCAAGTAACGCTTACGAACACGAATGTTATCAGGCGTTACTTCTACTAGCTCGTCATCATCGATGAACTCAAGCGCTTGCTCAAGAGTCATTTCAATATGTGGAGTTAGTACTTGTGCTTCATCAGTACCTGATGCACGCATGTTGGTAAGCTGCTTACCTTTTAGACAGTTAACTGTCAGGTCGTTTGCGCGAGCGTGCAAACCAACTACTTGGCCTTCATAAACTTCTGCAGCGTGACCAATAAATAGGCGACCACGTTCTTGAAGGTTAAATAGTGCGAAAGTCAGTGCTTTACCAGTTGCGTTAGAGATCAATACGCCACGAGCACGTTGACCAATATCGCCGCCTTTCACTGGACCGTAATGGTCAAATGAATGGTAGATAAGACCAGTACCAGAAGTTGCTGTCATGAACTCAGTTTGGAAACCGATTAAACCACGGCTAGGGATAACGAAGTCGATACGTACACGACCTTTACCATCTAACTGCATGTCGCGCATGTCACCTTTACGGATACCAAGCTTCTCGATTACCGCACCTTGATGCTCTTCTTCAACATCGACAGTCAAGGTTTCGTATGGCTCACACATCTCGCCATCAATTTCTTTAACAATTACTTCTGGACGAGAAACGGCTAGTTCGTAACCTTCACGACGCATGTTTTCAATCAAGATTGAAAGGTGAAGTTCACCACGGCCCGATACGCGGAAACGATCTGGGCTGTCAGTTTCTTCAACGCGCAGTGCAACGTTGTGTACTAATTCTTGCTCTAGACGCTCAAGAATATTACGTGAAGTTACGTACTTACCTTCTTTACCAGCGAATGGCGAAGTGTTGACTTGGAAAGTCATTGTCAGTGTTGGTTCATCAACAGACAAAGCAGGTAATGCTTCTACGTTAGTAGTTGCACAAACTGTGTCAGAAATTTGTAGCTGACCAAGGCCGGTAATCGCAACAATGTCACCAGCGTTAGCGATTTCAACTTCAGTACGGTCTAGACCCATGTAACCTAATACTTGGCCCATTTTACCGTTACGTTTCTTACCATCAGCACCAATAATAGTAACCTGTTGGTTTGTTTTAACGCTACCACGTTTGATGCGACCAATACCGATAACACCCACGTATGAGTTGTAATCGATTTGAGAGATTTGCATCTGGAAATCACCTTCCGCGTCAGCGTCAGGGAATGAAACTTTCTCAACGATAGTTTCAAACAGAGGAGTCATATCACCCTCTGATGCTTCTGGGTCAAGAGAAGCAAAACCGTTTAGTGCAGAAGCATAAACGATTGGGAAATCTAGTTGCTCATCGGTTGCGCCTAGGTTGTCGAACAAATCAAATACTTGATCGATAACCCAATCTGGACGTGCGCCTGGACGGTCAATCTTGTTAATAACAACGATTGGCTTAAGACCTTGAGCAAATGCTTTCTTTGTCACGAAGCGAGTTTGTGGCATTGGGCCATCAACTGCGTCAACAAGTAGCAATACAGAGTCAACCATAGATAGAACACGCTCTACCTCGCCACCGAAATCGGCGTGACCAGGAGTATCAACGATGTTGATACGGTAATCGTTCCACTTGATGGCAGTGTTCTTGGCCAGAATCGTGATACCACGTTCCTTTTCAAGATCATTTGAATCCATCACCCGCTCAGCGGCTTCTCCTCGAGACTCAAGGGTTCCTGACTGCGCCAGCATCTTATCAACCAGGGTAGTTTTACCATGGTCAACGTGTGCAATAATGGCGATGTTACGTAAATTCTCTAACACGGCTAAACCTCTTACCATCGGTATAAATATATAGGGGGGTACTGACAACAACTAAACCAAACGATTATAGTAGTTGCTATAAAAAGCGTGACATTCTACTCTAGGTAGCAAGTATCTCACAGGATTATTTTTAACCAATCGTTAAAAATAACGTTTGCCTGTTGCTTTTTCCCGCCATAATGCCCGTTTTATATACACTTTCCAAGCTTTGCGAGTCAGAAGAATAAATTCATTTAGTATCCGCTTCAGGCTAATTTGATGACTTCTACGCTATTTTTACTCCAAAACACCGCCAAAAATATTTTCAAAGCTCCACGCTACTCTGCTTTATTCTTCTTAATTAAGCTGGTTTGCCTACAAATTATGTAGCAAAGATAAAACTGTTTTTTATGCCAATAACACTTATCGCGTTCGAGTGAAGTTTCTTTGACTTTCTTCTATATAAATCAACTGCGCTTGGTTATTCTAACAAGGTTAACTAATTGACATTAAACATTGCATCTTAGAGTGATTAAACTAAGTGCACAGGAATGGAGCGTGCACCAATACGAGTCATTTCACGCACCATTTTAGTGCAAAACGATAGCGTTTATAATTTCACTTTAGGTTATAATTTATAAATATCATTAAGTTATACTTTTGGCATGACTCTAGCTTTACAAAAAGCAGAATCGCTTTAATGCGCTAAACATTAAGATAAGAATAAAGGGATAACCCTTTACCCTACTCGGAGACTTACAATGTCAGCTGAATCAGTTTTAAAACAACTAGAAGAATTAGAAGTTAAATTTGTTGATTTGCGTTTTACCGATACTCGCGGTAAAGAGCAACATGTATCAATCCCTAGCCATCAAGTTGATGAAGACTTTTTTGAAGACGGCAAAATGTTTGACGGTTCTTCAATTTCAGGCTGGAAAGGCATTAATGAATCAGACATGGTACTTATGCCAGACCCTGAAAGCTTTGTCCTTGATCCTTTTACAGCAGAAACAACCGCTAATATCCGTTGTGACATTCTAAATCCAGGCACAATGACAGGTTACAACCGTGACCCACGCTCAATAGCGAAAAAAGCAGAAGAGTACTTACGCTCTACTGGCATTGCAGACACAGTGCTAATTGGCCCAGAACCAGAGTTTTTCTTATTTGACGATGTTAAGTACGGCGCTGATATGTCAGGCTGTTTCTATAAAGTTGACGCAGAAGAAGCAGCTTGGAACTCAGGTACTAGCTATGATGAAGGCAACAAAGGTCACCGTCCAAGTGTTAAAGGCGGTTATTTCCCAGTTGCACCTGTTGATTCATCACAAGATTTACGTTCTGCAATGTGTCTTGTTCTTGAAGAGATGGGCCAAGTTGTTGAGGCGCATCACCATGAAGTTGCAACTGCAGGTCAAAACGAAATTGCAACTCGCTTTAACAGCCTAACATTGAAAGCTGATGAAGTTCAGGTGCTAAAATATGTTGTTCATAACGTGGCACACGCCTACGGTAAAACAGCAACATTTATGCCTAAACCAATTGTTGGCGATAACGGTAGCGGCATGCACGTTCACCAATCACTTTCTAAAGATGGCGTAAACTTATTTGCTGGTGACAAATACGGTGGCTTAAGCGAGCTAGCCTTGTTCTACATCGGTGGTATTATCAAGCATGCTCGTGCAATTAACGCATTTGCTAACCCAGCGACTAACTCATACAAACGTCTAATCCCGCATTTTGAAGCTCCTGTAATGCTTGCTTATTCAGCAGCTAACCGCTCAGCATCAATTCGTATCCCATTAGTGCCAAGCGCTAAAGGTCGTCGTATTGAGCTACGCTTTGGCGACCCAATGGCAAACCCATACTTAGCGTTTTCAGCAATGCTAATGGCTGGCCTTGACGGTATTCAAAACAAAATCCACCCAGGTGAAGCAATGGATAAAGATCTGTATGATCTTCCAGCAGAAGAAGCGGCTGAAATCCCAACAGTTGCAACCTCACTTGAAAACGCACTTGAGTGCTTAGACGCAGACCGTGAGTTCTTGACTCGTGGCGACGTATTCAGCAACGACTTTATTGATTCTTACATCGCACTTAAATCTGTAGATGTTGAACGCGTTAACCAAACAACTCACCCAGTTGAATTTGAGCTTTACTACAGCTTGTAATCACAAAGAGTTGAATTAATCGCACTATTAACGTGCGATATATAAGCCCCAACTGGCAACGGTTGGGGCTTTTTTTATGTGTGTTATTCATCAGCCGGTGCGGTAATTAAGTACAGCAGCTATAGTTACTAAATGGTTTGTGTTCAATTCATCGTAACGACTACAAGCTTTTACTAGCCAGCCTACCTCATTAAGAAGGAACTGCTATGCCGACCAGGATCTATGCCTATTGCCGCTCCAGTTTTGCAATGCTATTGCTCATCATCAGTTCCACCCAAGCTAACGCTATCGAGTGGCCACAAGAGGTGACAGCAAACGAGGGCACCATTGTCGTTTACCAACCACAGCCAGAATCATTAAGCGGTAATTTATTACAAGGTCGAGCCGCAATGTCTCTCGAACTCATTGACCGAGATGACCCCATTTTTGGTGCGGTTTGGTTTAGCGCTAGAATTGATACCGACACTGATTACGCTACCGTTAGAAATGTCAGCATTACACAAGTGCGCTGGCCTGACTCAACCGACACTAACGAACAGCGCTTTACTGAAGTCATCGAAACCGCGCTAGCAAATAGCAGTTTTACAATATCGATGGAGCGACTATCAGCCAGTCTCAGCAATGCTGAAAAAGAAAAACAAAGCTTACAAAACCTTAAGCATGATGCCCCTAACATTATTTTCCGCCAGCAACTTAGCGTACTATTGTCATTTGATGGCCCCCCACAATTTAGGGACATTGAAGACAGCCCCTACGAGCGAGCCTTAAATACCCCATTTGCTGTTGCACGTAATAAACAAACTCAAAAGCTCTATCTCAGCAATGGTACTTTTTGGTACACCGCCGACAACCCAATGGGGCCATGGCAAGTTACCGACTATCCACCAGCAGACCTAGTCAGCATGGTGCCAGTATCCGATGATGAGCAAAGCAGCACTGCATTAGCGCCAGCGGTCATCGCTGTCAACACCGCAACAGAACTGGTAGCCACCGATGGTAAGCCCAGATGGAAAAGCCTTACCGAGGGAAAACTACTTTATGTGAGCAATACTGAAACCGCATGGATACGAGAAGTATCTACAGGTGACATGTACCTACTACTATCGGGACGCTGGTTCCAAGCAACAAAACAAGCTGGACCTTGGACTTTTGTCCGCGCAGATAAGCTCCCTGCAAGCTTTAGTGATATCCCTCCGGAGTCAGATATTGGTGGACTTAGGGTGTCTGTAGCGGGGACTGCAGAAGCAGACCAAGCCATGCTAGATGCCCAAATTCCACAAACAGCCGCCATTAACCGTAGCGAAGCTAAGCTTACCGTTGAATACGACGGTGAACCCCAATTTGAAGCCGTTACCGGTACCAAAGTGGCTTACGCGGTAAATACCGGCACGCAAGTTTTAAAAATTAACAATCAATATTATGCTGTTGATAATGGCGTTTGGTTTACCGCCAGCCATGCCAAGGGTCCTTGGGTTGTTGCTGACAATGTACCTACAGAAGAGCTCGCCCAAATACCACCGAGCTCGCCGGTCTACAACACCACCTATGTTGAAATTTATGACTCCACGCCAGAGGTTGTTTACGTGGGCTATACCCCAGGCTATATGTGGTCTTACCCTTATTACGGTGTCCCTGTATATGGCACCGGGTATTACTATCCCCCATACTGGGGCCGCTATTACTACCCTCGTCCACCGACTTGGGGGCTTCACGTTGGCTATAACCCATGGACAGGTTGGAATGTTGGTGTCACTTGGAGTAATGGCTTTTTCAAAGTTGGAGTCGGTTGGAATGCCGGCTGGCCCAAACATTATCACCCAGTAAAATGCTGTGGTGGATTTTACGGTGGGGGTTATCGACGCCCGGTTGTTATCAATACAGGCAACATTAATATCGGTAATAGTATCAGCATTGGTAACCGCACTAATATTTCTAAAAAAGTCACTAGAAATAATAACCTCGCGGGCAAGCGTGTTGGCAAAAACAATCTATATCAACGCACTGAAAATCGGGTTCGCAACGCTGACCCAGCCAAAATAAACAAACGACTAAAGCCTGCGGTCCACAATAAAAATCGCAGTAACAATGTGTTTGCCGACAAAAACGGTAACGTTGCTCGAAATATCGAGGGAAAATGGCAAAGTCGCGATAAAGGCAGTTGGGCAGCAGCTCCTAAAGCCCAACAAAAAGTCGATACCAAAATTAAAAATCGCGAAGTAAGCAAGCCTGTAACTATGCCATCAAAACCGAAAATAGATTTAAATCGTAACAAGAATAGCAATCGGCAGCTCAACAATAGAAACATTGATAGAGACGGACTAAACCGTGCTCGAAATGCGAGGCAAAGCGGTGGGACAAGGGAGAGAAGCCGCAGTCGCTAGCGCCTAGCACGTGGCCTGCTTACCGCAGGTCGCGTTAATCGTGCGCTAACCCACACTCTTTTGCACTAGCAAAAACAATAGCTATACAGTGGAGACCGTTGCGCTCTACTGACTTTTACATTACTAGCCTATAGCATTAGTAAAATAATTGGCGTTCCCCAATGTCAGGCCTTATTAACTTGTGTTCGGAAATTGAAAAATAACTCAATAGATTGGTTAATGCGGCCTAGGTTAATTAGCAGTAGCCGCATAGCCTTGTTGCTCTGTAGGTATAGCTTTAAGCTGCTGGCGGCTGAATTAGAGTTATATTTGGCGTTTATAACGAGAGGTTGACGAATAAAAAACCAAGCACTGGGCTTGGTTTTTATGCATTTTCAATTACTTCACTTTAGGCAATGTATACACAGCCACCCGGCCATTATGCCCTGCAGCTACGACCGTACTCCCCTCAATCGCAAGCGTATAAAAACCTTGTTGCTGACCGTTTATTAGTAGCGGCTCCCAACTAAAACCATGATCAAAAGAGATATCAGTAACTAATTTTCCCGTTGCGACACAAGTTGCTCGGTGGCAGACCATTGCAGTTTTCAGCCCAGAGGTAGTATTTCGCGCCTTATGCCAAACTTTTCCCTTTAGGTATACGGTATTGGCATCATGTTTATCACGTTGCTGGTAATCACCGCCAATCACAAATACATCCCCAAGCGTATTTTGCGCTAAGCCGTACCCGCCCGCCGTTTGCGTGTCATCATAAAGTGGAATATGCGTCCGCTGCCAATACTCGCCTCCATCTTGCGATGTATAAACAGAGCTACTATACCCACCAGTGGTAAACCATGCTTGCTCAGTTTTACCAACCATTAGCGTATTACCACTGGCGGCAAAAGCGATTTCTCTATCGAGCAATTCAGGCATGTTTTTTAAACCGGTACGATGCCAGTTTTTCCCACCATCACGGGTACGCAAAATAACAAAGCGATCATTGATCGGATCCCCAAGCAACAAGCCATTATTTCGATCCCAAAACGCCATGGAGTCAAAGAACCCATTCTTATGTTGATTTTGCAGCAACAAAGTCCAAGAAACGCCTTGATCTTCGGTAAGGTAGAGCCTAGATAACTTGCCATTACCGACCCCCATTACAATTGCAGTGTTCTCATCAAAGACTTCGATATCGCGAAAATCAGTTAACAACTCAGCCTTAACCGACACATCCTGCCAAGTCTTTCCCAAATCCTTTGATACAAACACACTGTTATCAGAGCCGCTAACCCACATAACGCCATCTATCATTGCGCTGCCACGCAATGATACATTCGCATCAATCTGTTGTGTGTGCCATTCAACTGAAAAAGCACTAACACTAATCAAGCTTAATAACAGTATGAATGTCTTCATTTAAGTCACCTTGGTCTTCTTGAGTATTTTAACTATCAATCAATAATCGCGAATAGGCAACCTGATTCAGTCACCAGAGATAACAGTGCACCTTTGCTAGCCAATAAACTCATTAAGACCATTTTCACAACGCTTTAATTTATTCTTTTTAGTTGCTTCATGGATATCAGCGTTAACCTGCATTAAATGCCTATCTGACTCGGGGTGGTGTAGATGGTATTGAACAGCAAGAAACTTCAACTTGTTACTTTTGATGCCGCAAGCAAATAAACGTTCACAGAGCTCTTTATCTTCAGCGCCCCAGCCAATAAAATCTGCATTAAACCCATTAACTTTGATTAAGTCTTTACGCCAAAAAGACATATTACAGCTATGAATAGAGCTCGAGTCATAACTGACAGATGAGCTTATTTTTGAAAGCAAAGCAGATCTAATGCCATGTTCACGCCCTCTGTAAATACCAGTAGAAAAAACATTCGGGGTAACGTAATCATTAGTTGCGGCCAACTCTTTACTATACTCTTCACCAAGTCTTACCCGTCGGCCAGAAATAAATTGATTATCTTTAGCCTTAAGCACATGGTCTGCGATAAAATTTCGATGCAAAATAATATCGCCATCAATAATCACAACGTAATCAGCAGTCAGTTTCGATATCGCCTTATTTCGGCTTCTTGCTGCACGAAACCCTTTATCCTCCTGCCAACTATGGATTAATGGGCATGAGAAATATTGCCGATATGAATCTATAAATTGCTTGGTATCTTCTGACGAGCCATCATCGGCAATAACAATTTCATCAGGCATTAGAGTTTGCTCTCGAACACTATCAAGGCATTTCTTTAAAGCTTCGATCCAATTATAAGTGGTAATAAGTAGTGCGACTTTCATAGCTTAACCATAAATTTTTTTTTGCAGTACCCTACACGCAAAACACTACGATGTCATCGCTTAACACAGCGGTTATATTGCAGCGCTGACGATGATTTTGGAATCATAAAAAGAACACGCAAATAACACTAAAAAACTGAATTGAAAGTATAAAATAAAAAACAAAACCGCACTAAAGTGCACGAACAATACCCTCTACGCATACCTCCAGTTTTGACTGGCCCAGCAGCAATAAATCCGCCCGCACCAACAAAGGTGACACTGCTCACACATTTACTAGACGACCGGTCTAATCGGGGTTAGTATCAATGCATGAAAATTGAATCTCAACAAACACGTCAGCATATTATTGACTCTGGTTACCGCTTAATCTCGAGCAAAGGTTTCTCAAACGTGGGCTTATCGCAGATCCTCAAATTTGCAGATGTGCCTAAAGGATCGTTCTACCACTACTTCAAATCTAAGGAACAGTTCGGTGAAGAGGTCATCTTGAGTTATTTTAAAGACTACCTGCGCAACATCGACTGCCTATTTGAACCCAATAATGATACGGGCGCAGAACGGCTAATGCGCTATTGGTTACGCTGGCAAGCCACACAGCATGATGCTTGTATTGACAACAAATGCTTGGTCGTTAAGCTCAGCGCCGAAGTCGCGGACCTGTCAGAACCCATGCGTTTAGCGCTCGATAGAGGATCGTCATCGGTAATTTGCAAGCTTGCCGATTGCATTGAAGCCGGTATCACAGACGGATCACTTCCTGCGATGCCCCCGCAACATACTGCCGAAACTTTATATCAACTTTGGCTAGGCGCCAGCTTAAGAAGCAAGCTAACCCGAGACCCTAAAGTTATTGAACGCGTTTTACAGGTTACCCAGGCAATGCTAGCAACACCGCTTGCAAACTCTAGCCCATAAGTAACAACGTACCTGCGTACTGCAGTTTTATGCAGATACCTTTAACCAATAGCAAAATCAGCAGTTTATCCATTTAATAGCACTCGTCGATAAATAGGAAAAATTATGTTCAGCTTTGATTATTACAATCCAACCCACATTAGCTTTGGCAAAGGCAAAATTGCCGAACTAGACAATTTAGTCGCAAAAGATGCAAAAGTATTGATCCTATTTGGCGGTAACAGCGCTAAAAGTACCGGAACATTAGATGAAGTAAAAACGGCGCTAGGGCAGCGTAAGGTGGTTGAATTTGGTGGCATCGAACCCAACCCGACTTACGAGACATTAATGCAAGCGGTTAGCATCATCAAAGAGCAAGACATTGATTTCCTACTCGCTGTAGGTGGAGGCTCAGTTATTGACGGCACTAAATTTGTTGCCGCCGCAGCGTTATTTGAAGGTGAACCATGGGACATCCTGTTAAGTTGGGGCACAAAAGTCACTAAAGCGATGCCTTTTGGGTCGGTATTAACCCTGCCGGCAACGGGCTCAGAAATGAATAGCGCCAGTGTTGTTACTCGTAAAGAATACCAAGCTAAACTCTCGTTTATGAGCAATCATGTTTATCCAAAATTCTCGGTTTTAGACCCAAGTAAAACCTTCACACTACCAGAGCGCCAAGTTGCCAATGGTGTAGTTGACGCCTTTATTCATATTACTGAGCAATACCTCACTTATCCAGTCAATGCCGCCGTTCAAGACCGATTTGCCGAAGGCCTATTACAAACCTTAATCGAGCTTGGCCCAAAAGCCTTGAGCGAACCTAATGACTTTGATGTTAGAGCCAACTTAATGTGGGTAGCAACATTGGCCTTAAACGGCCTAATTGGCCGTGGAGTACCACAAGACTGGGCTACGCACATGATTGGCCATGAGCTAACCGCGCTATACAACATTGACCATGCGCGCACTATCGCGATTGTACTTCCGGGCATGTTGGATTGCCGCCGCGAAGGCAAGCAAGCCAAACTACTACAGTATGCAGAGCGAGTTTGGGGAATAACTGATGGCTCTGTTGATGACATCATTGATGCCGCGATTGCAAAAACCCGCGCCTTCTTTGAAACCATGGGCATCCAAACTCGCTTAACTGACTACGGCCTTGATGCCAGCAGTATTAACCAAGTCATGGCGCAACTCGAAGCACATGGAATGACGGCCTTAGGTGAGAAAAAAGATGTCGATTTAGCCATGAGCCGTAAAATTTTAGAGCGTAATCTTTAATCGATTAATCCAATTTACATTTATGGCCGTATACCGTCTGAATACGAACGCACACCAAGGCCACAATTAACACTGTTTTGATTTAAAAAGGATTATAAAATGAACGTATTAATGGTACTGACTTCACACGACACGCTGGGTGATACAGGGTTAAAAACCGGCTTTTGGCTAGAAGAATTTGCTAGCCCGTTTTACTGCTTTAAAGATAACGGTTTTAACATAACACTTGCCTCGCCAGCGGGCGGCCAACCACCGCTTGACCCAAGCAGTGAGCAACCTGATTTTCAAACCGCTGCAACCGACAGGTTCAACAGCGATGCTGCAGCAAAAAATCAATTAGCCACGACAAAAGTACTCGCAAACATAAACGCCAATGACTACGATGCGATTTTTTATCCCGGCGGGCATGGACCGTTATGGGACTTAACCAATGACGCCCATTCAATCGCGTTAATCGAAGCCTTTTATCAAGCCAATAAGCCCGTAGGCTTAGTCTGTCATGCGCCGGGAGCACTGAAAAATGTAAAAAACACTAATGGCACGCCTTTGGTAACAGGCAAAAAAGTCACAGGCTTTACCAATACCGAAGAAGCCGCAGTGCAACTAACTGAGGTCGTCCCATATTTAGTCGAAGATATGATGATCCAGCATGGAGCGCTATACAGTAAAGGCGACGACTGGAACAGCTACTTGGCGGTTGACGGGCACCTTGTGACAGGGCAAAACCCCAATTCATCGGAGGCGGTTGCAGCTGAAATGATAAAACAACTCTCGTAAGCTCAATGACAAAAAGGGGCTCGCCCCTTTTTTATTTATCGCTTAATAACACAGTTTAACTTGGTTAAATCACCCGCAAAGGACAGCCTATGATTACCCTGCATCACTTAAATAAATCACGCTCAAAACGGATTATCTGGTTACTTGAAGAGCTTGGTTTAGATTATCAAATAAAGTCTTATCAACGTGACAGTCAGACATTCTTAGCCCCAGCAGAACTCAAAGCAATTCACCCTCTCGGAAAATCTCCAGTACTAGAGTACCACCAGCAAATCATTACAGAATCAGGTGCAATTATAGAGTACTTAATCGAACAACACGCACCAGACAAACTCGCTCCAGAAAAAAACAGCCCCCATTACCGCGAGTACCTACAATGGCTCCACTTTGCAGAAAGCTCGGCAATGCTTCCGCTATTGCTTCGAATGTTTGTCGCTAAAGATGGCTGCAAGACTAATTTTTTAGAAGGTTATGCGGCTGCGGAATCAGAAAGCATACTCAGCTATGTAAACCAGTCATTAGCGGGTAAACGTTACCTAGTGGCTGACAAACTCACGGGAGCAGATATTATGATGTCTTTCATTGTTGAATTATTAGCCGCCAGCGGTGAGGTGAATAAATACCCTCATATTGCTGTTTACGCAAAACAGTTAAGCCAGCATGAGAACAGCATAAAAGCCAACAAACTTGAACAACTGTACGACAAAACCTGACTCTTACTTCATGATATATCCTTTAAAAAGGCAGCTTAATCGCTGCCTTTTAAATGAACTACAACCAAGTTAAACACTGTGCTTGTACCGTTACTCGTCACACTCACTCAGGTCCAATTCAACTACAGGCAACCCACCATTGGAGGCAACACCTCGATCATTAGGAGTGTAATGATACAAATAACAACGGTCCTCAGTAACATCGTTACCCTTTGGGAAAATCACAAACCCCCTCCCTACCGAAGCCTCACTGTAACCACTATTAAAAAACCAATTAGGCCCGCGATGACGAGCACACCACCGAGTAGATTCATCACATACATTGTCATTTGTGAAAGTGACTGAATCAAAATCAACCAAATTCATGTAACCATTGTTCCACCGAGCATCAGGGTAATTGGCCGCCACCAAAATAGTGAGACCATTATCTAACGTGAATGTATTGGCATCGGGATCCAGTTTTTCTGGATGGAGCAACATTTTTGCCGCCACTAAATCACGAGTCGACTTAAGGCTTCCTTGCATTCCTTGCAGTACTGCTATTTTGGCATCCGTGCTTAAACTTAAAAATTTTGGTGCGGCGACAACGGCCAAAATACCCAATATAATAATGACAACGACAAGTTCAATTAAGGTAAAACCACGACTGCGTTTATGCATATAAAGTGTTTCCTGCATCAAAAAATTGCCTGTAACGGAAAACGCGTCGACAATTTTTTTAAACCCAAGTGATAATTTTAGTTCAAAGCAGTCAATAGCAGATGAATAAATGCCCCTAAAGGCCATTCACGATATTGTTCAACGGCAAAGTTCATGATTTATTGTTGAAAAATAGTTAACCTGTGCAAGCAAGTTAGTAACAAGGAACCCCCTATGCGTCTTGGCTTATTAGTTTTAACTCTACTTATCAGCTCTCTTACTCATGCCACTGTTTACAAATGGACAGATGAAGATGGCAAAGTGCATTTTTCCGATAAGCCGGTTAAAAATGCTGTGATCGTTGAATTCAATAAGAAAACAGAGAATCAAGTCAAACTCCCTTCTCCCACCCCGTCTGCACCAAGTACCGAACCAACTGCAGATATGATCAGCTATAACATGCAAATTGACTCCCCCAGCGAAGAACAAACCATTAGGAGTAATGAAGGAAGAATTTCACTCGCGCTCAAAATAAAGCCCAAACTCGCCTTGGCGCATCAGCTAGTACTATTTATGGACGGTGAACAACAAGGCGGTACGCAGCAAAGCAGCCTCTTCAATGTCAGCGGTATCGATCGAGGTGAACATACATTTGTGATTAAGGCGCTTGCACAAGACGGCAAACTACTTGCATCAACTCCTCCAAGAAAAGTATTTCTTCATCGGACAATACATAAAAAGGCCGTAACCAAGAAGCCTAAAACACAATAAAACAACTTAAGCCATTGTTATTCAAGTATTTAACTTTAAATTAAAAGACTAAAACTCCGATGAGGCCTAGTTGCGGGTCGCACCAATTTGGTGCAGAATGGTGGTGCAATCAAATTGGTTCCCACAAATGGTGCAACCAATTAAGTCGGAGTCGCAGATGGATACAGGTTTATTACTCAATCACCTCATTACCGCGGTGCTCGTTATCAATGATGATCTTGAACTGCTATACACTAATGTCGCGACAGAGCAGCTATTAGGTGTCAGTAACAACAAACTGCTCGAACAAAGCCTGCCAGATCACTACCAAACACTGGGTATTGAAGCCCATTTACTACAAGCAGCAATAAAAGATAACCAAGGCTTGACGGTTAACACTGTCACGCTAGTTACGCTCGATGGGCAGCAACATACCGTTGATTTAACCCTAACGCCAATTGAACATGAAAATGCTCAAGCCTTGTTAGAGTTACGCCAAGTTGATCAGCAAAGGCGGATCCACCAGCAATTAACTCAAGACGCTCAACAGCAAGCAGCGCAATACCTAGTCCGCAACCTTGCCCACGAAATAAAAAACCCATTGGGCGGGTTAAGAGGCGCGGCGCAACTGTTATCTAGAGAGCTAAAGGAGCCAGAACTACAAGAGTTTACCGACCTAATCATTGAGCAAGCAGACCGCTTAAGAAACTTAGTCGACAGACTACTTGGCCCACAAAAGCCAACCCAGCACAGCCTGTACAATATCCATGAAGTGATCCACAAAGTACTGCAACTGGTCTACTTAACGCTGCCAGACAATGTCACCTTAAAGCAAGATTACGATCCATCGATCCCTGACATTCAGATGGATCCAGACCAATTACAACAGGCCGTGCTTAATATTGTTCAAAATGCAGTACAAGCATTAGATAACGCCGGCGGCACCATCCGTATCCAAACACGCACCCAGCACCAAGTTACTATTGGTACCAAACGCCACAAATTAGTGTTGATGCTGTCGGTTATCGATAACGGACCAGGAATAAACCCCGAGTTAATGGATACGTTATTTTATCCGATGGTGACCAGTCGAGAGCAAGGTTCAGGCCTGGGGTTGTCAATCGCACATAACTTTGCTCGATTACATGGCGGCAGAATTGAGTGCGACTCGTCACCGGGACGCACCGCATTTACCATAACTTTACCCATCAACAGCTAAATGAGGGAACACGAACATGACTGAGCAAGTATGGATCCTCGACGATGATAGCTCTATACGTTGGGTACTGGAAAAATCATTACAAAGCGCCAAACTAAGTAGTGCTAGCTTTGCTGCTGCCGAGTCCTTATGGGACGCATTATCAACAGCTGAGCCCAAAGTGATCGTGTCTGACATCAGAATGCCAGGCACTGACGGCTTAACCTTACTCGAGCGTCTACAAACGCACTATCCACATATTCCAGTGATCATCATGACCGCTCACTCAGATCTTGATAGCGCAGTAAGTGCTTACCAAGCAGGCGCATTTGAGTATCTACCAAAGCCTTTTGACATTGACGAAGCCATTGCTCTCGTTAAGCGTGCAATCACACATGCCAATGAACAAACCATTAATAATACTCGCGCCGAGCCAGTTGTTGCGACCCCCGAAATTATTGGTGAAGCACCAGCAATGCAAGAAGTTTTCCGCGCTATTGGCCGCCTATCACGCTCATCGATTAGTGTTCTGATTAACGGCCAATCTGGTACAGGTAAAGAACTCGTTGCCAGCGCACTGCACAAACACAGTCCCCGAAAAGGCAAGCCTTTTATTGCAATCAACATGGCGGCAATACCTAAAGATTTAATTGAATCCGAACTGTTTGGTCATGAAAAAGGCGCGTTTACCGGTGCCGGTGGAGTAAGACAAGGCCGTTTTGAACAAGCGAATGGCGGTACGCTATTTCTAGACGAAATAGGCGATATGCCATTAGATGTACAAACACGTTTGCTGCGAGTACTCGCAGACGGCCAGTTTTACCGCGTTGGGGGGCATTCACCAGTACAAGTGGATGTACGCATTATTGCCGCGACCCACCAAAACTTAGAACTATTGGTTAATCAAGGTGACTTTAGGGAAGATCTATTTCACCGCTTGAATGTTATTCGAGTGCATTTACCGCCATTATCTCAACGCCGCGAAGACATTGCCCAGCTTGCAGGCCATTTTTTAGTTATTGCAGCCAAAGAGATAGATGTTGAGCCCAAGATACTCACCAAAGAAACGGCCAATAAGTTAGCAACTTTACCTTGGCCAGGTAATGTTCGTCAGCTTGAAAACACCTGCCGCTGGTTAACGGTTATGGCATCAGGGCAAGAAATATTACCGCAAGATTTACCCCCAGAGCTGCTACAAGAGACTAGCAGCATTGAAGCCCCCACTGATACCAATGACTGGGAAGCAGCGCTTAAGCAGTGGATTAACCAGCGACTGGCCGATGGTGATAGCGACTTACTAACCGAAGTCCAACCTGCATTTGAGCGCATTTTGCTTGAAACCGCATTGAAACACACTAACGGCCACAAGCAAGAAGCCGCTAAACGTTTAGGCTGGGGCCGCAACACCTTAACCCGCAAACTAAAAGAGCTAGCGATGGAATAAGCGAAGTCAATGTTCGCTTCCAAGTCGCCAACACCGTGAACACGCAATAAAAAAGGATATCGTTTGATATCCTTTTTTATTTTACTTTTTGGTCTCTACATTACATTAAAACTGATATTGCAGACCAAGTGTTAAATTAGATAAATCCACATCGAGAGATACACCCGAATCATCATGCTCAAGGGTTACAGGGTTAAGATCATAAGCCAGACGAACAGTTAATTTCTCTGTAATGGCTGCATTAATGCCTGCACCGATCGTAAAACCAGCTCCAGTAAAATCAATATCACCTAAAGAGCTCTCGGCATAAATACCAGCTGAAGCCACACCAGCTTTACCGTATATAGAAAAAGTATCGTCAATCACCCAAGTAAATTTAGGCTCAACAGAAAACGCAGCAGCACTAACATCGATACCATCTTCTTTAAGGAAGTCATTGGTCGTATATAAGTTCACTTCTAAGCTGAACCATTCGTTAAAGTTATACCCACCATAGAGACCATAGCTTTGACCCGACTCTGAATCACCTTCTAAATCAACAGAAAAAGCCCCCAGCTGCCCACCGACATATACACCCACAGGGTTGGTTTCTGCTGTTGCGATATTTGCAGTCGTTAAGCCGAGCACAGCAATAGCGATAATTGATAGTTTGTTCATGATAAATTCCTTTTATCGATTTTATTTCGAAGGAGAATATCATTTAACCAACCTAACAACTACAACCTTAAGTGCTTGAAAGTAAATATTATATAGCTAAAAAAAGTAGCAATTTTTACGCATCTCTGAGCAAGCTAAACTGGATCTTCATGAATAATCACTTCGGCATGATTAAATTCAGCTCTAATTCGGCTCGCTGTTTGTACTGATATATGGTGCGCATCATATAAAGTTAGCTCTTTGTCTAACTCTAAATGAAACTGTATAAACATCGTCTTGCCCGACTCTCGGGTTCTGAGATCGTGAATCCCCTTTACCAGCGGGTCGATATTAGCAATCTCAATAATTTTCAGCCTCGTGTCATCATCCAGCTCTCGGTCAAGCAACGACTGGGCTGACTTATAAGCGAGACCAACGGCTTGCTGACCAATAAATAACGCGATAAGAACTGCAAATAATCCATCAGCCCACCACCAGCCGTATTGCGACAATACCAACGCGAGCAGCACAGCCGCATTCAAGAACAGGTCCGATTTATAATGCAGAGCATCGGCTTCTATTACGGTACTTGAGGTTGCCGTCAGCGCCCGCTTTTGCAGCATAACCAGCGCCAAAGTCAGTACAATAGCAATAACAGAGACGACAATACCTAAGGTGGCATGCTTTACTTCAATGGGGTTTATTAAACGTTCGCTACCATGAAAAAACAGCAAAAAAGCGGAACCGAGAATAAATGCAGACTGCGCCAAAGCCGCTAAGGGCTCGGCTTTACCGTGACCATATCGATGATCTTGATCTGCAGGAACAATGGCATAACGAATAGCGATAAAGTTAACTATCGACGCCAAAGCATCAGCAAACGAGTCGGTTAAAGAGGCAAGCATACTGGCCGAGCCAGAATACATCCATGCACCGAGTTTTATCGCAATAAGGGTTAAAGCTGTAACAACCGCAGCGCGGCTTGCAAGCTTCACCCAAAAGTCATATTGGGAAGTGTCATTCATCATGATCTGATTACAAATATTGTAAGGGAAGTCCAGATCATCAGTTTATATCAAACAGAGGGAAAACAAATGCTTCCCCTCACGTTTAATTTCACACATTGGTTAATCATCTTCTGTGATGTTTTTTACCTTTAGCAAAACGCTCTTTAAAAGTCTCTTGTTGCTCAGGAGTCAGTAACAGATAAACTTGGTTTTGCAGTTTTAGCATATCGACACTTTTTTGCTGACGTTCTAGTTGCTTAGCTTCTAATGCTTCCTTAACTTCAGCCTCGTTAAACGTTTCGGCGGTGATGAAAGTTAACATCTGCGCTCTTTCGGCAGCTTTATCTTCTTTTGATGGACGGTCTTGCTTCATCTCGTCGCGATGAGCAGTAAATAACGCTTTAATTTCAGTTTTTTGCTCGTCGGTTAAATCTAAACCGCGGAACATTTTACGCATATCTTTATGGTGCCCGCCACGCTCACCTTTCATTTGGTGACGCTCTTGTTGAGCGGTTTCTGTCTGATCATCTGCAGCATATAACGTTGCGCTGAGCATTGTAGTACTGGCAACTAAGGCGATTAAACCTGCTTTCAACGTATTCTTTTTCATTATGGTAGCCTCTATATAAATTTTGCTTACCGCGGTTACGCTAAGCTGTTTTGACGTTTCCAAGTATAACCAAGACTATGTAAGACAGGGTTAGCTTGAGTAAAGCTCTGTAAAGCAAACGTAATAGAATGTCACTTAGCCACCTTTACACTCCATTACATTCCTAAACGGCAATTGACGACAAACAAGGTATACTGCTGTTATTAGGCGTAATAAAAAGGGTTAATATGAGCCGCATACTGTTGATAGATGATGACTTAGGTCTGTCTGAATTACTTGCACAACTACTAGAGCTAGAAGGGTTTGAGCTAACGTTAGCTCACGATGGCCAAGCAGGGCTGGATCTCGCATTGCAGCACCCATTCGACCTCATCTTGCTCGACGTCATGCTTCCAAAACTCAATGGCTTTGAAGTGCTCCGCGCGCTACGCACCCAAAAGCAAACTCCGGTACTGATGCTAACAGCACGCGGCGATGAAATAGACCGCGTTGTCGGGCTTGAAATTGGCGCTGATGACTACTTACCCAAACCCTTTAATGATCGCGAACTTGTTGCACGTATTCGCGCCATAATTAGGCGCACCAACGTACAACCCAATGAAATTGTCCAACCGGTACATACCTTTGGCGATCTTAATTTAGATCCCGCTCGCCAAGAAGTTCATTGCCAAGATCAACTGATTATTTTAACGGGTACTGAATTTAGCCTGCTGTTTGAGTTAGTACAAAACGCTGGCGAGCTAGCATCAAAAGAAACGCTCAGCGAAAAAGTGCTCGGTAAAAAGCTCATGCCATTTGACCGTAGTTTAGATATGCACTTATCTAATTTACGCAAAAAAATGCCTGAACGTGTTGATGGTCGCCCACGAGTGAAAACCATTCGTGGCAAAGGATATATCTGGTTACCTTAAATGCCACTAAGAAAAAGCCCCAATAATATTTTTGTAAAGCTGCTGCTCGGCTTCTGGCTGTGTAGTTCACTCATTTTTGCATTTGTGAGTATTTTGCCGCTGTTGCAGCAAAATCATGACCAGTCAGATCTCCCCCCAAAGCTAGAAAGACTGCTGGCCAAAATGGCAAACAATGTCATTGAAAACCCGCAAATATTACAGTCCGACAAGCTCAAACGCTGGAGTCGTTTAAAAGACAAAAACGACCGCCAAATTAAAATATTTCTAGTCGATGAAAACTCAAATGTGCTCAATACTCACAAGCCACCCAGAGCGCTGCGCCGATTTATGTTAATGGCTGATGAAGCGCCAAAGCCGATCACTCATCAGTTTAGAGATGAACTCTTTTTTGGCCCTTATCACTTTAAAGTTGATAACACACCCTATGCTATCTACGGCACGTTGCCAGAGCATCACCCTCGCCCTTGGTTTCTGTTCTTTATTGATAATAAATCACTCACCATTGGTATTACCATTTTATTGTCAGGGCTACTTTGTGGACTGTTAGCATGGAACCTAGGTAAACCCTTACGCTCACTAAAGCGCAGCGCAGATGCTCTAGCGAGTGGCGATCTCAGCAGTCGAGTCGATCAAGCCACAACAGCACGTAACGATGAAATAGGCCAGCTAGCGCAAGCCTTTAACGGTATGGCTGACTCCGTTGAAGAAATGGTACACAGCCAGCAAAGGTTAATTAGTGATATATCTCATGAGCTAAGAACCCCCCTTACTCGGCTAAAACTATCGTTAGCTCTTAGTCGTAAAAAGGGTCAAGAAAGCCAAGAGATACAACGTATTGAGTACGAAGCAGATCAACTAGAGCAAATGATTGCTGAGCTGCTGGAGCTGTCACGGGTTAAATTGAATGCAAAAGAGAACAAGCTAACGTTGGAGTTAGCAGAAACCTTAAACCAAGTCATTGATGATGCAGATTTTGAAGCAGAGCAACAAAGCAAAGAGCTGCATATCAATATTGATGAAGAGATCTGCTTGCCAGTCTACCCAAGGCCGCTATCTAGAGCCGTTGAAAACTTACTAAGAAACGCAATACGTTATGCCGACTCCAAGGTGACGATACAAACCAAGAGCCAGCCTGAACATCTGATTATTGAGATTATTGATGATGGTCCAGGTATTGAAAACTGTAACGACTTAGAAGCTATTTTCAAACCATTTTATCGCCCCCATTCAGCACGAGAACGTGAATCCGGTGGCTGGGGCTTAGGTCTCGCGATAGCTGAAGCCGCCATTACTGCGCACCAAGGTAATATCAAGGCTGAAAACGTTGAGCCACATGGACTTAGGGTGTCAATTACGCTCCCACGTTAAGTGGCGATATAACCTGTAAGGCTTCCTCTTAATTGAGGAAGCCTTATTAACGAACCGCTCCACATGTCGACTCCAGTTTTCATTATAAAACCAATACGATGAGTGAGCGCACCACCTCATGGCAACCTCACGCAGCAGTCAGTGCTAAATCTAGCTCGGCAAGCCAATTCACATAGTCCTTTAATTGCGGGATCCGTTTGTCAGAATGCCCCATTAATTGGGCTAATGCATAGCTAAATTGATGGTATAAATTGGCATCGTTATAGTGCTTCTTCGCGTCATTACAATTGATTTTTGTGCCGCGTAAATAATTCCCCACCAACTCAGCTCGATTAAAACCTTCAACCACGCCAACTGCCTCCATTAGCTGCTGATTCAATTGAATGTAAGCGTTATATACTTGTTCAAAATCACTCCGGTTACTCTCGGTCGCTTGCTCAAGCAGCTCTGAGTTTGGCATCACTCGTGAAATCGCAAACCGGTCGTATAAGAGATCATCACGAATACATCCACAATGATGCATCAAAAAGCACGTTAAATTGTCTTGATATTGAGCCTTGTCGATAACGGCTCGCTCTAAGTATCTTTTGAAATAAGACTTGGCCACAGCAACAACTAAGTCCGCCTCACAGGGAAAGTGATTGTAGATAGTGCCTTTTGAAATCTGACTAGCTTCAACCAAATGAGAACGGCGCAAATCAAAACGTTTATGGCCACGCAAGCATCGTTCAGCCACGTCAGTTAGGTAGTTTTCTCGCTGCTGCCAATTACTCATGCCGACCTCTTCACAACTCTAACAATCAATTGAATTTTATCTCACAGCAATACGTTACCAGCCTAGGATACGTTCGGGTATTGAGTAATACTGATACCATCATGAATAAACTCAATAGCCCATGTTAAAAATCGAACTCTTAGAAAGTTTTATTGCGGTAGCTGAATCGGGAAATCTTTCTAAAGCGGCTGAAATACTTTGCCGAACACAGTCAACTATAAGCTTGCAAATCAAGAAGCTAGAAGAAAGTGTCGGCCAACCTTTATTACTCAGAGATAACAAAGGCGTGACCTTAACTGAGTCAGGTAAAACACTACTTAATTATGCTTACAAGATGATACAGCTTAGCTCTCAAGCCATTGATGAGCTGAAAGATTGTCAAAACCGTGAAGTAATACGTCTTGGAGTTCCAACCGATTACATCAACCGTTATCTTGACAGCTGCTTGCTGGAATTTATTCGCGAATTCACCTGCATTGAATTAGTCATCGATACTGATGTCAGCGGTAATCTTTATAAACGGCTTCATAAGGGTGAGTTTGATGTTATTGTCGCAACACATTGGCAAGTGCCAGCTGCTGGCCATGGTGAATTACTATTTGAACGTCGGTTTCATTGGGTCGCAGCAAAAAACGGCAACGCCCACCTGCGTGAAACCGTGCCCATGGCCTTGTACCCTGAAAACTGCCCTATTCGAGCCCAAGTTTTTGCCAACCATCAAATGTCAATGCGGCCGATGAGTGTATTGTTATCAACGCCGTCACCAGCAGCTATGTGTATGGCGGTTGAAAACGACTTAGTGATTGCGCCCATAGCTGAGTTTAGGATCAGCGATAAAATGCAAGTTATCGATCCGATTAAACACAATATCCCGCCTTTGCCGACATTCAATGAATCCTTATATCTCAATCCAGACACCCAGACTGATGCGACTCATCAGTTGATCCACTTGATAAAAGCCAATGTGGCCGAACTGGGCGAAGTCAGCCCTAAGTTATAACATTCTAGAAATCGCTATTAAATCAAGATTATGACTTCGATAACAGCCTGCAGTATTAACTATTTTAAAAGACGTTATCGGCAAACATAAAAAAGGCCATGATGGGAATATCATGGCCTTTTCAAACGAGCTTAAAAATACTGACTCTTGGTAATGAGAGCAATAATTTTACTCTTTAAACTTATCAAACCTAAAAGTATGACAGTTACTACACAATGGCTTTTTAGACGCATGTTCACCATGGCATTCTTGACAAGGTAACTCTTTACCGTAGTGCAAGTTATTGTGTGGGTTCTGCCACTTGTCTTCTTCACTACGTGCAGTTTGCTCCGCTAAGTCATCAACATCATGACATTGTAAGCAGGCTTGGTCTGACGGGAACTGCTTAATGCCATTGTCATGACATGTCTTACAGTCTTTACCAATCACTTCCTTATGGTGGTCACGTACTTCAACAGCTTGTACCGATAAGCTCAATAGGCAACCGAATGTTAAGGCTAATACAGCTTTTAATTTAATCATCACTCATTCCTCTTATTATCTGGCTTAGGCCTTCATGACACTGCGTGCGGCTGTCATCCCCATCACCATGCATTCTGGAATTGAGCAACTACCTAAACGGCTCACACCATGAATACCACCACAGACTTCGCCCGCTGCGTACAAGCCTGAAATAGACTGACCAGTGAAACTATCTTTTACTTCTGCCTTAGTATTGACCTGAACGCCGCCTTGGCAGTAATGCACTTTCGGCCACAGCCTTACAACAGTGAAAGGCGCTTCGATGAACTTGCCTTTAGCCTTGGTCATATTCTTGCCAAATTGCTTATCTTCACCTGATTTAACGTACTCATTGTACTCAGCAATTTGTGATTTAAGTGGCTTCAATGGCACATCAAAATGCTTAGCAAGCGCTTCGACAGAATCAAATTTCCAACCCACGTTGTACTTAATCACTTTTTTAGTATTGGGGTGCTGCTTAGAGTCTTTGTAGCTCGTGATCAAAATCGGCGGCAGCGCTTCACCTTGCTCATCACGGCAAGCAAGCTCAGCATCGGCACGAGTCTTACGGTCAGCGATCTCGTTCATAAACCGCTTGCCCGTTAAACGGTTTACCGCCATTGAATGAGGGAAATTGTAAATAGAGTAGTTAGACACATAACCAAAACCACCTTCATCTGGTGATGCCCAAGGGCCAGATTGGATATGAGCTAAATGCACTGGGATAGCACCTAGACGGAACATCTCATACATGCCTTCACCGGTAGCACCTGGAGCATTAGTACAACCCACTTCTGAAGTAAGTGTTGGATCTTGTGCCATTCGTAGATCAACGTTTTGCGCAAAACCACCAGTCGCCATAATCACGCCACGTTTTGCCCGAATATTGCTGACTTTACCCGGTTGGTCTTCACCAAAGTGATAGTTCTCACGCATTTTAACGCCGACTATTTCGCCCCTTTTACCCACTAAGAAACCTTCAAACTTAGCGCGGTTATGAGTATTTACACCAAGCTTACGGCATTCATTAAGTAACGGTTGAGTAATGCCAGCGCCACAACTTACCGTAGTTTGATAAGTACGAGCCACCGAGTGACCACCAAGCTGTTGTAGGTACGGGTGATATTGCGAACCTGCATCTAACGTCATTTGCAATGCTTCAACGGCATGCTCTGCAACATGACGCAGTAACGCTTCATCGGCGATACCACGGCCAGATTTAAGCTGATCATTAACCATACGCTCAACTGAATCTTTAACACCTTCCTGCTTCTGCATAGGTGTTCCAGGTGCTGCAAACAAACCGCCGTTAATGGCAGAGTTACCACCGAAGTAAGACATTTTTTCAAAAATGTGCACATCTTTTGCGCCGTTGTGAGTAGCTTCAATTGCCGCTGCAAGTCCCGCAAAACCCGAACCAATAATAAGGACTTCAACTTCTTTGTCCCACTTAACACCATCCGCTTTTTCAGAAATGGCCATTGCTGGTGCTGCCATAGCAACCCCTGCGGCTGCTCCCATTCCTTTGATGAAATTGCGGCGTCCTAGCAGATCTTTATTACTCATCTGTCATCACCCTATTAGTTTTATTAGACGCAGTAATGATATGGCTGGAACCCGTTCCAAAACGGGCGTTGAGTGGGTGTTTAATTAAAACAATATGACAACAACCCAAAACTGCAGTTTAGGTCTAACGTTTAGGTTTTTTACTACTTGGGGAAGACTTTGGAATGCATTCCAAATAATGAACGGCCACTTTGGCGCCAGCCACAAAACTAATACAACCAGCAACTTAGCGACTAACACCTTGTTTATGCAAGGACGAATAAACAACTTTAGTTTGTACAAAAATAAGACCCATTGCAGTAAGCATCTAAAAGTGACGTAATGGTACGCACCAAATTATGCCCACAGAGCATTAACGCCTTACAATTACTGAAATAGAACATTATTGAGTGCTATGCTTTTATGCCATTATTATACCTCTACGACTGAGCAACAGCATAAGCTAGGTATACGATTATTATGGAATTAGAAGAGATCTACCGCCAAGATTTAAGCCTGTTAATCGCCCTACAAATACTGGTAGAGGAGCGCAGCGTAACACTCGCGGCCAAACGCCTGCATTTAAGCCAGTCGGCCACGAGTCGAATTCTAGCTCGGTTGAGGGAGATGCTAGACGACCCATTATTTTCACGCGTAGGTCAACGCCTGGTGCCAACCCAGTTTGCACTCGATTGCTACCGGCAATTACAACAACCTACGGGCCAACTGATAAACTTGCTAACACCAAAAGCCTTTAATCCATTTGAGTGTGAACAACACTATTGTGTCGCAGTAACCGACTATGCCATGCAAGCTTTAGTGCCGTATATTTTGCCAAGAATATATGCGCAAGCCCCTAATATTCGACTTGAAATTGTCCCTGTGCAACAACAAGAGCTACAGGCACAACTCAGCGTTAAAGGAACCGATATGGCGATCTGCCGAGCAATAGACCAAGCCGAAAATTTACAGCATATTTTTTTGGGCAAAGTCGGGGTAAGTTGTTTATTGTCTCCTAACCATCCGCTCGCTGAAACTGAGCTAACCCTTGATAATTATTTGTCTTACCCTCATGCCACCATCGCAATCAGTGATGGTGTAAAAGCCTTACTCGATGCAGCGATAAGCCAATACCCTGCACGAACTGAGTTACTCAGAACGCCACACCTTGATACAGCACTTGCGTTGCAATCAACCCATCCTATGATTATCACCTTGCCAGAGGGGATGGCAGAAATTGCAGCGCAGCGACATGGCCTCAACGTTAAAGCCTTACCCTTTAAACTACCGAGCCTTGATTACAAGCTGTTCTGGCACTCTCGTAGCGAACAAGACAAAGCACAGCAATGGCTGCGAAGCGAGATTAGTGCCGCCACACAAGATTTATTAAATCAGTCGCAACAAAACTGTTAGCTATTAATGCTAGGCATTAAAAACGCCCACAAAAAAGCCCAGTCATTAACTGGGCTTGCAACACTTAACCAATTACAGCTGAACTAATACTCGGCCGGTAATTTGCCCTTTAATGATCCGCTGTGCAAATTCAGGAACTTGCGTAAGTCCAATCGCCTCACAGGCATCTTGATAGTAACTTGCAGGCAATAATTTAAGCACTTCGTCCCAAGCCTGTTGGCGCTTATCGAACGGGCATGATACAGAGTCAATGCCGAGCAAGTTTACTCCGCGCAAAATAAATGGCATTACTGTTGTCGGAAGTTTAAAACCACCAGCAAGCCCACAAATAGCAGCTACGCCGCCATACTGCATTTGCGCAAGTGCGGTAGCTAATACTTTATTACCGACAGTATCAATAACACCAGCCCATCGTTGTTTTTCTAAGGGTCTGGCGTCAACGTCAAGCACGCTGCGCTCTATCACTTCACTCGCCCCTAACGTTGCCAATAAAGCGCCATTTTGCTCAACACGGCCAGAGCTCGCTACTACGCGATAGCCCAGCTGTGCGAGTAGTGTCACCGCAACGCTGCCAACACCACCACTGGCTCCCGTCACTAGAACGTCACCATCACTAGGCTTGATGCCAGCTTGCTGCAATGCCTGTACACACAACATAGCTGTTAAACCTGCTGTACCAATTTGCATGGCTTTAGCTGCATCGCAATCGCTTGGCATTGGGACTAACCAATCTGCTTTAACTCGTGCTTTTTCAGCTAAGCCGCCCCAATGATTCTCACCAACGCCCCAACCCGTTAAAATAACCTTATCACCCGCTTTATAACGCTCATCATGAGATTCAAGCACCGTACCGGCAAAGTCTATACCTGGCACCATAGGGAAATTGCGAATAATCCGCCCAGCACCACTCACTGCTAACCCATCTTTGTAATTTAATGACGAGCATGCCACCTGAACCAACACGTCACCATCGGGCAGATCTGACTCTGAAATTTGGCAAACGTTGGCCTTAGTGAGCTTTTCTTCTTGGGTCAAAACAAGTGCATTGAACATGATGAATTCCTATTTAAACGAAGTGAGAGAAGCATAGGCCATAAACAACTATGACTGAACTGCATATTTTGCATGTAAACAATGCAGCCAGCGCATATGGATATAGGAATGACTAAGACATACAAAATATAAAGCCATAATATAACTAAAGCGCCCCCTAATATACTAGTCGACTTTACGCTTATATCCCTATGATGACTTTACCAATAAGCTAAAGCCTCGCTCGGAAAACGTACAGGGAATTTAGTATGATTTATAGTAAGCCAGGATCAAGCAACGCCATTGTTAATTTTAAATCTCAATATCAAAATTTTATTGACGGTGAATGGGTTAAACCCGTAAACGGCCGTTACTTTGACAATCCATCACCGGTCGACGGGAATATTTTTTGTCAAATTCCCCGATCAGATGCCGACGATATTGAGCTGGCATTAGATGCAGCTCACCGCGCCAAAGATAACTGGGGCAAAACATCGGTTACAGACCGCGCCAATATTCTCTTGCGTATTGCCGATCGCATAGAGCAACACTTAGAACCTCTGGCTGTAGCCGAGACTTGGGATAACGGCAAGGCGGTTCGCGAAACTTTAGGGGCTGACCTACCATTAGTGGTCGACCATTTTCGCTATTTTGCGGGGTGCATTAGAGCCCAAGAAGGTAGCGCTGCCGATATTGACGCTGACACCGTAAGCTACCACTTCCCAGAGCCGCTAGGAGTTGTAGGCCAAATCATTCCATGGAATTTCCCGCTTTTGATGGCCGCATGGAAAATTGCCCCTGCACTTGCGGCGGGGAATTGTGTGATCCTTAAACCAGCAGAGCAAACTCCTGCATCTATTCTGGTAATGCTAGAGTTGATTGAAGATTTACTGCCAAAAGGGATCCTCAATGTCGTCAACGGCTATGGCGCTGAAGCAGGGCAAGCGCTTGCTACCAGTCGCCGCATTGCAAAATTGGCCTTTACGGGTTCAACAGAAGTCGGCCACCATATTCTAAAATGTGCTGCAGAGTCTTTAATCCCATCCACAGTAGAGTTAGGCGGCAAGTCACCCAACGTATATTTTGCCGATGTAATGGATCATGAAGATGAGTACCTCGATAAAGCCGTCGAAGGCATGCTATTAGCCTTCTTTAACCAAGGTGAGGTTTGCACCTGCCCTTCACGCGCATTAGTACAGGAGTCTATTTACGACAAGTTTATGGCTAAAGTCATTGAGCGCTGCAAAACCATAAAACAAAGCAACCCACTCGATGTTGATACACAAGTGGGCGCACAGGTGTCACTAGAGCAGTTCGACAAAATTTTAAGCTATCTACAGATCGGTAAAGATGAAGGGGCAAAAGTACTCACTGGCGGCAATATTTGCAAATTAAAAGGCGAGCAAAGCCAAGGCTACTATATTAGCCCCACCATCTTAAAAGGAACGAATGATATGCGGATCTTCCAAGAAGAAATTTTTGGCCCTGTAATATCAGTCACCACATTTAAAGATGAAGCTGAAGCACTTGCTATAGCTAATGACACTCAATTTGGCTTAGGTGCTGGAGTATGGACACGTGATATGAATGCCGCACAGCGCATGGGACGTGGCATTCAAGCAGGCCGAGTCTGGATAAACTGTTATCACACATACCCTGCTCATGCAGCTTTTGGTGGATACAAAAAGTCAGGCATTGGCCGAGAGACCCACAAAATGATGCTTGATCACTACCAACACACTAAAAACCTACTGATAAGCTACGATGCAAACCCTGTTGGATTCTTTTAAAGTAGCACCACTAATTTAAACCGTATCAATAGCCAAATTTCGCACATCGTTCAGTTTGGCTATTATATTCATTTTGATAAATCGCGATCTACCTTACAAAATTTACAGTATAGAATGAATATCTTGTCAGCTTATCGCTACAAGAACCCCACTAATAGGTTTAAAATAGTACCCATAAAATAATAATGGATATTATAGTATGACCTTCCAAGAAAGACTGTCTAAAATCACTCGGGACAAAACCCTTTCACCAAAACAAAAATCAAACTACTTAGCGCTAGAAGCTGAGTCGAGTTTGCCATATGTTGAGGTTTCTGAGTCGGTAACGCAGGCAATGAAGTCTGGTGTTATCTGCGACATTTTTGAAGGTCACGCTCCTTTTAAGCCGCGCTATGTACTACCTGATTATGCCAAATACTTACAACAAGGTTCGGCATACCTAGAGCTAAGCCCAGCGCAGGACTTAGATGAAGCAATAAATGCGCTTACGATTATTTATCACCACGTTCCATCGGTCACTAATATTCCAGTATACCTTGGCCAGCTTGATGACATTTTACTGCCTTTCTGCCAAAACGTTAGTGAAGAATACCTTTACCGAAAACTGAAGCTATTTTGGATCATGCTTGACCGCACCCTGCCAGATGCGTTTATGCATGTAAATATTGGCCCGACTGACAATATTGTTTGCCGCACGATTTTAAAAATTGATGCGGAGCTAAAGCAAGTCGCCCCTAATCTTACGTTTATGTACGACCCGCTAATCACGCCAGATGAATTGCTACAAATAGCAACAACAAATATTTGTGAATGTAGCAAACCGCACATTGCCAACTACCCACTACATGCCGAAACTTTCGACAACAAAGGCTTTGGTATTGTTAGTTGTTATAATGCGTTACCACTTGCAGGTGGTGCCAATACACTAGTAAGACTTAACCTAAAAGAGTTGGCACTCAAGGCTAATAACATTAGTGATTTTTTTGACAATGTTTTACCACACTATTGCCAGCTAACTTTTGAGCTGATCAATGCAAGATGTGGATTTTTACATCAAGAATCTAACTTTTTCAGCAGCTTTTTAGTTACAGAAGGCTTAATTGAGGAGTCTCGTTTTACGCCCATGTTCGGCATTTATGGCATGGCTGAAGCAGTCGATATTCTGCAAGGACACACTCAAAAATCCGGCCAGGGCACCGATAAAACCAACCTAAACTATGGTCACCACCAAACGGCAAATGAGTTGGGTCATAAAATATCAAAAACTCTTGATTCCATCGTCAAGTCAACGCCGGTCGATTACGGTTATAACGGCCGAGCATTGCTACATTCTCAAGGCGGGATCAGTCTAGATAAAAATGTCACGCCCGGTGTGCGCATTCCTTACGGTACTGAACCAGATCCTATTACGCATATAAAAGCATTGGCTGAGCACCACCAATATTATACCTCTGGGATCAGCGACATTTTAACGATAGATGAAACGGTAAAATCAAACCCTCTGGCGATGTTCCAGCTCTGTAAAGGTGCGTTAAAACTTGGTTTCAGAGAATTTACTGCCAACGTGGCTTCGAATGATTTGGTCCGTGTAACCGGTTACATGGTGAAACTTTCAGACATAGCTAAATTTGAAGAATCAGGCTCACGAACCAATACCACCGGGCTCGGGGCTGAAGCGGTGCTAAACACTCAAGCTTTAGAGCGGCAGCCTCGCGTAATCGCCAACGAGATCACTCCAAGTTATGCACAGAGACTCTAGTTGAATAAAATCGCAACGGTTAATCAAATCATTCCCTTTTCTTGTGTTGATGGGCCTGGCAGCAGGTTCGTCATCTTTTTCCAAGGGTGTAATTTTAATTGTAAAAATTGCCACAACCCACACACGATAGATTTATGTGATGGTTGTGGTGACTGCGTGGCTACGTGTCCAGAAAGCGCACTAACATTAGTAAGTGTTAACAGTGGCAATAGGGTCATTTGGAATAAAGCGCTCTGCAGCCAATGCGACACCTGCTTATCGGTATGCCCTAAGCAATCGACGCCCAAAACATTGCGGTATAACGTCCAACAACTTATCGAACTGATACGCTCTCACGTACACTTTATTAATGGCATTACAGTTAGTGGTGGCGAAGCAAGTTTGCAACTCCCCTTTATTATCTCGCTATTTAAAGCTGTGCAAGCAAGCCCAGATTTGGCGCACTTAAGTTGTATGCTCGACAGCAATGGTAGCCTTAGCCTCAGCGGTTGGCAGCAAGTTATTCCCTATATACATGGCGCGATGATCGATCTTAAAGCTTGGCAACAAGATACCCACCGATATATAACCGGCCGCGAAAACCATCGAATATTTAACACCTTAAAAATGCTAGTAGATCACGCGAAGTTATATGAAGTTCGCTTACTACATATACCGCAGGTAAGCGACTTTGATACAGAAATAGACGCTGTAGCCCACTATTTAAACCAACTTCCTGCAGATGTACGCGTAAAGCTAAATGCATTCCAGCACCACGGTGTAACGGGCGATGGACTAAAGTGGCCAGCTTGTACTGAGGTAGACATGCTACAGCTCGCAAATGCACTTAAAGCCAGAGGCATCAAAAACCTAGTCTTGCCTGCCGCATATATATAATCTGTAATGCTAGTTAGCTTTAGCTAAGAGTGTGCTCCAACAAGCTCGATTAAATCCAGATGAACTACAACTCCCCCCCCAAAAAAACTCAAGTTAACCTTTTCAGAAATTTGAAAAAATACCAACTTAGAGCCTGCAACTGCCATATTCATACAGCGGTACAGTGACTTAAGTCAACAATAGCTATCTATTAAAACTCACCTTAAGCCATTGAGCAGCGCAACATTAGCGAACAATATAATAAAATTACAACTCACGCAGCAGCGTGTCTACCCGTGAAAATCCATGCACAAAGAAAGCAACCTGAATAACTATTTAGAAATATGAAGCAATGCAATATCAAACTAATAGTGGTGTTTATAACCCAGTTCATAGCAGCTTTACTCGCACAACAGAACAATTTTCAGCAACATGGTTTTTGCCGTATAATGACTTTTCATTGAGTGATACTTACATGAAAGTATACAGCTCTATATTGCAGGTTAATTTAATCTCAGCTCATATATCTTTAGGTAACCCAACATGTTTCATATCGCGCTTTACGAACCAGAAATAGCCCCAAACACCGGTAATATAATCAGATTAATTGCTAATAACGGTTGTAAGCTGCACTTAATTGAACCCTTGGGTTTTGATCTAGAAGATAAAAAACTTCGTCGAGCTGGACTTGATTATGCTGATTTGGCCAATGTAACTCACCACAAAGACTTCGAATCATTCCTTAATGCTATGCAAGGCAAGCGAATAATGGCGTGCACAACAAAGGGGAGTCGCCCCCATTCAGAGCTCAGCTTCAAAAAAGATGATGTGTTACTTTTCGGGCCAGAAAGTAGGGGGCTTCCTGCAGATATTATTGACGCCACCCCAACTGAACAACGTCTACGTATTCCAATGATGTCGACAAGCCGTAGCCTCAACTTATCAAACGCAGTTGCAATCATAAGCTATGAAGCGTGGCGTCAAATAGACTACCAAGGCTCATAACAACCCATATAGCCATAAACCTACAAATTATGTTCGCGTCGAACCAATAACTAAACAACACATTTTAAGTAAGCTCATTGCACTGTGGTGAGCTTATCAACCTTTATAAAGACTTATGCCACCGTTTTGAAATAGCCGGCTTAAAAACGCCTTTGAAAAGCGCTACATATCGACCACATCAGCATCTACCACAGCACAAATCAAGCATACAGTAGATTACATCCAAAAAAGTATCTGAGGGCTTGAACGATTCCTCAGAGCCTTTACCTATGAACCCCTCAACATTAAGAATTCTGCTTAACAAGGCTAGATTGAGGCGTTGATGGATAGAACCGCAATGATTCTGCAAGGGTATTGGTATTAGGAACAATATTTGAAGAGCACTCCACAAATAAGTAACCCAATCCATATCGTCAAACAATGTAGCGGACGTTGTAGTTTTTACACTTTTATTGAGGGTTAAATAAGAAGATGGTTTTTGCGTTACTGCAAGCCGCTAACATCGGTGCGACTGAAGCTTAATCATTTTAATATGGAAGCGAGCGAGATTAGATGATGGCTACTTGTTCAGCCTTTATCGATGATACTGATAAGCCTGAACGGCTTGAAAATGGCTCATGCCATAAACCGAAGATGTGAAAACCCACTAAATAGTCTAGTCGAGAGTTTTGATACTGAACCGGCGCTTCGAAGTGACCGACTCTCACATGGGCATAGCGGCCACACGACTTGGTTTTGAGTTTAGAGCACTAGAATGTAGAGCGCTAATCTATTAATACAGCAACCTAAAGCAGCCAAGCCATAAATCGCAGACGTAAAAAAGCCCGCTACAGCGTAGCGGGCTCTTCACTTATTAGGCGCCTGAAAATATCCTACTCCCACATGGGCATAGCGGCCACACGGCTTTGTTTCGAGCTTAAAGCACTAGAATGTAGAGCGCTAACCTATTAATACAGCAGCCTAAAGCAGCCCAAGCCATAAATCGTAGACGTAAAAAAGCCCGCTACAACGTAGCGGGCTCTTCACTTATTAGACGCCTGAGAATGACCGACTCTCGCATGGGCATAGCGGCCACACGACTTTCTTTAGCCTTTATCGATGACACTGATAAACCTGAACGGCTTAAAAATGGTTCAAATCCATAAATCGCAGACGTAAAAAAGCCCGCTACAGCGTAGCGGGCTCTTCACTTATTAGGCGCCTGGAAATGACCTACTCTCACATGGGGAAACCCCACACTACCATCGGCGATACTGCGTTTCACTTCTGAGTTCGGAATGGGATCAGGTGGTACCACAGCTCTATGGTCTCCAGACAAATTTGGGAAATTTGAAAAGCTGTTACTCGCTTACGCAAGTAAACTGAAATCTATTATTGAGTCACACAACATTAAGTGCTTCTAATTCTGATACTGTAAAAACATCAGTCTCATACAAAACCCATCAGGGTTGTATGGTTAAGCCTCACGAGTCATTAGTACAGGTTAGCTCAACGCCTCACAACGCTTACACACCCTGCCTATCAACGTCCTAGTCTCGAACGGCTCTTTAGAGGAATTAAATTCCTAGGGATGACTCATCTTAGGACTCGCTTCCCGCTTAGATGCTTTCAGCGGTTATCGATTCCGAACGTAGCTACCGGGCAATGCTATTGGCATAACAACCCGAACACCAGCGGTTCGTCCACTCCGGTCCTCTCGTACTAGGAGCAGCTTCCTTCAATCATCCAACGCCCACGGCAGATAGGGACCGAACTGTCTCACGACGTTCTGAACCCAGCTCGCGTACCACTTTAAATGGCGAACAGCCATACCCTTGGGACCGACTTCAGCCCCAGGATGTGATGAGCCGACATCGAGGTGCCAAACACCGCCGTCGATATGAACTCTTGGGCGGTATCAGCCTGTTATCCCCGGCGTACCTTTTATCCGTTGAGCGATGGCCCTTCCATTCAGAACCACCGGATCACTATGACCTACTTTCGTACCTGCTCGACGTGTATGTCTCGCAGTTAAGCTGGCTTATGCCATTGCACTAACCGTACGATGTCCGACCGTACTTAGCCAACCTTCGTGCTCCTCCGTTACTCTTTGGGAGGAGACCGCCCCAGTCAAACTACCCACCAGGCACTGTCCCGAACCCCGATTCAGGGGCCGCGGTTAGAACATCAAAACTACAAGGGTGGTATTTCAAGGACGACTCCACAACATCTAGCGACGTTGCTTCAAAGTCTCCCACCTATCCTACACATGTAGGTTCAATGTTCAGTGCCAAGCTATAGTAAAGGTGCACGGGGTCTTTCCGTCTAGCCGCGGGTATACGGCATCTTCACCGCAATTTCAACTTCACTGAGTCTCGGCTGGAGACAGCGTGGCCATCATTACGCCATTCGTGCAGGTCGGAACTTACCCGACAAGGAATTTCGCTACCTTAGGACCGTTATAGTTACGGCCGCCGTTTACCGGGGCTTCGATCATGAGCTTCTCCGAAGATAACCCAATCAATTAACCTTCCGGCACCGGGCAGGCGTCATACCGTATACTTCCTCTTGCGAGTTTGCACAGTACTGTGTTTTTGATAAACAGTTGCAGCCACCTGGTATCTGCGACTGCCAACAGCTTAGGAAGCAAGTTCCATCACCGTCGGCAGCGTACCTTCTCCCGAAGTTACGGTACCATTTTGCCTAGTTCCTTCAGCCGAGTTCTCTCAAGCGCCTTGGTATTCTCTACCCAACCACCTGTGTCGGTTTGGGGTACGATTCCTACTAACCTGAAGCTTAGAAGATTTTCCTGGAAGCATGGCATCAACTACTTCATCACCTTAGTGACTCGTCATCAGCTCTCAGCCTTAAGTAAACCCGGATTTGCCTAAGTTTACAGCCTACAACCTTAAACGCGGACAACCAACGCCGCGCTAGCCTAGCCTTCTCCGTCTCTCCATCGCAGTTAGCAGAAGTACAGGAATATTAACCTGTTTCCCATCGATTACGCCTTTCGGCCTCACCTTAGGGGTCGACTCACCCTGCCCTGATTAACATTGGACAGGAACCCTTGGTCTTTCGGCGAGGGAGTTTTTCACTCCCTTTATCGTTACTCATGTCAGCATTCGCACTTCTGATACCTCCAGTGTGGGTTACCCCTTCACCTTCAACGGCTTACAGAACGCTCCTCTACCGCTTGCTAGTAAACTAGCAAACCCATAGCTTCGGTGTATTGCTTAGCCCCGTTAAATCTTCCGCGCAGGCCGACTCGACTAGTGAGCTATTACGCTTTCTTTAAATGATGGCTGCTTCTAAGCCAACATCCTAGCTGTCTAAGCCTTCCCACATCGTTTCCCACTTAGCAATAACTTTGGGACCTTAGCTGATGGTCTGGGTTGTTTCCCTTTTCACGACGGACGTTAGCACCCGCCGTGTGTCTCCCGAGTAGTACTCATTGGTATTCGGAGTTTGCAAAGGGTTGGTAAGTCGGGATGACCCCCTAGCCTTAACAGTGCTCTACCCCCAATGGTATTCGCTCGAGGCGCTACCTAAATAGCTTTCGAGGAGAACCAGATATCTCCCGGTTTGATTGGCCTTTCACCCCCAGCCACAAGTCATCCGCTCATTTTTCAACATAAGTCGGTTCGGTCCTCCAGTTGATGTTACTCAACCTTCAACCTGCCCATGGCTAGATCACCGGGTTTCGGGTCTACACCTTGCAACTAAACGCGCAGTTAACACTCGGTTTCCCTACGGCTCCGCTATTCGCTTAACCTCGCTACAAAATGTAAGTCGCTGACCCATTATACAAAAGGTACGCAGTCACGGTCTCAAGAACCGCTCCCACTGCTTGTACGTATACGGTTTCAGGTTCTATTTCACTCCCCTCACAGGGGTTCTTTTCGCCTTTCCCTCACGGTACTGGTTCACTATCGGTCAGTCAGGAGTATTTAGCCTTGGAGGATGGTCCCCCCATATTCAGACAAGATGTCACGTGTCCCGTCCTACTCGTTTTCACGTAAAGTTAGTTTTCATGTACGGGGCTATCACCCTGTGCCGCTGTGCTTTCCAACACATTCCACTAACACCCTCTACGCTTAAGGGCTAATCCCCGTTCGCTCGCCGCTACTAGGGGAATCTCGGTTGATTTCTTTTCCTCCGGGTACTTAGATGTTTCAGTTCCCCGGGTTTGCCTCACAACACTATGTATTCATGTTGTGATACATGCTTATGCATGTGGGTTTCCCCATTCGGACATCGTTAGCTCAAATGCTTGTTACTAGCTCGCCAACGCTTTTCGCAAGTTACTACGTCCTTCATCGCCTCTGACTGCCAAGGCATCCACCATATACGCTTAGTCACTTAACCATACAACCCAAATAAGTCTCTATGAGAAATACTCGTTGTTTTAAGCGGGTAAGCTCAAAACAGTCGTATCGTAACTAATGGTTTCTACTTTCGCCAAAATTAGAATTTTTAACTCATTGCCGTTAAGCAATAAGCCAAGACACTTAATGTTTAAGTGTTTAGAACTCAATTTTTTAATTTCGCATTAACGCTATAAACAACAACACGAATAATCGTAATCGCTGTCCCTTTCACGTTAACACTATCAGCTTTCCAAATTTTTAAAGAACGATATCACTGCAACTTGGCAGGATATTTTGTCGCTCACCTCTATAAAGAGGAGAACAAGCAATCTGTGTGAACACTCAAACGTATTTGCATACTTCAGATGCGAGTTAGTCGTATAGGTAAGGAGGTGATCCAGCCCCAGGTTCCCCTAGGGCTACCTTGTTACGACTTCACCCCAGTCATGAACCACACCGTGGTAAACGCCCTCCCGAAGGTTAAGCTATCTACTTCTGGTGCAGCCCACTCCCATGGTGTGACGGGCGGTGTGTACAAGGCCCGGGAACGTATTCACCGTGGCATTCTGATCCACGATTACTAGCGATTCCGACTTCACGGAGTCGAGTTGCAGACTCCGATCCGGACTACGACCGGCTTTATGAGATTAGCTCCACCTCGCGGCTTCGCAACCCTCTGTACCGACCATTGTAGCACGTGTGTAGCCCTACTCGTAAGGGCCATGATGACTTGACGTCGTCCCCACCTTCCTCCGGTTTATCACCGGCAGTCTCCCTAAAGTTCCCACCATTACGTGCTGGCAAATAAGGATAAGGGTTGCGCTCGTTGCGGGACTTAACCCAACATTTCACAACACGAGCTGACGACAGCCATGCAGCACCTGTCTCAGAGTTCCCGAAGGCACTAAGCTATCTCTAGCGAATTCTCTGGATGTCAAGAGTAGGTAAGGTTCTTCGCGTTGCATCGAATTAAACCACATGCTCCACCGCTTGTGCGGGCCCCCGTCAATTCATTTGAGTTTTAACCTTGCGGCCGTACTCCCCAGGCGGTCTACTTAATGCGTTAGCTTGAGAACCCAGTGTTCAAGACACCAAATTCCGAGTAGACATCGTTTACGGCGTGGACTACCAGGGTATCTAATCCTGTTTGCTCCCCACGCTTTCGTACATGAGCGTCAGTCTTTGTCCAGGGGGCCGCCTTCGCCACCGGTATTCCTTCAGATCTCTACGCATTTCACCGCTACACCTGAAATTCTACCCCCCTCTACAAGACTCTAGTTTGCCAGTTCGAAATGCAGTTCCTAGGTTGAGCCCAGGGCTTTCACATCTCGCTTAACAAACCGCCTGCGTACGCTTTACGCCCAGTAATTCCGATTAACGCTTGCACCCCTCGTATTACCGCGGCTGCTGGCACGAAGTTAGCCGGTGCTTCTTCTGCGAGTAACGTCACACCCAAGTGCTATTAACACTTGAGCTTTCCTCCTCGCTGAAAGTACTTTACAACCCGAAGGCCTTCTTCATACACGCGGCATGGCTGCATCAGGCTTTCGCCCATTGTGCAATATTCCCCACTGCTGCCTCCCGTAGGAGTCTGGACCGTGTCTCAGTTCCAGTGTGGCTGATCATCCTCTCAGACCAGCTAGGGATCGTCGCCTTGGTAAGCCATTACCTTACCAACTAGCTAATCCCACCTAGGTTCATCCAATCGCGGAAGGCCCGAAGGTCCCCTCCTTTCCCCCGTAGGGCGTATGCGGTATTAGCAGTCGTTTCCAACTGTTATCCCCCTCGACTGGGCAGATACCTAGGCATTACTCACCCGTCCGCCGCTCGTCACCTCAGGAGCAAGCTCCCTTGTGTTACCGCTCGACTTGCATGTGTTAGGCCTGCCGCCAGCGTTCAATCTGAGCCATGATCAAACTCTTCAATTAAAGTTTTTTGCTTTACTCGGTTAAGAGCAAAGCGGCTCAATGAATTATACTGTTTTTCAAAAGCCCGAAGACTTTCGAAGTTTACATATTGCTATGGTCACTCAGTGGTTCATTGAGAAATATTTTTGATTGCTTCCTAAGAAGCAATTTCGAATAACTCAACACCTGTGAGTGCCCACACAGATTTGCTTGTCATATTGTTAAAGAGCGTGAGACTAATCTTTCAAGTCTCGCCGAAGACGCTAGGTCGTTGGCTTGAGGAGGCGTATTCTACACTCTCCAGTGTCGGCGTCAAGTGCTTATTTTAAGAAGTTTTTCAAGCGATGATTTCTTAATCAAAACCAAAACTAGAAGCCCTTTAAGCGCTTGTCACCTGGGTTCATTCTTCGAGAAGATTTAACCCTCTAACACTGCTGCAAGTCCCGTGCTACCTTACCTTGCGATAAGTTAGTTGGCCTGCTGTGCCGTGTCAGTGGATGCGCATTATAGGGAGTTCCTGAGCAAGCGCAAGCGCTTTTATCAATTAAAACAACCTTTTTTAAAAGGCACAGTTACAACACACCCTACGCACCACTTACCCCCAGAGTTATCCACATACATTCAATAAGCCTGTCAGTGCATCACTCGGTGGGATATAAATCTTAGCCCATAATGAGCAACTTGCACGCCCTATAACGGATTAATTTACGCTTTATTTTTATCCGATAAATCCATCCCCTTTAGCGGTGCTAGTCATGACCTCTTCACCGCAACCACCTAGCAGTCACTTTCACAAATTCTAATGGAATTAATTATGCTAAAACCTCGAGTTCTGGAGTTAATGTCCCCGCATGAATGAGTGGTATGGACTGGCATGACTCTGATAAATATGTCTAAAGCGATGCTGACAACATGTCTATATTGATGTTGATGCGCTTCGAGGCTTGTTTCGGCGAGGTGGTATATATCTCAAAACTCTTCAATGACCAGAAAAACTTACTCGCTTTCCCCTCAAGATTAAGAATTCTGCTTAACAAGGCCAGGTTGAGGCATTGATGGATAGAACCGAAATGATGTTGCAAGGGTATTGGTATTGGTATTGGTATTGGTATTGGTATTGGTATTGGTATTGGTATTGGTATTGGTATTGGTATTGGTATTGGTATTGGTATTGGTATTGGTAACGATAATTTTAAGAGCTGCCTATATCAACAAACAATGTAGCGGACGTTGTAGTTTTTACACTTTTATTGAGGGTTAAATAAGATGATGGTTTTGGCGTTACTGCAAGCCGCCAACATCGGTGCAACTGAATCTTAATCATTTTAATATGGAAGCGAGCGAGATTAGATGATGACCTCTTGTTTAACCTTTATCGATGATACTGATAAACCTGAACGGCTTAAAAATGGTTCAAATCCATAAATCGCAGACGTAAAAAAGCCCGCTACAGCGTAGCGGGCTCTTCACTTATTAGGCGCCTGGAAATGACCTACTCTCACATGGGGAAACCCCACACTACCATCGGCGATACTGCGTTTCACTTCTGAGTTCGGAATGGGATCAGGTGGTACCACAGCTCTATGGTCTCCAGACAAATTTGGGAAATTTGAAAAGCTGTTACTCGCTTACGCAAGTAAACTGAAATCTATTATTGAGTCACACAACATTAAGTGCTTCTAATTCTGATACTGTAAAAACATCAGTCTCATACAAAACCCATCAGGGTTGTATGGTTAAGCCTCACGAGTCATTAGTACAGGTTAGCTCAACGCCTCACAACGCTTACACACCCTGCCTATCAACGTCCTAGTCTCGAACGGCTCTTTAGAGGAATTAAATTCCTAGGGATGACTCATCTTAGGACTCGCTTCCCGCTTAGATGCTTTCAGCGGTTATCGATTCCGAACGTAGCTACCGGGCAATGCTATTGGCATAACAACCCGAACACCAGCGGTTCGTCCACTCCGGTCCTCTCGTACTAGGAGCAGCTTCCTTCAATCATCCAACGCCCACGGCAGATAGGGACCGAACTGTCTCACGACGTTCTGAACCCAGCTCGCGTACCACTTTAAATGGCGAACAGCCATACCCTTGGGACCGACTTCAGCCCCAGGATGTGATGAGCCGACATCGAGGTGCCAAACACCGCCGTCGATATGAACTCTTGGGCGGTATCAGCCTGTTATCCCCGGCGTACCTTTTATCCGTTGAGCGATGGCCCTTCCATTCAGAACCACCGGATCACTATGACCTACTTTCGTACCTGCTCGACGTGTATGTCTCGCAGTTAAGCTGGCTTATGCCATTGCACTAACCGTACGATGTCCGACCGTACTTAGCCAACCTTCGTGCTCCTCCGTTACTCTTTGGGAGGAGACCGCCCCAGTCAAACTACCCACCAGGCACTGTCCCGAACCCCGATTCAGGGGCCGCGGTTAGAACATCAAAACTACAAGGGTGGTATTTCAAGGACGACTCCACAACATCTAGCGACGTTGCTTCAAAGTCTCCCACCTATCCTACACATGTAGGTTCAATGTTCAGTGCCAAGCTATAGTAAAGGTGCACGGGGTCTTTCCGTCTAGCCGCGGGTATACGGCATCTTCACCGCAATTTCAACTTCACTGAGTCTCGGCTGGAGACAGCGTGGCCATCATTACGCCATTCGTGCAGGTCGGAACTTACCCGACAAGGAATTTCGCTACCTTAGGACCGTTATAGTTACGGCCGCCGTTTACCGGGGCTTCGATCATGAGCTTCTCCGAAGATAACCCAATCAATTAACCTTCCGGCACCGGGCAGGCGTCATACCGTATACTTCCTCTTGCGAGTTTGCACAGTACTGTGTTTTTGATAAACAGTTGCAGCCACCTGGTATCTGCGACTGCCAACAGCTTAGGAAGCAAGTTCCATCACCGTCGGCAGCGTACCTTCTCCCGAAGTTACGGTACCATTTTGCCTAGTTCCTTCAGCCGAGTTCTCTCAAGCGCCTTGGTATTCTCTACCCAACCACCTGTGTCGGTTTGGGGTACGATTCCTACTAACCTGAAGCTTAGAAGATTTTCCTGGAAGCATGGCATCAACTACTTCATCACCTTAGTGACTCGTCATCAGCTCTCAGCCTTAAGTAAACCCGGATTTGCCTAAGTTTACAGCCTACAACCTTAAACGCGGACAACCAACGCCGCGCTAGCCTAGCCTTCTCCGTCTCTCCATCGCAGTTAGCAGAAGTACAGGAATATTAACCTGTTTCCCATCGATTACGCCTTTCGGCCTCACCTTAGGGGTCGACTCACCCTGCCCTGATTAACATTGGACAGGAACCCTTGGTCTTTCGGCGAGGGAGTTTTTCACTCCCTTTATCGTTACTCATGTCAGCATTCGCACTTCTGATACCTCCAGTGTGGGTTACCCCTTCACCTTCAACGGCTTACAGAACGCTCCTCTACCGCTTGCTAGTAAACTAGCAAACCCATAGCTTCGGTGTATTGCTTAGCCCCGTTAAATCTTCCGCGCAGGCCGACTCGACTAGTGAGCTATTACGCTTTCTTTAAATGATGGCTGCTTCTAAGCCAACATCCTAGCTGTCTAAGCCTTCCCACATCGTTTCCCACTTAGCAATAACTTTGGGACCTTAGCTGATGGTCTGGGTTGTTTCCCTTTTCACGACGGACGTTAGCACCCGCCGTGTGTCTCCCGAGTAGTACTCATTGGTATTCGGAGTTTGCAAAGGGTTGGTAAGTCGGGATGACCCCCTAGCCTTAACAGTGCTCTACCCCCAATGGTATTCGCTCGAGGCGCTACCTAAATAGCTTTCGAGGAGAACCAGATATCTCCCGGTTTGATTGGCCTTTCACCCCCAGCCACAAGTCATCCGCTCATTTTTCAACATAAGTCGGTTCGGTCCTCCAGTTGATGTTACTCAACCTTCAACCTGCCCATGGCTAGATCACCGGGTTTCGGGTCTACACCTTGCAACTAAACGCGCAGTTAACACTCGGTTTCCCTACGGCTCCGCTATTCGCTTAACCTCGCTACAAAATGTAAGTCGCTGACCCATTATACAAAAGGTACGCAGTCACGGTCTCAAGAACCGCTCCCACTGCTTGTACGTATACGGTTTCAGGTTCTATTTCACTCCCCTCACAGGGGTTCTTTTCGCCTTTCCCTCACGGTACTGGTTCACTATCGGTCAGTCAGGAGTATTTAGCCTTGGAGGATGGTCCCCCCATATTCAGACAAGATGTCACGTGTCCCGTCCTACTCGTTTTCACGTAAAGTTAGTTTTCATGTACGGGGCTATCACCCTGTGCCGCTGTGCTTTCCAACACATTCCACTAACACCCTCTACGCTTAAGGGCTAATCCCCGTTCGCTCGCCGCTACTAGGGGAATCTCGGTTGATTTCTTTTCCTCCGGGTACTTAGATGTTTCAGTTCCCCGGGTTTGCCTCACAACACTATGTATTCATGTTGTGATACATGCTTATGCATGTGGGTTTCCCCATTCGGACATCGTTAGCTCAAATGCTTGTTACTAGCTCGCCAACGCTTTTCGCAAGTTACTACGTCCTTCATCGCCTCTGACTGCCAAGGCATCCACCATATACGCTTAGTCACTTAACCATACAACCCAAATAAGTCTCTATGAGAAATACTCGTTGTTTTAAGCGGGTAAGCTCAAAACAGTCGTATCGTAACTAATGGTTTCTACTTTCGCCAAAATTAGAATTTTTAACTCATTGCCGTTAAGCAATAAGCCAAGACACTTAATGTTTAAGTGTTTAGAACTCAATTTTTTAATTTCGCATTAACGCTATAAACAACAACACGAATAATCGTAATCGCTGTCCCTTTCACGTTAACACTATCAGCTTTCCAAATTTTTAAAGAACGATATCACTGCAACTTGGCAGGATATTTTGTCGCTCACCTCTATAAAGAGGAGAACAAGCAATCTGTGTGAACACTCAAACGTATTTGCATACTTCAGATGCGAGTTAGTCGTATAGGTAAGGAGGTGATCCAGCCCCAGGTTCCCCTAGGGCTACCTTGTTACGACTTCACCCCAGTCATGAACCACACCGTGGTAAACGCCCTCCCGAAGGTTAAGCTATCTACTTCTGGTGCAGCCCACTCCCATGGTGTGACGGGCGGTGTGTACAAGGCCCGGGAACGTATTCACCGTGGCATTCTGATCCACGATTACTAGCGATTCCGACTTCACGGAGTCGAGTTGCAGACTCCGATCCGGACTACGACCGGCTTTATGAGATTAGCTCCACCTCGCGGCTTCGCAACCCTCTGTACCGACCATTGTAGCACGTGTGTAGCCCTACTCGTAAGGGCCATGATGACTTGACGTCGTCCCCACCTTCCTCCGGTTTATCACCGGCAGTCTCCCTAAAGTTCCCACCATTACGTGCTGGCAAATAAGGATAAGGGTTGCGCTCGTTGCGGGACTTAACCCAACATTTCACAACACGAGCTGACGACAGCCATGCAGCACCTGTCTCAGAGTTCCCGAAGGCACTAAGCTATCTCTAGCGAATTCTCTGGATGTCAAGAGTAGGTAAGGTTCTTCGCGTTGCATCGAATTAAACCACATGCTCCACCGCTTGTGCGGGCCCCCGTCAATTCATTTGAGTTTTAACCTTGCGGCCGTACTCCCCAGGCGGTCTACTTAATGCGTTAGCTTGAGAACCCAGTGTTCAAGACACCAAATTCCGAGTAGACATCGTTTACGGCGTGGACTACCAGGGTATCTAATCCTGTTTGCTCCCCACGCTTTCGTACATGAGCGTCAGTCTTTGTCCAGGGGGCCGCCTTCGCCACCGGTATTCCTTCAGATCTCTACGCATTTCACCGCTACACCTGAAATTCTACCCCCCTCTACAAGACTCTAGTTTGCCAGTTCGAAATGCAGTTCCTAGGTTGAGCCCAGGGCTTTCACATCTCGCTTAACAAACCGCCTGCGTACGCTTTACGCCCAGTAATTCCGATTAACGCTTGCACCCCTCGTATTACCGCGGCTGCTGGCACGAAGTTAGCCGGTGCTTCTTCTGCGAGTAACGTCACACCCAAGTGCTATTAACACTTGAGCTTTCCTCCTCGCTGAAAGTACTTTACAACCCGAAGGCCTTCTTCATACACGCGGCATGGCTGCATCAGGCTTTCGCCCATTGTGCAATATTCCCCACTGCTGCCTCCCGTAGGAGTCTGGACCGTGTCTCAGTTCCAGTGTGGCTGATCATCCTCTCAGACCAGCTAGGGATCGTCGCCTTGGTAAGCCATTACCTTACCAACTAGCTAATCCCACCTAGGTTCATCCAATCGCGGAAGGCCCGAAGGTCCCCTCCTTTCCCCCGTAGGGCGTATGCGGTATTAGCAGTCGTTTCCAACTGTTATCCCCCTCGACTGGGCAGATACCTAGGCATTACTCACCCGTCCGCCGCTCGTCACCTCAGGAGCAAGCTCCCTTGTGTTACCGCTCGACTTGCATGTGTTAGGCCTGCCGCCAGCGTTCAATCTGAGCCATGATCAAACTCTTCAATTAAAGTTTTTTGCTTTACTCGGTTAAGAGCAAAGCGGCTCAATGAATTATACTGTTTTTCAAAAGCCCGAAGACTTTCGAAGTTTACATATTGCTATGGTCACTCAGTGGTTCATTGAGAAATATTTTTGATTGCTTCCTAAGAAGCAATTTCGAATAACTCAACACCTGTGAGTGCCCACACAGATTTGCTTGTCATATTGTTAAAGAGCGTGAGACTAATCTTTCAAGTCTCGCCGAAGACGCTAGGTCGTTGGCTTGAGGAGGCGTATTCTACACTCTCCAGTGTCGGCGTCAAGTGCTTATTTTAAGAAGTTTTTCAAGCGATGATTTCTTAATCAAAACCAAAACTAGAAGCCCTTTAAGCGCTTGTCACCTGGGTTCATTCTTCGAGAAGATTTAACCCTCTAACACTGCTGCAAGTCCCGTGCTACCTTACCTTGCGATAAGTTAGTTGGCCTGCTGTGCCGTGTCAGTGGATGCGCATTATAGGGAGTTCCTGAGCAAGCGCAAGCGCTTTTATCAATTAAAACAACCTTTTTTAAAAGGCACAGTTACAACACACCCTACGCACCACTTACCCCCAGAGTTATCCACATACATTCAATAAGCCTGTCAGTGCATCACTCGGTGGGATATAAATCTTAGCCCATAATGAGCAACTTGCACGCCCTATAACGGATTAATTTACGCTTTATTTTTATCCGATAAATCCATCCCCTTTAGCGGTGCTAGTCATGACCTCTTCACCGCAACCACCTAGCAGTCACTTTCACAAATTCTAATGGAATTAATTATGCTAAAACCTCGAGTTCTGGAGTTAATGTCCCCGCATGAATGAGTGGTATGGACTGGCATGACTCTGATAAATATGTCTAAAGCGATGCTGACAACATGTCTATATTGATGTTGATGCGCTTCGAGGCTTGTTTCGGCGAGGTGGTATATATCTCAAAACTCTTCAATGACCAGAAAAACTTACTCGCTTTCCCCTCAAGATTAAGAATTCTGCTTAACAAGGCCAGGTTGAGGCATTGATGGATAGAACCGAAATGATGTTGCAAGGGTATTGGTATTGGTATTGGTATTGGTATTGGTATTGGTATTGGTATTGGTATTGGTATTGGTATTGGTATTGGTATTGGTATTGGTATTGGTATTGGTAACGATAATTTTAAGAGCTGCCTATATCAACAAACAATGTAGCGGACGTTGTAGTTTTTACACTTTTATTGAGGGTTAAATAAGATGATGGTTTTGGCGTTACTGCAAGCCGCCAACATCGGTGCAACTGAATCTTAATCATTTTAATATGGAAGCGAGCGAGATTAGATGATGACCTCTTGTTTAACCTTTATCGATGATACTGATAAACCTGAACGGCTTAAAAATGGTTCAAATCCATAAATCGCAGACGTAAAAAAGCCCGCTACAGCGTAGCGGGCTCTTCACTTATTAGGCGCCTGGAAATGACCTACTCTCACATGGGGAAACCCCACACTACCATCGGCGATACTGCGTTTCACTTCTGAGTTCGGAATGGGATCAGGTGGTACCACAGCTCTATGGTCTCCAGACAAATTTGGGAAATTTGAAAAGCTGTTACTCGCTTACGCAAGTAAACTGAAATCTATTATTGAGTCACACAACATTAAGTGCTTCTAATTCTGATACTGTAAAAACATCAGTCTCATACAAAACCCATCAGGGTTGTATGGTTAAGCCTCACGAGTCATTAGTACAGGTTAGCTCAACGCCTCACAACGCTTACACACCCTGCCTATCAACGTCCTAGTCTCGAACGGCTCTTTAGAGGAATTAAATTCCTAGGGATGACTCATCTTAGGACTCGCTTCCCGCTTAGATGCTTTCAGCGGTTATCGATTCCGAACGTAGCTACCGGGCAATGCTATTGGCATAACAACCCGAACACCAGCGGTTCGTCCACTCCGGTCCTCTCGTACTAGGAGCAGCTTCCTTCAATCATCCAACGCCCACGGCAGATAGGGACCGAACTGTCTCACGACGTTCTGAACCCAGCTCGCGTACCACTTTAAATGGCGAACAGCCATACCCTTGGGACCGACTTCAGCCCCAGGATGTGATGAGCCGACATCGAGGTGCCAAACACCGCCGTCGATATGAACTCTTGGGCGGTATCAGCCTGTTATCCCCGGCGTACCTTTTATCCGTTGAGCGATGGCCCTTCCATTCAGAACCACCGGATCACTATGACCTACTTTCGTACCTGCTCGACGTGTATGTCTCGCAGTTAAGCTGGCTTATGCCATTGCACTAACCGTACGATGTCCGACCGTACTTAGCCAACCTTCGTGCTCCTCCGTTACTCTTTGGGAGGAGACCGCCCCAGTCAAACTACCCACCAGGCACTGTCCCGAACCCCGATTCAGGGGCCGCGGTTAGAACATCAAAACTACAAGGGTGGTATTTCAAGGACGACTCCACAACATCTAGCGACGTTGCTTCAAAGTCTCCCACCTATCCTACACATGTAGGTTCAATGTTCAGTGCCAAGCTATAGTAAAGGTGCACGGGGTCTTTCCGTCTAGCCGCGGGTATACGGCATCTTCACCGCAATTTCAACTTCACTGAGTCTCGGCTGGAGACAGCGTGGCCATCATTACGCCATTCGTGCAGGTCGGAACTTACCCGACAAGGAATTTCGCTACCTTAGGACCGTTATAGTTACGGCCGCCGTTTACCGGGGCTTCGATCATGAGCTTCTCCGAAGATAACCCAATCAATTAACCTTCCGGCACCGGGCAGGCGTCATACCGTATACTTCCTCTTGCGAGTTTGCACAGTACTGTGTTTTTGATAAACAGTTGCAGCCACCTGGTATCTGCGACTGCCAACAGCTTAGGAAGCAAGTTCCATCACCGTCGGCAGCGTACCTTCTCCCGAAGTTACGGTACCATTTTGCCTAGTTCCTTCAGCCGAGTTCTCTCAAGCGCCTTGGTATTCTCTACCCAACCACCTGTGTCGGTTTGGGGTACGATTCCTACTAACCTGAAGCTTAGAAGATTTTCCTGGAAGCATGGCATCAACTACTTCATCACCTTAGTGACTCGTCATCAGCTCTCAGCCTTAAGTAAACCCGGATTTGCCTAAGTTTACAGCCTACAACCTTAAACGCGGACAACCAACGCCGCGCTAGCCTAGCCTTCTCCGTCTCTCCATCGCAGTTAGCAGAAGTACAGGAATATTAACCTGTTTCCCATCGATTACGCCTTTCGGCCTCACCTTAGGGGTCGACTCACCCTGCCCTGATTAACATTGGACAGGAACCCTTGGTCTTTCGGCGAGGGAGTTTTTCACTCCCTTTATCGTTACTCATGTCAGCATTCGCACTTCTGATACCTCCAGTGTGGGTTACCCCTTCACCTTCAACGGCTTACAGAACGCTCCTCTACCGCTTGCTAGTAAACTAGCAAACCCATAGCTTCGGTGTATTGCTTAGCCCCGTTAAATCTTCCGCGCAGGCCGACTCGACTAGTGAGCTATTACGCTTTCTTTAAATGATGGCTGCTTCTAAGCCAACATCCTAGCTGTCTAAGCCTTCCCACATCGTTTCCCACTTAGCAATAACTTTGGGACCTTAGCTGATGGTCTGGGTTGTTTCCCTTTTCACGACGGACGTTAGCACCCGCCGTGTGTCTCCCGAGTAGTACTCATTGGTATTCGGAGTTTGCAAAGGGTTGGTAAGTCGGGATGACCCCCTAGCCTTAACAGTGCTCTACCCCCAATGGTATTCGCTCGAGGCGCTACCTAAATAGCTTTCGAGGAGAACCAGATATCTCCCGGTTTGATTGGCCTTTCACCCCCAGCCACAAGTCATCCGCTCATTTTTCAACATAAGTCGGTTCGGTCCTCCAGTTGATGTTACTCAACCTTCAACCTGCCCATGGCTAGATCACCGGGTTTCGGGTCTACACCTTGCAACTAAACGCGCAGTTAACACTCGGTTTCCCTACGGCTCCGCTATTCGCTTAACCTCGCTACAAAATGTAAGTCGCTGACCCATTATACAAAAGGTACGCAGTCACGGTCTCAAGAACCGCTCCCACTGCTTGTACGTATACGGTTTCAGGTTCTATTTCACTCCCCTCACAGGGGTTCTTTTCGCCTTTCCCTCACGGTACTGGTTCACTATCGGTCAGTCAGGAGTATTTAGCCTTGGAGGATGGTCCCCCCATATTCAGACAAGATGTCACGTGTCCCGTCCTACTCGTTTTCACGTAAAGTTAGTTTTCATGTACGGGGCTATCACCCTGTGCCGCTGTGCTTTCCAACACATTCCACTAACACCCTCTACGCTTAAGGGCTAATCCCCGTTCGCTCGCCGCTACTAGGGGAATCTCGGTTGATTTCTTTTCCTCCGGGTACTTAGATGTTTCAGTTCCCCGGGTTTGCCTCACAACACTATGTATTCATGTTGTGATACATGCTTATGCATGTGGGTTTCCCCATTCGGACATCGTTAGCTCAAATGCTTGTTACTAGCTCGCCAACGCTTTTCGCAAGTTACTACGTCCTTCATCGCCTCTGACTGCCAAGGCATCCACCATATACGCTTAGTCACTTAACCATACAACCCAAATAAGTCTCTATGAGAAATACTCGTTGTTTCAAGCGGGTAAGCTCAAAACAGTCGTATCGTAACTAATGGTTTCTACTTTCGCCAAAATTAGAATTTTTAACTCATTGCCGTTAAGCAATAAGCCAAGACACTTAATGTTTAAGTGTTTAGAACTCAATTTTTTAATTTCGCATTAACGCTATAAACAACAATACGAATAATCGTAATCGCTGTCCCTTTCACGTTAACACTATCAGCTTTCCAAATTTTTAAAGAACGATATCACTGCAACTTGGCAGGATATTTTGTCGCTCACCTCTATAAAGAGGAGAACAAGCAATCTGTGTGAACACTCAAACGTATTTGCATACTTCAGATGCGAGTTAGTCGTATAGGTAAGGAGGTGATCCAGCCCCAGGTTCCCCTAGGGCTACCTTGTTACGACTTCACCCCAGTCATGAACCACACCGTGGTAAACGCCCTCCCGAAGGTTAAGCTATCTACTTCTGGTGCAGCCCACTCCCATGGTGTGACGGGCGGTGTGTACAAGGCCCGGGAACGTATTCACCGTGGCATTCTGATCCACGATTACTAGCGATTCCGACTTCACGGAGTCGAGTTGCAGACTCCGATCCGGACTACGACCGGCTTTATGAGATTAGCTCCACCTCGCGGCTTCGCAACCCTCTGTACCGACCATTGTAGCACGTGTGTAGCCCTACTCGTAAGGGCCATGATGACTTGACGTCGTCCCCACCTTCCTCCGGTTTATCACCGGCAGTCTCCCTAAAGTTCCCACCATTACGTGCTGGCAAATAAGGATAAGGGTTGCGCTCGTTGCGGGACTTAACCCAACATTTCACAACACGAGCTGACGACAGCCATGCAGCACCTGTCTCAGAGTTCCCGAAGGCACTAAGCTATCTCTAGCGAATTCTCTGGATGTCAAGAGTAGGTAAGGTTCTTCGCGTTGCATCGAATTAAACCACATGCTCCACCGCTTGTGCGGGCCCCCGTCAATTCATTTGAGTTTTAACCTTGCGGCCGTACTCCCCAGGCGGTCTACTTAATGCGTTAGCTTGAGAACCCAGTGTTCAAGACACCAAATTCCGAGTAGACATCGTTTACGGCGTGGACTACCAGGGTATCTAATCCTGTTTGCTCCCCACGCTTTCGTACATGAGCGTCAGTCTTTGTCCAGGGGGCCGCCTTCGCCACCGGTATTCCTTCAGATCTCTACGCATTTCACCGCTACACCTGAAATTCTACCCCCCTCTACAAGACTCTAGTTTGCCAGTTCGAAATGCAGTTCCTAGGTTGAGCCCAGGGCTTTCACATCTCGCTTAACAAACCGCCTGCGTACGCTTTACGCCCAGTAATTCCGATTAACGCTTGCACCCCTCGTATTACCGCGGCTGCTGGCACGAAGTTAGCCGGTGCTTCTTCTGCGAGTAACGTCACACCCAAGTGCTATTAACACTTGAGCTTTCCTCCTCGCTGAAAGTACTTTACAACCCGAAGGCCTTCTTCATACACGCGGCATGGCTGCATCAGGCTTTCGCCCATTGTGCAATATTCCCCACTGCTGCCTCCCGTAGGAGTCTGGACCGTGTCTCAGTTCCAGTGTGGCTGATCATCCTCTCAGACCAGCTAGGGATCGTCGCCTTGGTAAGCCATTACCTTACCAACTAGCTAATCCCACCTAGGTTCATCCAATCGCGGAAGGCCCGAAGGTCCCCTCCTTTCCCCCGTAGGGCGTATGCGGTATTAGCAGTCGTTTCCAACTGTTATCCCCCTCGACTGGGCAGATACCTAGGCATTACTCACCCGTCCGCCGCTCGTCACCTCAGGAGCAAGCTCCCTTGTGTTACCGCTCGACTTGCATGTGTTAGGCCTGCCGCCAGCGTTCAATCTGAGCCATGATCAAACTCTTCAATTAAAGTTTTTTTGCTTTACTCGGTTAAGAGCAAAGCGGCTCAATGAATTATACTGCTTTTCAAAAGCCCGAAGACTTTCGAAGTTTACATATTGCTATGGTCACTCAGTGGTTCATTGAGAAATATTTTTTGATTGCTTCCTAAGAAGCAATTTCGAATAACTCAACACCTGTGAGTGCCCACACAGATTTGCTTGTCATATTGTTAAAGAGCGTGAGACTAATCTTTCAAGTCTCGCCGAAGACGCTAGGTCGTTGGCTTGAGGAGGCGTATTCTACACTCTCCAGTGTCGGCGTCAAGTGCTTATTTTAAGAAGTTTTTCAAGCGATGATTTCTTAATCAAAACCAAAACTCGAAGCCCTTTAAGCGCTTGTCACCTGGGTTCATTCTTCGAGAAGATTTAACCCTCTAACACTGCTGCAAGTCCCGTGCTACCTTACCTTGCGATAAGTTAGTTGGCCTGCTGTGCCGTGTCAGTGGATGCGCATTATAGGGAGTTCCTGAACAAGCGCAAGCGCTTTTATCAATTAAAACAACCTTTTTTAAAAGGCACAGTTACAACACACCCTACGCACCACTTACCCCCAGAGTTATCCACATAGATTCAATAAACCTGTCAGTGCATCACTCGGTGGGATATAAATTTTAGCCCATAATGAGCAACTTGCACGCCCTATAACGGATTAATTTACGCTTAATTTTTATCCGATAAATCCATCCCCTTTAGCGGTGCTAGTCATGACCTCTTCACCGCGACCACCTAGCAGTCACATTCACAAATTCTAATCGAATTAATTATGTTACAACCTCGTGCTCTGGAGTTAATGTCCCCGCATGAATGAGTGGTATGGACTGGCATGACTCTGATAAATACGTCTAAAGCGATGCTGACAACATGTCTATATTGATGTTGATGCGCTTCGAGGCTTGTTTCGGCGAGGTGGTATATATCTCAAAACTCTTCAGTGACCAGAAAAACTTACTCGCTTTCCCCTCAAGATTAAGAATTCTGCTTAACAAGGCCAGGTTGAGGCATTGATGGATAGAACCGAAATGATGTTGCAAGGGTATTGGTATTGGTATTGGTATTGGTATTGGTATTGGTAACGATAATTTTAAGAGCTACCTATATCAGCAAACAATGTAGCAGACGATGTAGTTTCTTCACCTTTATTGAGAGTTAAATAAGATGATGGTTTTGGCGTTACTGCAAGCCGCCAACATCGGTGCAACAGAGGCTTAATCATTTTAATATGGAAGCGAGCGAGATTAGATGATGACCTCTTGTTTAACCTTTATCGATGATACTGATAAGCCTGAACGGCTTGAAAATGGTTCAAATCCATAAATCGCAGACGTAAAAAAGCCCGCTACAGCGTAGCGGGCTCTTCACTTATTAGGCGCCTGGAAATGACCTACTCTCACATGGGGAAACCCCACACTACCATCGGCGATACTGCGTTTCACTTCTGAGTTCGGAATGGGATCAGGTGGTACCACAGCTCTATGGTCTCCAGACAAATTCTTAAAAATGGTGCTGATACCCAGAATCGAACTGGGGACCTCATCCTTACCAAGGATGCGCTCTACCGACTGAGCCATATCAGCAAATCGCGTTAATCTAACCGTCTAATGTGATACTTCACTGCGTCTAGAAAATCGACTTAAATTAGGCGCCTGGAAATGACCTACTCTCACATGGGGAAACCCCACACTACCATCGGCGATACTGCGTTTCACTTCTGAGTTCGGAATGGGATCAGGTGGTACCACAGCTCTATGGTCTCCAGACAAATTTGGGAAATTTGAAAAGCTGTTACTCACTTACGCAAGTAAACTGAAATCTATTATTGAGTCACACAACATTAAGTGCTTCTAATTCTGATACTGTAAAAACATCAGTCTCATACAAAACCCATCAGGGTTGTATGGTTAAGCCTCACGAGTCATTAGTACAGGTTAGCTCAACGCCTCACAACGCTTACACACCCTGCCTATCAACGTCCTAGTCTCGAACGGCTCTTTAGAGGAATTAAATTCCTAGGGATGACTCATCTTAGGACTCGCTTCCCGCTTAGATGCTTTCAGCGGTTATCGATTCCGAACGTAGCTACCGGGCAATGCTATTGGCATAACAACCCGAACACCAGCGGTTCGTCCACTCCGGTCCTCTCGTACTAGGAGCAGCTTCCTTCAATCATCCAACGCCCACGGCAGATAGGGACCGAACTGTCTCACGACGTTCTGAACCCAGCTCGCGTACCACTTTAAATGGCGAACAGCCATACCCTTGGGACCGACTTCAGCCCCAGGATGTGATGAGCCGACATCGAGGTGCCAAACACCGCCGTCGATATGAACTCTTGGGCGGTATCAGCCTGTTATCCCCGGCGTACCTTTTATCCGTTGAGCGATGGCCCTTCCATTCAGAACCACCGGATCACTATGACCTACTTTCGTACCTGCTCGACGTGTATGTCTCGCAGTTAAGCTGGCTTATGCCATTGCACTAACCGTACGATGTCCGACCGTACTTAGCCAACCTTCGTGCTCCTCCGTTACTCTTTGGGAGGAGACCGCCCCAGTCAAACTACCCACCAGGCACTGTCCCGAACCCCGATTCAGGGGCCGCGGTTAGAACATCAAAACTACAAGGGTGGTATTTCAAGGACGACTCCACAACATCTAGCGACGTCGCTTCAAAGTCTCCCACCTATCCTACACATGTAGGTTCAATGTTCAGTGCCAAGCTATAGTAAAGGTGCACGGGGTCTTTCCGTCTAGCCGCGGGTATACGGCATCTTCACCGCAATTTCAACTTCACTGAGTCTCGGCTGGAGACAGCGTGGCCATCATTACGCCATTCGTGCAGGTCGGAACTTACCCGACAAGGAATTTCGCTACCTTAGGACCGTTATAGTTACGGCCGCCGTTTACCGGGGCTTCGATCATGAGCTTCTCCGAAGATAACCCAATCAATTAACCTTCCGGCACCGGGCAGGCGTCATACCGTATACTTCCTCTTGCGAGTTTGCACAGTACTGTGTTTTTGATAAACAGTTGCAGCCACCTGGTATCTGCGACTGCCAACAGCTTAGGGAGCAAGTCCCATCACCGTCGGCAGCGTACCTTCTCCCGAAGTTACGGTACCATTTTGCCTAGTTCCTTCAGCCGAGTTCTCTCAAGCGCCTTGGTATTCTCTACCCAACCACCTGTGTCGGTTTGGGGTACGATTCCTACTAACCTGAAGCTTAGAAGATTTTCCTGGAAGCATGGCATCAACTACTTCATCACCTTAGTGACTCGTCATCAGCTCTCAGCCTTAAGTAAACCCGGATTTGCCTAAGTTTACAGCCTACAACCTTAAACGCGGACAACCAACGCCGCGCTAGCCTAGCCTTCTCCGTCTCTCCATCGCAGTTAGCAGAAGTACAGGAATATTAACCTGTTTCCCATCGATTACGCCTTTCGGCCTCACCTTAGGGGTCGACTCACCCTGCCCTGATTAACATTGGACAGGAACCCTTGGTCTTTCGGCGAGGGAGTTTTTCACTCCCTTTATCGTTACTCATGTCAGCATTCGCACTTCTGATACCTCCAGTGTGGGTTACCCCTTCACCTTCAACGGCTTACAGAACGCTCCTCTACCGCTTGCTAGTAAACTAGCAAACCCATAGCTTCGGTGTATTGCTTAGCCCCGTTAAATCTTCCGCGCAGGCCGACTCGACTAGTGAGCTATTACGCTTTCTTTAAATGATGGCTGCTTCTAAGCCAACATCCTAGCTGTCTAAGCCTTCCCACATCGTTTCCCACTTAGCAATAACTTTGGGACCTTAGCTGATGGTCTGGGTTGTTTCCCTTTTCACGACGGACGTTAGCACCCGCCGTGTGTCTCCCGAGTAGTACTCATTGGTATTCGGAGTTTGCAAAGGGTTGGTAAGTCGGGATGACCCCCTAGCCTTAACAGTGCTCTACCCCCAATGGTATTCGCTCGAGGCGCTACCTAAATAGCTTTCGAGGAGAACCAGATATCTCCCGGTTTGATTGGCCTTTCACCCCCAGCCACAAGTCATCCGCTCATTTTTCAACATAAGTCGGTTCGGTCCTCCAGTTGATGTTACTCAACCTTCAACCTGCCCATGGCTAGATCACCGGGTTTCGGGTCTACACCTTGCAACTAAACGCGCAGTTAACACTCGGTTTCCCTACGGCTCCGCTATTCGCTTAACCTCGCTACAAAATGTAAGTCGCTGACCCATTATACAAAAGGTACGCAGTCACGGTCTCAAGAACCGCTCCCACTGCTTGTACGTATACGGTTTCAGGTTCTATTTCACTCCCCTCACAGGGGTTCTTTTCGCCTTTCCCTCACGGTACTGGTTCACTATCGGTCAGTCAGGAGTATTTAGCCTTGGAGGATGGTCCCCCCATATTCAGACAAGATGTCACGTGTCCCGTCCTACTCGTTTTCACGTAAAGTTAGTTTTCATGTACGGGGCTATCACCCTGTGCCGCTGTGCTTTCCAACACATTCCACTAACACCCTCTACGCTTAAGGGCTAATCCCCGTTCGCTCGCCGCTACTAGGGGAATCTCGGTTGATTTCTTTTCCTCCGGGTACTTAGATGTTTCAGTTCCCCGGGTTTGCCTCACAACACTATGTATTCATGTTGTGATACATGCTTATGCATGTGGGTTTCCCCATTCGGACATCGTTAGCTCAAATGCTTGTTACTAGCTCGCCAACGCTTTTCGCAAGTTACTACGTCCTTCATCGCCTCTGACTGCCAAGGCATCCACCATATACGCTTAGTCACTTAACCATACAACCCAAATAAGTCTCTATGAGAAATACTCGTTGTTTTAAGCGGGTAAGCTCAAAACAGTCGTATCGTAACTAATGGTTTCTACTTTCGCCAAAATTAGAATTTTTAACTCATTGCCGTTAAGCAATAAGCCAAGACACTTAATGTTTAAGTGTTTAGAACTCAATTTTTTAATTTCGCATTAACGCTATAAACAACAACACGAATAATCGTAATCGCTGTCCCTTTCACGTTAACACTATCAGCTTTCCAAATTTTTAAAGAACGGGCTTAAAAAAGCCAAAGATAAATTTTATGTTTATCTTTGGCATCTCTATCCAATGCATGCCTCACTTATCAGCTAGAAAAGTAAGTCTACTAATTATCAAATGATAATAGGCAAAGTAAATGGTGGAGCTATGCGGGATCGAACCGCAGACCTCCTGCGTGCAAGGCAGGCGCTCTCCCAGCTGAGCTATAGCCCCATTTACATGCAGTCAAACAAAATACGTTAATACAAAATCTTCATTTAGGAGAAACAAAAGATTTTGGTGGGTCAGAGTGGACTTGAACCACCGACCTCACCCTTATCAGGGGTGCGCTCTAACCAGCTGAGCTACAGACCCAACGTATATTGCTCTTTCTTTATAACAAGCATATCTGTGTGAACACTCAAACGTATTTGCATACTTCAGATGTGAGTTAGTCGTATAGGTAAGGAGGTGATCCAGCCCCAGGTTCCCCTAGGGCTACCTTGTTACGACTTCACCCCAGTCATGAACCACACCGTGGTAAACGCCCTCCCGAAGGTTAAGCTATCTACTTCTGGTGCAGCCCACTCCCATGGTGTGACGGGCGGTGTGTACAAGGCCCGGGAACGTATTCACCGTGGCATTCTGATCCACGATTACTAGCGATTCCGACTTCACGGAGTCGAGTTGCAGACTCCGATCCGGACTACGACCGGCTTTATGAGATTAGCTCCACCTCGCGGCTTCGCAACCCTCTGTACCGACCATTGTAGCACGTGTGTAGCCCTACTCGTAAGGGCCATGATGACTTGACGTCGTCCCCACCTTCCTCCGGTTTATCACCGGCAGTCTCCCTAAAGTTCCCACCATTACGTGCTGGCAAATAAGGATAAGGGTTGCGCTCGTTGCGGGACTTAACCCAACATTTCACAACACGAGCTGACGACAGCCATGCAGCACCTGTCTCAGAGCTCCCGAAGGCACTAAGCTATCTCTAGCGAATTCTCTGGATGTCAAGAGTAGGTAAGGTTCTTCGCGTTGCATCGAATTAAACCACATGCTCCACCGCTTGTGCGGGCCCCCGTCAATTCATTTGAGTTTTAACCTTGCGGCCGTACTCCCCAGGCGGTCTACTTAATGCGTTAGCTTGAGAACCCAGTGTTCAAGACACCAAATTCCGAGTAGACATCGTTTACGGCGTGGACTACCAGGGTATCTAATCCTGTTTGCTCCCCACGCTTTCGTACATGAGCGTCAGTCTTTGTCCAGGGGGCCGCCTTCGCCACCGGTATTCCTTCAGATCTCTACGCATTTCACCGCTACACCTGAAATTCTACCCCCCTCTACAAGACTCTAGTTTGCCAGTTCGAAATGCAGTTCCTAGGTTGAGCCCAGGGCTTTCACATCTCGCTTAACAAACCGCCTGCGTACGCTTTACGCCCAGTAATTCCGATTAACGCTTGCACCCCTCGTATTACCGCGGCTGCTGGCACGAAGTTAGCCGGTGCTTCTTCTGCGAGTAACGTCACACCCAAGTGCTATTAACACTTGAGCTTTCCTCCTCGCTGAAAGTACTTTACAACCCGAAGGCCTTCTTCATACACGCGGCATGGCTGCATCAGGCTTTCGCCCATTGTGCAATATTCCCCACTGCTGCCTCCCGTAGGAGTCTGGACCGTGTCTCAGTTCCAGTGTGGCTGATCATCCTCTCAGACCAGCTAGGGATCGTCGCCTTGGTAAGCCATTACCTTACCAACTAGCTAATCCCACCTAGGTTCATCCAATCGCGGAAGGCCCGAAGGTCCCCTCCTTTCCCCCGTAGGGCGTATGCGGTATTAGCAGTCGTTTCCAACTGTTATCCCCCTCGACTGGGCAGATACCTAGGCATTACTCACCCGTCCGCCGCTCGTCACCTCAGGAGCAAGCTCCCTTGTGTTACCGCTCGACTTGCATGTGTTAGGCCTGCCGCCAGCGTTCAATCTGAGCCATGATCAAACTCTTCAATTAAAGTTTTTTGCTTTACTCCGTTAAGAGCAAAGCGGCTCAATGAATTATACTGCTTTTCAAAAGCCCGAAGACTTTCGAAGTTTACATATTGCTATGGTCACTCAGTGGTTCATTGAGAAATATTTTTGATTGCTTCCTAAGAAGCAATTTCGAATAACTCAACACCTGTGAGTGCCCACACAGATTTGCTTGTCATATTGTTAAAGAGCGTGAGACTAATCTTTCAAGTCTCGCCGATGACGCTAGGTCGTTGGCTTGAGGAGGCGTATTCTACACTCTCCAGTGTCGGCGTCAAGTGCTTATTTTAAGAAGTTTTTCAAGCGATGATTTCTTAATCAAAACCAAAACTAGAAGCCCTTTAAGCGCTTGTCACCTGGGTTCATTCTTCGAGAAGATTTAACCCTCTAACACTGCTGCAAGTCCCGTGCTACCTTACCTTGCGATAAGTTAGTTGGCCTGCTGTGCCGTGTCAGTGGATGCGTATTATAGGGAAATCTTTGCCGAGCACAAGTGCTTTTTAAAGAAAAATAAGGCTTTTTTATAAGTTTTCAGTTAAGCACACTTTAAACACTAGTTACCCTCAGAGTTATCCACAAATGACGACTAGGTTGTTTGTTTTATATGCATGGTTTATCTGCGACCGCTTAACTTGGCAGGTTTAGAATAGAATACGACTCAGTTAATGCCAAAGAACTGTCATTGTCTTCATTACTGCAATATATAAGGCAGGGAACGATAAGGCACTTTTAATGAAGGACAGCCGCTTAATAGTAGTGGTGTAGGGATCGGTTGGACTGGTTACAAAAAAGGGTGACTGCTTAGTCACCCTTTTATCTCTATCTAATATTATGTCGAATGGTTTAGCTTAGCTTGCCATGACATTGTTTATACTTTTTACCTGAACCACACGGGCAAGGGTCGTTTCGACCAACCTTTTCACCTTCACGTACTTGTGGTTGTGTCGCTGCTAGTGCAGCACTTTCTTCAGCGCCAACTAGCGCTTCTGCAGCTGCATGCTGATAGTCACGACGGATTTTTGCATCTTCTTGACGACGGCGCTCTTCCATATCTTCAACATCTGACTGCGCTTGCACTTGTACTTTTGACAAGATACTGATCACGTCATGCTTAAGCGTTTCGAGTAGCTGTTCGAACAATTCAAAAGATTCACGCTTATATTCTTGCTTCGGATTCTTTTGCGCGTACCCACGTAAGTGGATACCTTGACGAAGATGGTCCATTGCAGAAAGGTGCTCTTTCCATAATCCGTCTAGCGTTTGCAGCATAACCGCTTTTTCGAATTGGCGTAGTACAGACTCACCCACTGCCTCTTCTTTTTCTTTGTATGCGTTAATCCATGTATCAACAATACGCTCACGTAATGTTTCTTCATGAAGATCGGCTTCTTTATCTAACCATTCCTGAACAGGTAAGGCTAAAGAGTATTCTTGAAGCAATCGCTGCTCTAATCCAGGTACATCCCATAGCTCTTCTACTGATTGAGGTGGTATGTATTGCCCGACTAGTTCGTTAATAACATCAGTTTGGATATTAGTAATGGTGTCTTTAATGCTCTCAGCATCCATTAACTCATTACGTTGTGCGTAGACAACTTGGCGTTGATCATTAGCGACGTCATCAAATTCAAGCAATTGCTTACGAATATCAAAGTTACGCGCTTCTACTTTACGCTGTGCATTTTCAATAGCGCGAGATACCCAAGGGTGTTCAATAGCTTCACCTTGTTCCATGCCGAGCTTTTTCATCATTGATGAAACACGCTCAGATGCAAAGATGCGCATTAAGCTATCTTCCATAGAGAGGTAGAAGCGAGATGAACCGGCATCACCTTGACGACCAGAGCGGCCACGTAGCTGGTTATCGATACGGCGAGATTCATGGCGCTCGGTACCTAGGATATGTAATCCGCCAGCAGCAACTACTTCGTCGTGACGAATTTGCCAAGCAGCTTTGATTTTAGCTTTTTGCTCATCACTAATATTTTCAATCGCGTCAACTTCCATATTCCAGTTGCCACCTAACACGATATCGGTACCACGACCGGCCATGTTGGTTGCTACAGTAACCGCGCCAGCACGACCTGCTTGAGCAACAATGTCAGCTTCGCGTTCATGAAACTTAGCGTTCAAAATTTCGTGTGGAATTTTTTGCTTCTTCAATAAACTATGAAGCAGTTCAGACTGTTCGATTGAAACAGTACCCACTAGAACAGGCTGACCACGTTCACGACAACCAACGATATCTTTCACGATCGCGGCATACTTTTCTTCAGCTGTAAGGTAAACCAAATCAGGGTTATCGACACGTACCATTGGACGGTTTGTCGGAACAACGACGGTATCAAGTCCATAAATATGTTGGAACTCGAAGGCTTCAGTATCTGCTGTACCAGTCATACCCGCTAATTTAGTATATTGGCGGAAGAAGTTCTGGAAAGTAATAGAGGCTAAAGTTTGGTTTTCATTTTGAATATGAACCATTTCTTTAGCTTCGACAGCTTGATGTAAACCTTCAGACCAGCGGCGCCCAGGCATTGTACGACCAGTGTGCTCGTCAACAATGATGACTTCGTTGTCTTGTACAATGTAATCGACATCTTTTTCAAATAAAGTGTGAGCGCGAAGTGCTGCATTAACATGATGCAGTAAAGAGATATTAGCCGCTGAATATAATGAGTCACCTTCAGCCAACATGCCACGTTCTGTTAATATAACTTCGACCTTTTCTTGGCCACGTTCTGTCATATGAACTTGTTTGGCTTTTTCATCGACAGAGTAATCACCGTCGCCGATTTCATCTTCAGTGTCTTCTTTCTCTTGCTGAATAAGATGCGGGATCAAGGTATTAATCTTTGTGTAAAGCTCAGAGCTGTCTTCTGCTGCGCCAGAAATAATCAGAGGTGTTCGCGCTTCATCAATTAAGATTGAATCGACTTCATCAATTAAGGCGTAGTGCAAAGGACGTTGAACACGTTCTGCTGGAGAGAACGCCATGTTGTCACGAAGGTAATCAAAGCCAAACTCGTTGTTTGTACCGTAAGTGATGTCGGCATCATATGCAGCTTTCTTTTCTACTTGACCAAGACCCGCGACGTTAATACCAACCGTTAAACCTAAAAACTCAAAAAGAGGACGGTTATTTTCAGCATCACGACCCGCAAGGTAATCGTTCACAGTAATAACATGAACACCTTTACCGGTTAAAGCATTAAGGTATGCAGGCAAAGTTGCCGTTAATGTTTTACCTTCACCAGTACGCATCTCAGCAATACGGTTACTGTCTAAAATCATGCCGCCGATAAGCTGCACATCAAAATGACGCATTTCAAAAACACGCTTAGACGCTTCACGCACGACTGCAAACGCTTCAGGTAGAACATCATCTAACGTTTCACCTGCAGCAAGTCGTTCGCGGAAATACGCTGTTTTTGCCTTTAAATCTTCATCCGATAATTTTTCGTATTCTTCCTCAAGGCCATTAATTTTATTAACAACTTTGCCGAAAGCCTTAAGAGTACGATCGTTGCTACTACCAAATACTTTTGTCAGTAATTTACCAAACATCTGAACCACTTCTATGTTGTTGGCCAAGTCCCTTTAAGAGTCTGAAAGCCTATTTAGATTAACCTGCCTTGCGGTAGACATACTTTTGCGGATCAATTTGCTGTCCGCCGCGTAACACTTCATAGTGCACATGAGGCCCGGTTGAGCGCCCAGTACTCCCCATAATGGCGATTGCATCGCCTTTCGCGACAACGTCGCCTACAGTTACTGACAAAGCTTTATTGTGACCATAACGAGTTCGCAGACCATTTCCATGATCAATTTCAACGAGCTCACCATAACCCGACATCCTGCCCGCCCACGTTACTACGCCACCTGCGGTAGCGATAACATCGACGCCCTCTTCTCCAGCAAAGTCGACGCCTTTATGCATCGTACGTTTACCGTTAAAAGGATCATTACGTAAACCATAGGCTGAAGATAACCAACCTTTTTTAATTGGTCGCCCGGATATATAACGTTCTTCATCTATATGGAGGTTCGATGCTACTGTTTCAAGTAGTGAAAGCTGAACGTTATTACTATCCATTCTTGATACCAGCGCATCCATATCGGCAATGAGCTGATCTAGTTCGATGTTAGTACCCAATTCACTGATACCACCAACACCGACTTCTGAAGAGAAATCAAATTGATCTTCTAATTGATTATTTAAAGCCACTTGCTGCCCTAACGCTTCTACGCGAGTGAGCTTGGCTTGCATGCGTGCAACGTGGGTGACGAGCATAGATAATTGAGCTTCAGTTGCACTTTTCAAAGAGAGCAACTCACTTTTTTGCTCTTCACGAGCTAAGCGTTCATTATCGATATTAGTCTGTTGCGCCGTTAGCTGTTTAGCATGGTGCTGATACAAACCTGTACCTGCTGCAATGAGCAAGATAGGCAAAAGCAACCAACGCTTACCTGGTTGCCAGCGTGTGGCACCATTTCGACCTTGAATAAAAACTGTTACACTCATAGCCTAATTAAGCCATTTTATTATCATATGAAAAAGCCCCCACAAGATCTCAGTCAACTACTGCACCAGCAAGGGGCTATGCCCAATCTGGCTGAAAAAGCAGAGTTGCTATTACACCTAGATCACTATGTGAAAAAAGTGCTAACTGGTCCCGTGATAGAGCAACTAAAAGTTGCTAACCTTCGCCAAGGTACCTTGGTGATTGAAACAACAACGGCTGCCTGGGCTGCAAGAATTAACTTTCAAAAACCCAAGATACTTCAAGTGTTACAAGCCGAAACATTACCCATGCTTACCGCTATCGAAGTTAAAGTCAACCCAAGCCTACTAATGTATGCCGCAAAATCCAAACCGGCTCACAACCACATAAGTGAAAATGCGGCAGCTCACATTGAGGCTTTAGCGGAACACACTGAAGGAACACTTGCGATAAAACTAAAACGGCTGGCTGCATTAGCCAGCCGTTCAAGGCAATCTTAAATCACTATTAAGCGAATACCGCACCTGCTGGTACCGAAAAGCTTACTGGTGCGTCGGCTTCTTCTTCAAAGCTAACAATCTCCCATGCATCTTGCTGAGCAAGCATCGCACGGACTAACTGATTGTTTAACGCGTGTCCTGTTTTAAATGCGCAGAACTCACCAACTATAGCGTGACCCGCTACATATAGGTCACCAAAAGCATCAAGGATCTTGTGCTTAACGAACTCATCCTCATAACGCAGGCCATCGGGGTTGAGGACGCGATATTCGTCAAGTACTACGGCATTTTCCATGCTGCCACCTAGCGCAAGATTATTGGCTCTCAAGTATTCAATGTCGCGCATAAAACCAAAGGTTCTTGCTCGACTGATATCCTTGATAAAGGCTGAAGATGAAAAATCCATTACCATATGCTGCTGGCTGCGGGCAATTTCGGGATGATTAAAGTCAATTGCAAAATTAACTCTAAAACCTTTAAAAGGCTTCAACTCTGCCCACTTGTCACCGTCTTCAACACGAATAGGCTTGGTGATTTTGATGTACTTCTTAGCCGCAGCTTGCTCTTGGATCCCTACTGATTGCAGTAAAAATACAAATGGGCTGGCACTGCCATCCATAATCGGAATTTCAGGTGCATCAACTTCAATAATAGCGTTATCGATACCTAGACCAGCAAGTGCTGCAAACAGATGCTCAATTGTTGAAACACGAACACCATCGTCATTGACCAAAGCAGTGCACATTGTCGTTTCGCGTACTTGCTCTGCAACAGCTGGTATTTCAACCGCTGGAGACAAATCGGTACGAACTAGTACAATGCCGGTATTAACTGGTGCGGGTTTGACGATCAAAGTTACCTTGTTGCCGGAATGCAATCCAACACCAGTAGTTTTAACTATTTCTTTGACTGTTCTTTGAAAAATCATGTATTTACCCGTTTATCCGCTCAACAAAAAAGCACTAATCACACACTTTTTAACCGTGCATGCATATTGCTGGACCGAGATTCTAGCATATCTTTATGCATTAACCAAAATTCACTCAACTTTTAGGCGGCACATTAGCACAACCTAATGCGAGTTAACACATTGTTAACAAATGCATTAATCTGCTTGCTTACGTAAAAAAGCAGGAATATCAAGGTAGTCTAGATCATTCTTTTTCTCAGCTACTGGTACTGATGCGGGCTGAGGTGCAGCCGCCGCATTACCGTGTGATAACGCCGGAGAAATAGGATCTTCAACAACTAGTTTATCAGCCGGAACCACTGGCTCTGGTCGTGTTACTGGCTTTGTCACCAATTGAATATCAGGCTTTTTATCGGCGCCGATACCAGTTGCTACAACTGTAACGCGTAACTCATCTGACATTTCTGGATCGATGACTGCACCAACTACCACTGTCGCATTGTCTGAAGCATAAGCTTTTACATGGTTACCCACGGTTTCAAACTCTTCAATGCTCATATCCATACCGGCTGTAATATTAACAAGTACACCGCGTGCACCGGCTAAATCAATATCTTCAAGTAATGGACTAGCGACGGCTGATTCAGCTGCTTCTTCAGCGCGATCTTCACCACTGGCGACACCGGTACCCATCATGGCATTACCCATTTCAGACATCACTGTTTTAACATCGGCGAAATCGACGTTGATTAGGCCTGGGCGTGTAATCAATTCTGCAATACCTTGTACCGCGCCAAGTAAAACATTGTTTGCTGCTGCAAAAGCATCAAGTAAAGAGGTGCCACGCCCCAGCACTTTAAGTAGCTTTTCGTTTGGAATAGTGATTAATGAGTCAACGCTTTTAGCTAGTAGCTCAATACCTTCGTCAGCGAAGGTCATACGCTTTTTCCCTTCAAATGGGAAAGGCTTAGTTACCACTGCAACCGTTAAGATCCCTTCTTCACGAGCAACCTGAGCAACAACTGGAGCAGCACCGGTACCAGTACCGCCACCCATACCCGCTGCAATAAAGATCATGTCTGAGCCTTTAATTGCATTACGAATACTTTCTTTATCTTCTTCTGCAGCTAAACGACCAATTTCTGGGTTAGCGCCTGCGCCTAAACCTTTCGTTACGTCTCGGCCTAACTGAATCGTGGTGCCAGCAGCAGACTTACGCAATGCTTGCGCATCCGTATTTGTCGCTACAAACTCTACACCTTCGATATTGTGCTTTACCATATGCTCGACAGCGTTACCGCCACCACCGCCAACACCGATGACCTTAATCACCGCTTCATCTGTATGACTATCCATGATTTCAAACATCGTATTCTCTCCGTTTGCCTGCTCTGCTAAATTAAAACTCGCCTTTAAACCAACTTTGGACCCGATTCCAAAGACTGGTTACCCCTTGCCGCTCTGGACGCTCAAACTGACGCTCTATCACTCTGCGCGCACCATAATGAAGCAGCCCGACTCCTGTCGAGTAAATAGGCTGTTCCACATATTCATATAACCCTTTTACAGGTAATGGCTGTGCCATTCTAACTGGCATGCCAAATGTTGCTTCGGCAATATCAACCGCTCCTTCAATAGAAGCGGTACCGCCTGTAATCACTATTCCTGCTGCAATCTGATCTTCTAACCCACTATCACGCAGCTGGTTTAAAATTAATTCAAACAATTCTTGGTATCTTGGCTCAACTACTTCTGCCAGCGTATGCCGCGACATGCTGCGTGAAGGTCTACCACCGACTGAAGGCACTTCAATACTATCTTCACGGCTTACCATTGAGCTGCGAGCACTGGCATGTTGCACTTTAATTTGCTCTGCATGCGATAATGGCGTGCGAAAGATTTTGGCGATGTCGTTAGTGACTTGGTTACCCGCAACTGGCACGACTGCACAATGGCGCAATGCACCATTGGTATAAACTGCAATATCTGTCGTACCACCACCCATATCAACCAAGCAAACGCCTAGCGCTTTTTCGTCATCTGTTAATACTGAGTCCGCTGAGGCGATGGCTGAAAAGACTAGATCGTCGACCTTCAAGCCACAGCGTTCAACGCTCTTAGTTATGTTCTTTGCCATATCATTTGCACAAGTGACAATATGGACTTTGGCTTCCATACGCATTCCAGACATACCGATAGGGCTTTTAATCCCATCTTGTACGTCAATGGCATACTCTTGTGGTAGTACATGTAAAATTCGTCGCTCGGTAGGAATTTTTACAGAACGAGCAGTGTGAATAACGTTATCAACATCTTCTTGCGTCACTTCTTCATCGTTAATCGATACCATGCCATTTTCGTTTTGGCATTCGATATGTTTACCTGAAATGCTCAAGTAAACTGATGACACTTGGCAGTCAGCCATTAATTCTGCTTGATCAAGCGCACGCTGCACGCTACGCACTATTGAATCAAGATCGTTTACACCACCTTTATCCATGCCTCGCGACGGGTGATTGCCTAGGCCGACAATGCTGATCTCGCCGTCAGGCAATACTTCGCCAATGATCACAGCCACTTTTGAGGTGCCTATGTCCAATGCAACGATCAGATTTCTATCTAGATTCTTAGTCATTAATTAACGGCTCTCTTTTTGTGCATCATCCCAATCTACGGCCAATCCAGTGTCGTAGCGCAAATCGACCACCCCTACTTTTTTGTCTTGCGAAGCAAGCCTGGGGTAGACATCGATAAATCGTTGTATCCTTGCCATATTATCTTCACGGCCAAGCTCGAGCTCAATACCGCTTTTTAACTTTGCATGCCATGCATGTCTTGCACTTAAACTTAAGCTTTGCAGCGCAAATCCATTAATGGTTAACAGCTCACCAAGTTGCTGGTAAGTGGTTAATACCGCCTGACCTTGCTCTTCGGGCCCGGTCAATAACGGCAGACTTGGTATACCTTGTTTGGTTGGTGCATCAAACACGTCACCATACATATTTAACCAAGCATCACCATTCCAATGCGCAACTGGCGTCTGCTCAACCAAGTACACTTTTAACTTGGCTGGCCATTCTCGCCGAACCGAAGCTTGGTAAACCCAAGGTAGGGCTTCCAAGGCTTTCTGCACTTGGTTGACGTCGGCTGAAACAAAGCTTCGTTGCATTAAATCCTGCAGCGCAACTTGTATTTCGGCGTCAGCGGTGTACTTTCGTTCACCTTTAATCGCTACAGCTTCGATGGGTAGTGCATCGGCATCATTTAACACTTCATTTAATTTTAGTGCTGCTGTTGTAAGGCCGATCAAGACACATAATAAGAACACTATCCCAAAGCATAAGTACCAGTCGGTTTTTAACAGCAAACCCCGAACCTGTTGGCCTTTATCGCTCCAAGACATATCAACTACCCCAAATGAAGCTGCGTAGACAGAAAACCGGCCATTATATAGACCTTATCCTTAGCGTCAAAATTTGCTTGTAAATTAACGCCATATCTTTCCGATTTACCCATTTAATGCTTCATTTTCATTCGATATAAAGCCCAAATTAGTCTGAGCCAAATTTCGCGACACTAAACCGATGTTGCCGGCACCCTGTGTCAGCAGTAAATCACCTGCTTGTAACATGTCAGGCAATACCGTTTGTAACTGCTCCGCACTTGCCACAAACACTGGTTCTAACTGGCCTCTCAACCTGATTGAGCGACATAATGCTCGGCTGTCAGCTCCAGGAATTGGCGCTTCTCCTGCGGCATAAACATCCAGTAACAATAAACAGTCGACTTGCGATAACACTTCGACAAAGTCTTCATACAAATCGCGAGTTCGACTAAAGCGGTGTGGCTGGTAAATCATCACCAGTCTGCGCTCTGGCCAACCTTGTCTTGCAGCTTTAATCGTGGCCGCCACTTCACTTGGGTGATGACCGTAATCATCGACCAACTTTATCTCGCCTTTTGCGGTATCAAAGTCACCCACTTGCTGAAAGCGGCGACCAATACCTTGAAACTCTGCAAGCGCTTTAATAATGGCTGCATCTTCAATGTCATCTTCATTAGCCACTGCAATGGCAGCTAATGCATTTAATACATTGTGTTCACCAGGCAGGTTCACTGTGAAAGTGGTATCTTCTACGCCGCTACGTCTAACAGTAAACTGACTGCTGTAACCTGTTTGTGAAAATTCAATCGCTTGCACATCAGCATCGTCACTGAAACCATAGGTGACGACTTTGCGACTAAAGCGCGGTAACAGCTCACGAACGATTGGATCATCAATACACATTACTGCCACACCATAAAATGGCAGGTTATGGATAAAGTCTACGAAGGTGTTTTTTAATTTTTCAATGTCACCACCATAGGTATCCATGTGGTCAGCTTCGATATTAGTAACCACGCTCACCATAGGCTGCAGATGCAAAAAGCTCGCATCACTTTCATCTGCTTCAGCAATTAAATAGCGGCTATGACCTAATCGAGCATTGGTACCTGCACTATTGAGCAAACCGCCAATCACAAACGTAGGATCACGGTCGGCTTGGGCGTACACGCTTGAAATCAAACTGGTAGTGGTGGTTTTGCCATGTGTGCCTGCAACGGCAACACCATGGCGGTAACGCATTAGCTCTGCAAGCATCTCTGCGCGCTGCACCACTGGAATACGTAATGCTTTGGCTGCGACTAATTCAGGGTTGTCGGCGCTAATAGCCGTTGAAACCACAACCACATCAACATCTTTAACTTGGCAAGCATCATGACCAATATGGATGGTTGCACCTAAGTTTGCTAACCGCTCGGTAACAGCGTTTTCAGCAATGTCCGAACCACTTAATTGGTAACCTTCGTTAACAAGCACTTCTGCTATGCCACCCATGCCTGCACCGCCTATTCCGACAAAATAGATATGCTTGACCCTGCGCATTTCGGGGATCATGGTTCTTAGCTGTGCATACTTTTCGGCTTTGTTACTCATTTCAATTCTTTCCCGCTAATTTAATACAGACGTTGGCAACCCGGAATGTTGCGTCAACTACAGCAACACCTCTAGCTCTCTCGCCCATCTTACATAGCTCAGCTCTATTCGATGCCAACATCGATAATTTAGTGATCAACTTACTACTGTCAACAACAGGTTGAGGCAATAAGAATGCAGCGCCTGCGTCAACTAACACTTGGGCATTTTTAGTTTGATGGTCGTCAACTGCGTGTGGAAACGGCACCAATAAACTCGGAAGGCCTACCGCAGCTAACTCTGAAACGGTTAACGCGCCGGAGCGACATACAACCACGTCTGCCCAACGGTATGCCGATTCCATATCATCAATAAACTCAGCGACTTTGACACTGCCACCTTGGCCTAACTGTTGGTACTCGGCTTTTACTGACGCTAGATTATTACGCCCAACCTGATGCCACACTGTCATGGAGTGAGTCTTACTCACCCCTTCCAGTACGCTCGGCATAACATCATTAAATACTTTAGCGCCCAGGCTACCGCCTACTACCAACACTTTTAATGCGTCATCTTCACAAGCTTGGCTACGTTGTTCACCAAGGTCTATAAGCTCTTTACGGATCGGGTTACCAACCGTTTCAGCCGGCACTTCGGTAAACGTACCGGGAAATGCACACAGCACTTCGCTGGCTACTTTAGACAACAACTTATTGGTCATTCCCGGTATCGCGTTTTGCTCATGCAGTACTAATGGGATCTTTGACAGTTTTGCCGCGATACCACCTGGGCCACTAGCAAAACCACCCATTCCCATTACAACATCAGGCCTAAAGTCTTTGATAACAGAACGTGCCTGTATAACAGAGCGCAATACCTTAAAAGGAGCCGCTAATTTACGCAACAACCCGTTGCCCCGCACCCCTTTGATATCGATAAAATCAATATCAAAGCCATGCTGAGGAACCAGCCTTGCTTCCATCCTATCTGCCGTACCCAGCCAACGCACTCTCCAACCTTGCTGACTAAGGTACCTTGCAACCGCCAGCGCCGGAAATACATGACCTCCGGTACCACCGGCCATAATTAAAATGCGCTTTTGCTGTGCTTGGTCAGTCATTAATTCACTCATTATTTTGGACCCCTGCCTTCAATAGCCTGAATCACGCTTAATCTTCTTTCATGGTCGATTCGGATCAGCATCATGGCCGCGGCGGTCATGACCCACAAACTACTACCGCCATAACTAATAAACGGCAACGTTAACCCTTTAGTTGGCAACATACCGATACTCGCACCCACGTTAACCACAGTTTGAAAACAAATCCATATGCCGATGCCATAAGCAAGGTAGCCATCAAAAGCGCGCTCAAGCGACAGGCACATATGCCCAAGTTTTATCGCTCTTAATGCAACAAACAACAGCACGGCGAGCACCACTATAATGCCAACAAAACCGAGTTCTTCCCCAATAACAGCAAAGATAAAATCAGTATGCGCTTCAGGCAAATACTCGAGCTTTTGAATACTGTTACCTAACCCTTGCCCAAACCAATCACCGCGACCATAAGCCATTAGCGATTGTGTTAACTGGTAACCACTGCCAAAAGGATCTTGCCAAGGGTCCAAAAATGATGTCACCCGACGCATACGGTATGGTTCTAATAAAACGAGTGCTACAAACGCGATCACCCCGGTTAAAATCAATGCAAAAAAATCTAGTAACCGAGCGCCGGCCAAAAACAATAAACCGACCGTACCAACAAACAACACCACCACAGTGCCTAAATCAGGCTGCATTAAAATCAAAATGGCATAGACTGCAAACACAGCAATGGGCTTGTAAAAACCCTTTGCGTTTTCTCTAATTTCTTGATGGCGCCTAACCAAATAACCCGCCATATAAATGGCAAAAACAAACTTAGCAATTTCAGCAACCTGTATACGTACAGGGCCAATAGCTAACCAGCGAGTTGCACCGTTTACGGTCGTTCCCACAAAGAGCACAGCCACGAGCATGATGGCGACAATCAACAGCAAAAATGGACTGAAGTTTTGCCAATGTCGCATCTCAATTTGCAACACTACGGCTGCTATCAACCCACACCCCACCAGATAAGCGCCATGACGCCAAACAAAGTGGAACGGATTACCTGTTAAGCTTTGCGCCTCTGGCATAGAGGCTGACATTACCATCACAAATCCAAAGCCAATTAACGACAGGACTGAAAACAATAATGCACGGTCATACAGCTGCATTCCCGGCGCGGGTCTATCAACAAACAAGTTAGCAAACGACCAGTTAAAACGTTGGCTAAACAGGCTTAATTGCTCTTCCGACTTAGGCATTTATCTTGCCAACTTCAGCTCGAAAATCATCGCCTCGTGCCATAAAATTTGGATACATATCTAAACTCGCACAGGCGGGTGACAGCAGCACAATATCACCGTTTGATGCCAGCTCATTAGCCAAACTAACAGCGTCGGCCATGTTGTTAACACTGAACGCACCATCTTTTAATTTAGCGATTTTGCTACCATCTTTGCCTAATGTAATTAACACACTTACATTGGTGAATGCTTTACCAAGCTCAGAAAAATCAGCGCCTTTACCGTCGCCACCGGCTATCAAAATGAGTCCACCTTGGTGCTCACTTAAGCCATCAATCGCGGCAACAGTTGCGCCAACGTTGGTCGCTTTAGAGTCATTAACGTAAGTCACGCCGTTATGTTCAGCCACCACTTCACAGCGATGCGACAGCCCATTAAAGCGCTTTGCAACATCAACAAAATGCTGACGATCAATACCGGCTTCAAAAGCCAGAGCCATTGCAGCGATTAAGTTTGCGTGGTTATGGCGTCCCACTATCGCGACGTCGGCTATCGGCATGATCGGACTGCAACCGTGCATAATGATCCCGTCAACAATGCCCCAATCATCGACCTCTGGAACGCCTAAACCAAAGCTGTTTTGGTTCATCGGATCGTTTGGTAAAGAGCGTGCATCGTCGCGGTTAAACACCGCAGTTTTGCTTTGCTCATACAGTTTCAATTTAGCTTGTCGATATGATTCTAAGTCACTGTATCGATCCATATGGTCTTCGCTAATGTTTAAACATGTCGCCGCAATACAGTTGAGACTATGGGTTGTTTCAAGTTGAAAACTTGATAGCTCCAGCACATACAGATCTTTTGGGGTGATCAATAAATCCAATACTGGAATACCAATATTGCCCCCCACGGCATATGACTCACCTGCCGCTTGCGCCATTTCGCCAACCAAGGTTGTTACTGTGGTCTTACCGTTTGAGCCCGTAATACCAATAACACGTGCAGCAGTGCCCGCAAGCGCGCGAGCAAACAGCTCGACATCGCCAATCACTTCAATGCCCATATCAAACGCTGCGCGAACCTCAGGGGTTTCAATCGCAATGCCTGGACTAATAATGATCTGCGTAGCTTGCACTAAATAACGGCAATCAAAACCACCGGTAACCAGTGTCACCTCAGGGTAGGCAGCAGCAAGTTTGTCAGCCCCAGGAGGCTGCATTCGGCTGTCCATAACCATGGGAGTTATTCCTTGCTCACACAGGTAACGCACAACAGATAAACCTGTCGCACCTAAACCTAAAACGATGTGTGAAAACTGCTGCGCCATGTTATATGTCCGTTTTATCTAAGTTTTAAGGTTGCCAATCCCAGCACGACGAGGAACAAAGAGATGATCCAAAACCGAACGATAACTCGCGGTTCTGGCCAACCTTTTAACTCATAATGATGGTGAATAGGTGCCATACGGAATATACGCTGACCCCTTAATTTGTATGAACCTACCTGTAAAATCACCGACACGGTTTCCATTACAAAAACGCCGCCCATGATAACCAACAAGATCTCTTGACGTACTAATACCGCTATCGCGCCTAATGCCGCGCCCAATGACAATGAGCCTACATCGCCCATAAATACTTGCGCTGGGTAGGTGTTAAACCATAAGAACCCTAAGCCGGCACCCACTATAGCCATACACACAATCACTAGTTCACCCGCTCCAGGCAGGTAAGGAATGTGCAAATAGTTAGCAAATTGAACGTGACCAGAAAGGTACGCTATTAGCGCAAATGCTGCAGCTACCATCACCGTTGGCATAATGGCTAAGCCATCGAGCCCGTCCGTTAAGTTAACCGCGTTACTTGAGCCCACAATGGTGAAATACACTAAAACAATAAAGAATGCGCCAAGTTGCGGCATAACATCTTTAAAGAACGGCACCACTAACTGGGTTTCTCCGACTGTTTCAGCCGACGCGTAAAGGTAAACGGCAATAAGCAATGCAGCAAGTGACTGCAACAGGTATTTCCACCTTGCAATCAGACCCTTAGTGTCTTTACGTACTACTTTTCGATAGTCATCAATAAAGCCAATGGTGCCAAAGCTGGCAAGTACAAACAACACCACCCACACATAGCGACTACCGAGGTCACCCCACAACAACACGCTGACAAAAATCCCCGCTAAAATAAGCAAACCACCCATTGTAGGTGTGCCTCGCTTACTAAAATGCGATTCAGGGCCGTCGTTACGTACCACTTGTCCAATTTGCAATAACTGCAAACGCTCTATCATCTTTGGGCCCCACCAAAGACTAAACACTAATCCTGTCATCAAACCAAGCATTGCTCTGAATGTGACATAAGAAAAAACGTTAAACCCACTGTAAAATTGGGTTAAATACTCCGCCAGGTAAACCAGCATTAAACAAACTCCCCGCGACCAAAGGCCATTGTTAAAGCTTCAACTACACGTTCCATTTTCGCACTGCGCGAGCCTTTCACTAATATGGTGATATCTTCAGGCAGACTATTAATATAAGTGATTAATTCTGCTGTCAATTCCTTGATATCATTATGATGTGTAGCTCCAAAAGCAACACTTGCACTTTCACTCAGTTCGCCAACACAAAATAGTGCATCAACACCTTTTGTTTTAGCTTCTTTACCGAGCTCACTGTGCAAAAGGGCAGCATTGTCGCCTAATTCGCCTAAATCGCCCAGAACTAAACACCGATTTCCTTGAATTTTTTGAAGCCAATCAATCGCAGCTCCTACCGAGGCGGGATTGGCGTTGTAACTGTCATCAATCACAGTCACCCGGCCAAAACTGACGGGGAGCATTCTGCCTTTAACTGGTTGCAATAAAGCTAAACCTTGGCAAATACGGCTTAACGTCAAGCCTAATGCCAAACAGATACTGGTCGCCCCTAATGCATTAAGCACTTGATGACGTCCAGCTAGCGGTAACACTACCGATTCTATTTGTCCGTTGTAGTTAATATTGAAACGGTATCGACCGCTTTTATCTGCCTGCAGTGCCGTTGCTTTAACATTTGCATCGGCATCGATAGCAAATGTCAGTTGGGTTAAGTGCTTCGATGCAGTAAGCATCACTGCCGCAAACGCATCATCGGCATTAATCACCGCGGTGCCGTCCGCCATAACATGGTTAAAGATTTCAGACTTTGCTTTAGCGACTCCAGCTAACGATCCAAAACCTTCTAGGTGGGCAGAGGCAACGTTATTTACCATCGCCACGCGAGGCTTAACCAAGCTAGAGGTGTAATCAATTTCACCGGCATGATTGGCGCCTAATTCAAACACGCCAAACTGATCGCCGGCCTCTAAGCGCAATAATGTCAACGGCACGCCGATTTCGTTATTGAAGTTACCCGCGGTATACAGCACCTTAAATTGCTGAGATAGAATCGTTGCGACCATCTCTTTAACACTAGTTTTGCCATTTGAGCCAGTTAACGCCACACACACAGGTGACAACTTGTCGCGTATATATGCGCCGATACTACCCATAGCTCGCTGAGCGTTAGCGACAATAATCTGCGACACATCTAGCGGTAGCTCACGCTCAACCAAAACCGCCTTTACGCCAGCTTCGGCAGCTGAGGCCACAAACTGATGGCCGTCAAAATTATCGCCTTTTAAAGCAACAAACAGTGTTTTAGCGCACACATTACGGCTATCACTAGAAACCTGTTCAATGATCCGATCTTCGCCGTGCAGGCGGCCACCAAGGTGCTGAGCCAGTTCAGCGAGTGATAACGTTATCATGCGTCACCACTAGCGATTGTTTGGGCAAAAGCTCTTTCGTCGTAATTCAATTTTTCACCATTTACTTCTTGGTAAGTTTCGTGCCCTTTACCTGCAAGTAATATCATGTCACCCGCTTTCGCTTGCGCAACTACGGCAGCAATCGCGGTTTGACGTTCAACCTGCGACTGGACATTTTGTGGAGTAACAAAGCCGCTAAATACATCGGCAATAATACGCTCTGGGTTTTCGCTACGTGAATTGTCACTGGTTACCATAATTTGGTCAGCGTACTGCTCGGCACTGCGGGCCATCATCGACCGCTTACCTGTATCGCGATCGCCACCACAGCCAAATACACACCAAAGTTGGCCTTTACAATGTACTCGTAAAGCTTGTAAAGCTTGCTCTAACGCAGCAGGAGTGTGGGCGTAGTCGACCACTAAAGTGACATTGTCAGCGGTGGTAAAGCGCTCCATTCGCCCCGCAACTGGGGTAAGCTGACTAGCTAGTTTTACTAAGGTCGCCATATCTTCACCCACAAGGTATAACGCGCCTAATGCCGCCACCAAGTTGGACAAATTGAAATCACCCAACAGAGGAGACGTCAATTCAGCTTCGCCTTCTGGCCACACAATAGTGCAAGATACTCCCGCGTCGTGATAACGACAATCAGTGGCATAAATCGCGGCATTGGTGTCGGCTTTAATGCTGTAGCCTAAGGTGTTAACGTTCGATGATTGTGCCAACCAAGCAGCCCCAGTTGCATCATCGCAGTTAAGTAAGCTGGCCTTTAAAGACCCAAAAGAGAACAACCTCTGTTTAGCGGTGCCGTAGGCTTCCATTGTGCGATGGTAATCTAAGTGGTCTCGGCTTAAATTAGTAAATACAGCAACATCAAACGGGACAGCCTCAACTCGACCTTGCACCAGGCCGTGGCTGGATACTTCCATGGCACATGTATCGACATGACGCTGCTCAAAAGATTGCAATTGTTTGATGAGAGTAATCGCATCAGCAGTAGTGTTACCACTGTCAACAAGCTCTCCCCAAAGCCCGTTACCTAAAGTCCCCATAACCGCAGGTCGTTTTGACTGCAGTTGCTGTAACTGAGCAATTAACTGACTGACCGACGTTTTACCGTTGGTGCCAGTAACACCAATAATATGAGGCCGCTGACTAGACAGACTATACGCCTGCGCCGCCAGCGCTGAGACTTGCCTGTTAAGCTGAAAAAAGGCAATCTGCAGCCCATTGCTATCACTAACTTGGCCATGCTCTTCGGGAGCATCGGTATGAACCAGAACAGCCACAGCACCTTGCTCAAAGGCGGCCCCAATATATTGCCGCCCATCAACTTGATAACCCGGCATAGCAACAAATAAATCACCAGCTTTAACCGCACGGCTATCAAGCGTTAAATCATTAAAATCGTCCACTCCTGAATAGTGGAACCAGGGTGCGAGGAGGTCTCGAATTAACATTATTCTGCACTCCTAGATAAGGCAGCCAGCCGCACTTTTTCGCGGCTTGAAATAGGTTCTACATTCAACATCTGTAACGCACCAGACATAACTGATGCAAATACAGGCGCGGCAACATCGCCGCCATAATATTTATCGCCTTTAGGCTCGTTAACAACGACAGCGATTGCCAACTTAGGGTTGTGTACTGGAGCCACGCCGGCAAAAAGAGCCACGTAGTCTTCGCCATAACCACCTGCTACGGCTTTTCGAGCGGTACCGGTTTTACCTGCAACAGGGTAGCCTTCAATATGCGCTTTACGCGCAGTGCCGCCTTTTTCAGTAACTCCAACTAGCATTTCCATTACGCTTTGCGCCACTTCCGCCGACAACACTTGGGTGCCTTCAGGTTTTTGCTTAAGTTTTAAAATTGATACTGGATACAACATGCCTTTACTGCCGAGAATCGAATACAGTCTGGCAATTTGCAGTGGTGTAGCCATAAAGCCATAGCCAAATGACAACGTCGCGCGTTCAAATTCAGACCAACGCCTCCTGTCGTGGATCAAGCCTGCGCTTTCTCCTTCAAGGCTAATTCCCGAGTAATTACCCAGCCCCATGGCTTGGTATGACCCCAATAGTTCTTGCACTGGCATAGACAACGCAATCTTACTCATACCAACGTTACTAGAGTGTACAAGAATGCCGCTGAGCGAAAGCGAACCATAGTTACGGGTATCACGCACAATTTTGCCGCCGATACGCATTCGGCCAGGGCTAGTTTTAATGATGTCATCTTGCTTGATGGTGCCGGCTTCAAGTGCAGCGGCAACCACAAATGGCTTAATCGTTGACCCCGGCTCATAAGCATCGGTGAGGGCACGATTACGCATGCGATAACTTTGTAAGTTTTCACGAGAATTGGGGTTATATGATGGTGTATTGGCCATCGCAAGGACTTCACCGGTATTCACATCAAGCACGACAATCGATGCCGATGTTGCTTGGTTAAGCTCAGTGGCTTTTTTGATTTCTCGGTAAGCGAGTTGCTGTATTCGTTGGTCAATACTTAACACTAAGTCATTTGGGCTTTCACCCTCTTGCACCATGTCTAAGCGCTCAACTACATGGCCGTCTCGCGATTTACGGACTTTCTGTTTTGTTGGCGTGCCCGTTAACCAATCGTTATAAGCATTTTCAATTCCCTCAATACCTTTATCGTCGATATTGGTAATACCCACTAACTGCGCGGAAATTTCACTGGTAGGGTAATAACGACGGGATTCGGGTTTGAGGTAAACACCCGGTAATTTGAGTTTTTTGATGTAATCAGCAACAGACGGCGTTACCTGACGTTTCAAGTAGGTAAACCGTTTACGCGGATTGTTTTGAACTCGCTTAAGGATGTCTTCTTTAGGTTCGTGCAGCACATCCGCTAAGGCTTGCCAACGGCGCATATCCACAAAACCGTCTTCATCATGCACCACTTTAGGATCAGCATAGACAGCTTTAACCGGTACACTCACCGCCAACATTTCACCGTTACGGTCGGTAATCAAACCACGTTGAACTTCACGGCTTGTGGTTCTTAACGTACGCATGTCACTTTCGTGACGCAGCTTTTCAGGTTCAATAATTTGAATATAAGCAGCTCGACCAATCAAACTACTAAATAACAGGCAAACAAATCCCACAACAACGTATAAACGCCATTGAATAGACTGCGGCTTTTGTTTGCGCTTTGCCTGTTTTTTCATTTAACTCTTACGACCACCTCTTCTTTAGGTAATGGCCGCCTCATGTTGAGTTCTTTGGTTGCCATGCGAGTAACCCGGCTGTGCTCAGAGCGTGACTGCTCCTCGAGTAGCAAGTTTCGCCACTCAATATCTAACCGGTCTCGTTCTTGTAATAACTGTTCCCACTGACTGGTGTATTGCCGCCCTTCATAGCTGGTGTACACCACAGCGATGGCATTGAGCATAACCAGTAACGCGACCACCATAACGCCTTTGTGATGCCACAAATCGAGCAACACAATGCGGGCTAGGTTTAACTGCGGTTTACTCACAAAAAACGCTACTGTGCGTCAACGTCATAAGGTAAACGCTCACCAATGCGTAATACTGAACTACGCGAGCGTGCATTACGCTCAATTTCTTCTTCTGATGGCTTTATTGCTTTACCAATGCTTTTCAATTTCCGAGATTTATTAATTTCAGCTTCGGTGATTGGTAAACCATGCGGTACGCTCTCACCTTGGCTATGACGACGAATAAAACGTTTCACCATGCGATCTTCTAATGAATGGAAACTGATAACCGACAAACGGCCTGCTGGCGCTAACACCTTAAGCGCACCTTCAAGCGCTTGATCAATCTGCTCTAATTCACTGTTGATATAAATGCGAATGGCCTGAAACACCCGTGTAGCAGGATGCTTATTACGTTCTTTATTTTTCGTAATGCGGGCAATAAGATCGGCTAACTCTTTGGTGCGTAAAAACGGTTGTTTTTCTCTATCTGCTGCGATACAACGCGCAATGTGGCGAGAGTTTTTCTCTTCGCCATAGGTTTTAAACACCCACGCCATATCTTCAATCTCGGCACGTGCAAGCCACTGCGCTGCAGTTTGCCCTTGTGAATTATCCATTCGCATATCCAATGGTCCATCACGTAAGAAACTAAATCCACGTTCGGCATCGTCAAGCTGTGGCGAAGACACACCAAAGTCGAGCAACACACCGTCAATTTTGCCTTTCAGACCAAGCTCTTCAACATACTCAGCTAACTGACCAAAACCGCCATGAACAATCTGGAAACGGCTATCGTCTTTAAACTGCTCTGCGGCGGCAATGGCTTGTGGATCTCGGTCAATCGCGATTAAACGACCCTTAGGCCCTAACTGCTCGAGCACTTTTCTAGAATGACCACCGCGACCGAAGGTACCATCAATGTAGATGCCGTCTTCCCGTATGTTTAGGCCTGCCACGGTTTCGGTGAGCAAGACTGATAGGTGTTCAAATGATTGTGTCATGGTAATCTTCTATTAGTTAATATCGCCGATTAAAGCGAAAAGTCAGCTAAGCGTTCGTTAGCTGCTAAATCTTCATTAAGGATCGCAACGCGACTCTCTTCAATCTGTTGCTGCCAAGCAGCTTCACACCAAAGCTCAAACTTATTGAGTTGGCCGACAAGCATTGCTCGCTTTTCCAGATTGGCATATTGACGTAACGGGGTAGGCAACAAAACACGGCCATTACCATCAAGTTCACATTCATGTGCATAGCCAAGTAGCATACGCTTTATCGCGCGCTCGGCAGGCTGAGTATCTGACAATTGAGATAATTTAACGGCAATATGCTCCCATTCCTGTATAGGATAGAGCAATAAACACGGTGATTGGATATCGACGGTGATCACTAATTGGTTATTATGACGGGCATGCAGCGGCTCACGGTACCGTTTTGGCATCGCGATTCGTCCCTTTGCATCTAAATTGATAGCACTAGCCCCAGAAAACACCCTAAATCATCCTTGTTTACCTGCAAAAAACCACAAATATCCACATTTACCCACAATAGCTAAGTTTAGGGATAGAACGCAAGAATTGTCAAGGGCACGGCGCCATTTATAAATCCAGCAACCAAGCGGGTTAGCAGCCTGTTTTAACCAATGGTTCCGATGAACACAAATGGGGATTTTTGTGGGGGCTGAGTTCAATGCGCAGCCTAAAATGCAGATAAAACAGGCAGAAGAGTGTGCCCAGGTGGGACGACGTGCACACAATAGTGGAGATTATTGGCTCAATGCCTACCACTAACGCTGAAATAGAGCAGATAAAATATACGTTGTTGGTCGCCGAAATTAAATATTCACACACCTGCATTAACAAGATTTAATTCATTGTACGGCCATTATCAAAACAATCTCACTAAATTCACCTGCTACCCCATGGTTGAAACTCGCATTGCGTTATAGCTAAACATCCAAATTAAAAACGATGTTCTAAACAGGCAACTTTTCAATATCGGCTATTTATCGCCCGCAAAAGCGTCGCGAATAAATAAACACTGGCATACTCGCTTGTCGCCACATCAGCAGCACACAGCTAATGCCTGTTGCACAACAAGTGCGCTAATTTGTTACAAACGCCTGAATGCTCAACGTAAAAGTCAATCCGCCGGCTATTATCTGTTTGCGAGTCTAACTCTTTGCGTCTACTTTTAACTTAGTAAGTAAATAGGCTAAGTTTTAAGCAGTTACGGCCGATATATTTAATATGTGAGTTGTAACTACAAAGGGAGTCGTATGATTAGTTTAGACAGCGTTTATGCCATGCTAGCCCGCCCTCCTTTACCTGAGGTAAAGCCTAAGAATGGTGTCAAACCCGTAGTAAATACAGCTGCAATCACGGCAGATAGCCATGAGCAGCCTCAGGCGCAACTGCCAGCAAATTTAGACAGGCGACGCGCAAAAAAAGACCGACGTAAAAATTTACCGCTGAGCTCACCATTAGATCCCGCGTTGGAAAGACGTGGTAAACATGCAAAAGATAGACGCTGCGACTCACAGCAGCCTTGTACTGATAGCACGCAAACTGACGCGTCTTTCCCGCATATCGACGTCAATATTTAACGCGTCCTTGCCACCGCATCTTGCCAGCCTTGATACAACTCATCTCGGCTGTTGTCGCATATTTGTGGTGAAAAACGGCGCTCAATAATCGCCTTATGTTGTAACTCTTCAGTCGATGCCCAAAAGCCCACCGCTAACCCTGCAAGAAAAGCCGCGCCCATGGCAGTGGTTTCTGTTAGCTCAGGTCGCATAACATCAACATTGGTGATGTCGGCTTGGAACTGCATTAAAAAATCGTTAGCAACCGCGCCGCCGTCGACTTTAATTTGTTTTAGCTGCACACCACTGTCTTTTAACATCGCATCGATGAGATCTCGGCTTTGATAAGCTATCGCTTCAAGCGCAGCACGAATAATATGGTTGCGGTTGGCGCCACGAGTTAATCCAATCAATGCACCACGCGCGTCTGGATCCCAGTAAGGAGCACCCAGCCCGACAAATGCAGGTACTAAGTAAACGCCGTTGGTGTCTTCAACTTTAGAAGCAAAATACTCGGTGTCTTGTGCGTCGCGTATTAAGCCTAATTCATCTCGTAGCCATTGAATGGTCGCACCACCCATAAATACCGAGCCTTCAAGCGCATAATTCACTTCACCATTCGCGCCAACGGCAATGGTTGTTAACAGACCATGCTTTGACTTTACCGCCTCTTTGCCGGTGTTCATTAATAAGAAGCACCCTGTACCGTAGGTATTTTTAGCCATACCTTCGTCAATACATAGCTGACCAAAAAGTGCAGCTTGTTGATCACCCGCAATCCCCGCTATGGCAATATGGCTGCCTTCGCCGACTATCCGCGTTTGACCGTAAATAGCTGATGACGGCTTAACCTCAGGTAACATCGCACGCGGGATCCCAAAGGCTGCCAGCAGCTTTTCGTCCCACTCTTGACGATGAATATTAAATAATAATGTCCGCGAAGCATTTGTCGGATCGGTAACGTGCACCTTACCTTCCGTCAGTTTCCAGACTAACCAACTATCGATAGTGCCAAAAAGTAGCTCGCCTCTTTCCGCTCGCGCCCTTACGCCTTCGACGTTATCAAGGATCCATTTAATCTTGGTACCTGAAAAATAGGGGTCGAGCAGTAAGCCGGTATTATCTTTAACGTACTCTTCTAAACCCTGCGCTTTTAATGTGTCACAAATCGATTTACTTCTGCGGCACTGCCATACAATGGCGTTGTACACAGGCTTACCGGTAGCTTTATCCCAAATGACCGTGGTTTCACGTTGATTGGTGATCCCAATTGCGGCCACCTCATCAGAGCGAATATTCGCTCTGGCCAACACTTCAATTAATGTGGAGCTTTGCGATGCCCATATTTCCATGGCGTCGTGCTCAACCCAACCCGGTTTAGGGTAAATTTGGCCAAACTCGCGTTGAGAGCTCGCGACCATATTTGCGTCATGGTCAAAAATAATGGCTCTTGAACTTGTCGTGCCCTGATCCAGCGCGATGACATATTTTTTTGACACTATTATTTCCTTAATAACGGGTGGAGTATTCAACCCTATAACGATAATTACAGGGTGATAGATGATCATTGTGCCGTCAATAATCTAATTTAAATCACGTTGTTTCAATCAGATATTCAAGCTTAAGCAGTTACTGTTTTTGCTTCGAAAACAATCTAACACTCCATTAACACAGTTTCAAGAGACAGAAAAAAGCCCCGCTATTGCGAGGCTGATTCAAAACTAAACACAATTATTGCACTATCAATTGCGCAATAATTTAATGTCGGTTTAGAAGCGGTAAGTTGTTTGAACACCCACTAAGAAAATATTGCCACTCGTGGTACCAGTGAAAGTACCACCGAAGTAAGCAGAATCATCGTCAGATGGAATACCTGGGCGCGGCTCTACAACTGGAGATTCGTCAGCAAAAATGTAGGTTAGGCCAAGATCCATATCAAAGTTTTTGTTCACTTTGTAGTTCATGCCTGCACTCAACCATAAGCGATCCATTTCAGGAATCGTTAATGTACGGTTTGCGTCTGACACTGCTGATTTATCCAGTGCCACACCCGCTCTCATCGTTACTGTATCGTTTAGCTGGTAAGTTGTGCCCACTGCAAAGCGGTAGTTATCTTCCCAGTTTTCTTGCTTCACTAGCTGGTTAGGTTCATCAAGAGATGGAATAACTGCAACTAATTGCTCAAATGAGCTCCAATCAGTCCAGTTAATGCTGGCATGAATCGCTAGTTTTTCAGTTAACTGGTGAAACGAGGCTAGTTCAGCAGTTGCCGGTAATTCTAGCTCCATTGAGCCAGCCATTGTTTGAGTCGGATTAAACGGGTTAAATGCAAAACCATTAGCCTCACCTTCAAGGTTTTGTTCTACCCCTGAACGGTAGTTAAGTCCGATGCGGTGGTCAGCATTAATCTGCCATGCACCACCTAACTGCCAACCCCATGAGGTGTCATCACCTTCCATGTATTTAAGTGAGGTACCTTTTGGCACTGTAATGTTACCAAGCGGAGTTGGGATTACAGTATCAATTGAGCTTTGCGCACCAATACTACCTTCGCCCCAAATAAAGCGTACACCGCCACCAATGCTAAATTGGTCATTTATGCGGTAAGCAACGTTTGGGTTAAATTCGATGGTGGTTACCGACGCTTCATCACCGTATTGGGTACCACGGAAATCATCATCAAGTTCTGTGGCCATTCCAAAGTTACTGCCTAGCGCAAGGCCAATAAACCACTTATCATTCAACTGATGCGAAGCATAAAAGTTAGGGATAGCCGCAGCATCAGCGATATCTTCAGCCGAAGTAGGGCTTGTCACGTCGTTGTATGTCACCTCGCCGTGAATATCAATGCTTGGCACAACTAGAATAAGGCCGCCTGACACTTGCGTACCTTCTAAATAGGTTAGCATTGCAGGATTACGGAATTGAGCCGATGCGTTATCAGCCATTGCCGCTTCACCAGCAAATGCACGGCCAAGCCCAGTAGCAGAGTATTCTGCTAGTTGAAACCCAGCTGCTTGTACTTGTGTAACATTCCCCAAAAGCACTGCACTAACGGCAAGTGTTAATAAACGCTTATTCATTTGTATTCTCTAGTTATGTTATGACAACAAGTGGAGTGATAGCTCCGCTTCAAATTGGAGCGGATTTTACCCGTACAGAATATGTTTACAAGTGCTTTGACAAAAACAGCAGAAAACACCACCCAAAGGTATAGCATTTAGCAAGAGTGTTGCAAGGATCACGTTTAAAAACTCAAAACAGAATACAAATCACTTAAAAACGTCGCTGAAAAAATACAAAAAACAGCTAAACTCACAGAAAACACATTTAAAATCAGATTGATAAAACCAAAAAACTAGAGAACATTTATACTCTTAAAAAACAAAGTAAATTTAGCATAAATCACTACCACCAAGAATAGAGTGATATCACCATAGTAAGGTCAAATAACAAAACCTTTAATAACAACAGATTACAAATATCAGTTAGCCATCCAAAATAAAAGCTGTTTAGGTAATAACCTAAACAGCTTCTTTCAAACAACAGCTTAGTACGAGTGTAAGCTAAATATTTGCGCTTAAGCAGTCAACTCAAACGCGCCATGCTGGTATTGTCGTTTCGTATTGTGCAATCGCATCAGCATGCGTTAACGTTAAACCAATAGCATCTAAGCCGTTAAGCAAGTTATGGCGTGCAGACCCTTCGATTTGAAACTTAAATACAGCGCCTGCCGGTGATGTGACAGTCAGGGCTTGAAGATCTATTTTAATCTTCGCACCGGGTTGAGCCTCAACCTCTGTCATCAGAGTTTTAACCTCAGCATCGGCTAGCTTGACCGGTAAAAGACCATTATTGATGGCATTACCATAAAAAATATCAGCAAAGCTGGGGGCGATAATGACTTTGAAGCCAAAGTCAGCCAACGCCCACGGCGCATGTTCACGGCTTGAGCCGCAACCAAAGTTCTCTTGTGCCACTAATACCGAAGCGCCTTCATAACGCGACTGGTTTAGTGCAAAATCAGGGTTAGCCTGCTCTCCTGCTTCATCTAGATAGCGCCAATCATGAAACAGATGAACACCAAACCCATCTCGGGTGACTTTAGACAAAAACTGCTTTGGAATAATTTGGTCTGTATCGACATTTGCGCTATCGAGAATAACCGCAAGCCCAGTGTGTGCAATAAATGGTTGCATGAGTTAGCTCCCTAGTAAGGTTTACGGATATCAACAAAATGACCTGCTACCGCAGCAGCGGCAGCCATTGCAGGACTAACTAAATGTGTACGACTACCGCGCCCTTGTCGACCTTCAAAATTACGATTACTGGTCGAAGCGCAGCGATCGCCAGCTTCTAGCTTATCGTCATTCATTGCCAAGCACATTGAACAACCCGGTAAGCGCCATTCAAAACCCGCGTCTAAGAAGATTTTATCTAACCCCTCAGCCTCTGCCTGCTCCTTTACCAACCCAGAACCTGGCACGACAATCGCTTTAACTCCTTGCGCGACTTTACGCCCTTTAGCGTGAACAGCTGCCGCACGGAGATCTTCAATACGTGAATTAGTGCATGAGCCAATAAACACTTTATTAATACCGACATCAGTCATTGAAGTTCCCGCGCTTAAATCAACGTATTTGAGTGCATTTTCAATACTGGTTCGTACCGTAGAATTAGTGGCGTCAGCAGGATTTGGCACCAATTGGTCGATGGCAACAACTTGCCCGGGGTTCGTTCCCCAAGTTAGTTGTGGCGCAATATCACTGGCGTCGAGAACGACAGTGGCATCAAACGTCGCGCCAGCATCTGTTTTAAGCTCAGACCAGGCCGCAATAGCTTGCTCCCACTGCTCACCTTTAGGTGCAAACTCACGGCCCTTTAGATATGCTGCGGTTGTAGCATCAGGAGCTATCATGCCTGCTTTAGCCCCCATTTCTATCGCCATATTGCACACGGTCATACGCCCTTCCATAGACAGTGCTTCAATTGCTTCACCACAAAATTCGACAACATATCCAGTGCCGCCATCCATACCAATATGGCCGATAATCGCCAATACGATATCTTTAGCAGTAATACCTGGTGCAACATGGCCACGTACTTCAATTTTCATGGTTTTGGCTTTCAACTGACGTAAAGTTTGGGTCGCCATAACATGCTCAACTTCAGAGGTACCAATACCAAATGCCAGTGCGCCAAACGCGCCATGCGTTGCGGTGTGTGAATCGCCACACACAATGACTGTACCCGGCAAAGTAATGCCGAGCTCAGGCCCCATCACATGGACTATGCCTTGGTTTTTATGGTGGATATCATAAAGTCGCACACCAAAATCTTTGCAGTTACGTTCCAGCGTTTGTACTTGTGTTTTAGCCATTGGGCTTAAAGCGTCGAGGCTGGCGCTGGTCGTCGAGGTGTTATGATCCATGGTGGCGAACGTTTTTTCAGCCGCGTGCATATTGCGTCCAGCAACTTGCAAACCGCTAAATGCTTGCGGTGAAGTAACCTCGTGCACTAGGTGGCGATCAACGTAAATAATCGGCGCTTCACCTTCAGTGGCGACCACAACATGCTGATCCCATACCTTTTCATATAATGTCTTAGCCATGGTTATGCTCCTTCCCTGACAAGCTTGGCAATATAATCACCCATTTCACGGGTTGTTTTAGCGCGATGACGGTCTTCGCTTGCCAGTAATTCCCCCGTTAGGTAGCCTTCACCTAAGGCTTGGCTAACCGCATTTTCAATCGCTACAGCCGCCGCCTCTTGCTTTAAGCTATGGCGTAGTAATAGTGCAGCCGATAAAATTTGCGCTACCGGGTTGGCAATACCTTGGCCTGCTATATCAGGTGCACTACCGCCAGCAGGCTCATACAAACCAAAACCAGAGCTATTCATGCTGATTGATGACAACAGCCCCATGGAACCGGTCAACATGGCAATTTCGTCAGAAATAATATCGCCAAATAAATTTGAACACAGCATTACGTCAAATTCATCTGGACGACGTAGCAACTGCATGGTCGCGTTATCAATGTAGATATGTTCAAGCTCAACATCGGGGTAATCTTTAGCTACGGTTTCAACGACTTCACGCCATAAAACTGAACATGCTAGTACGTTGGCTTTATCTACTGAAGTTACCTTTTTACGGCGCCCCTGGGCTGTTTCAAAAGCAATTTTTGCAATACGGGCAATTTCTTTGCGGGTATAGCGCATGGTATCAAATGCTTCTTCGTTTTCGCCTTCGCCCTGACGGCCTTTTGGTTTACCAAAGTAGATACCACTGGTGAGTTCACGGACACATACCACGTCAAAACCACGCGATGATATATCGCTACGCAGCGGCGACATATGCTCAAGACCGCCATGCAGTTTAGCGGGGCGCATATTACAAAATAGTTCAAAGTGACCACGCAGCGGCAATAGCGCTCCACGCTCTGGTTGATCATTTGGCGCTAAGTGTTCCCACTTTGGCCCACCGACAGAGCCAAACAAAATAGCGTCGGCAGCTTCGCAGCCTTTTAGCGTTGTATCAGGTAGCGGGCAACCTTGGTTATCAATGGCAGCGCCACCCACATCATAATCCGTGTATTCAATGGCAAGCGCAAAGCGCTCCTCAACTGCACTCAATACTTTACGCGCTTCAGCCATAACTTCAGGACCAATTCCATCTCCAGCCAATACAGCTATTTGATAACTCATACGACAATTAACTCCTTTAATTATTCTTTATATTCTTGCACCAACACTGGCCGTGCCACATAGGGCGTTATTTTAGCTACACGCCGCCAAGCACTTGCTGACTCTGTAGTTGTTTTTTATGTTTACAATCAGCAACTTTATCTGCGCGCCATGTTAAGTTCATCACGTGAATAAGTGCTTTTACGGAAGCCTCTACCACATCAGTTGCTAAGCCAACCCCATGAAAATTCTGTTCCCGGTAGCGCGCTGTAATATCAACCTGGCCAAGGGCATTTTGCCCCTCACCTTTGGCGCCCAATTGATAGCTGGTAATATTAATATCACTACCGCTAGCGCGGGCTACGGCCTTGTAAGCTGCATCCACAGGACCGTTGCCCGTTGCTGCTTCAGTAACGGTCTTGCCATCAATTTCCACTTTTACCGTGGCAGTTGCGCTACCTTGCGTTGAATCCGAATGTACGACTAATTGCTGCAATTTAACGTGGTCATCGTCTTCGGCTTGTGCTTCCATAAAGGCTAGCGCTTCAAGGTCGTAATCAAATATCTGACCTTTTTTATCTGCAAGGATCAAAAACTCATCGTATAACACATCCATGTCGTAATCTTGGTCGTTGTAACCCAGTTCACTCATACGGTGCTTGATGACATGTCGGCCTGAACGCGAGGTCATATTCAGATTGCTACGATTAAGCCCGATGCTTTCTGGGGTCATGATCTCGTAAGTGTTTTGCGCCTTTAGCATGCCATCTTGGTGAATACCGGAAGAGTGCGTAAAGGCATTAGCACCAACAATCGCTTTATTCGATTGCACAGGCATATTACACAGCTGGCTCACTAAGTTTGAAGTACGGTAAATTTCTTTAGCATTAATACCAGTGTGTAACCCTAGCTCATCTTTACGGGTCGACAAAATCATCGCAATTTCTTCTAAAGAACAGTTACCCGCACGCTCACCAATACCGTTAACCGTACATTCAATTTGGCGTGCACCATGCTGTACTGCGGTAATTGAGTTGGCGACCGACAGGCCCAGATCGTCGTGGCAATGCACCGAAATAATCGCCTGATCGATATTCGGTACGCGGTTAAACAAGTTTTGAATAATGCCGCCAAATTCGCTCGGTACGGTATAACCAACCGTGTCAGGAATATTAATGGTACGTGCGCCTGCTTTAATTGCTTCTTCAACCATGCGACATAGGTTATCAATCGGCGTTCGACCGGCGTCTTCACAAGAAAACTCAACATCGTCGGTAAACCGGCGTGCATACTTCACGGCGCCTACGGCCATCTCTAATACTTGATCAAAAGATCGCTTAAGCTTACTTTCAACATGGATGGTAGATGTCGAAATAAAGGTGTGGATCCTAAATTGTTCAGCAACCGATAACGCTTGTGCGGCTGCATCGATATCTTTTTCTAATGCCCTTGAAAGTGCACAAACACGGCTATTTTTAATGCTGCCAGCAATGGTCTGTACCGATTTAAAATCACCCGGAGAAGAGACTGGAAACCCCACCTCCATCACATCAACACCGAGGCGTTCGAGTGCAAGGGCAATTTGAAGCTTTTCTTTAACCGTTAAACTAGCAGCCAGTGCTTGCTCACCATCACGAAGTGTCGTGTCAAATATCATCACGCGGTTAGACATCTATTCTCTCCATTGAACTTCAAATGTTTGCTTTAGGCGATTTAAATACAAAAAACCCGCACCGGGTGCGGGTCATTAATGCAGGCTTGTTAAGCATGAAGCACTATTTCCTCCGCGCAGTCTTTGCGAGAATAAGAAAGAGGAACCGAAGTCGTGTGCGAGGATGCTTCATAATAATTATTCAACTTAAACCAATAAGTATGCCAGCAGAGTTTGCTGCATTGGTTAATATTTAACTCGCCTTACCAGCAGTGTCAAGTCTAAATTGCTCAGTTAAGTCACAAAAGAAGCCAGACGTAGCTCATTAAAAGCAATACCTTGCCAATAAATACCAACAAAAAACAACATAGCGAGATATTATTGCGTCAGCCGCGTTGGAATAGTGATATATCGCAATATTCTCGACTAAATCGCTTTTCTATGCATATTTGTAAATAACATGGTTATAATAGCGACATTCTGCTAAAGGAAAGCGGATTCAAGGATTAACATTGGAGCTAGAAATGGATTTGAGGATCATCGTACTGTGTTTGGCTTGCTGGATTTCGCCGGTTTTAGCGAGTACGTTGCAACAAGTTGAGCAACTCAACCCCCTTGTTTTTCAATATCCCAGTAAAGCCTTGTCTCAAATAAGCGCTCTCGAGAAGCATTTTTTTGGTGTACCCAACTCAAGCAGTACTCTAACCCACTTAGCCGCACTCAAGTGCGAAGCCTTAGTTCAAGTTGGCGATAACATGGCTGCTATTCGTCTTGCCCGTGTCAATGAAGCCAAGTCCAAACGGTTATCGCTAAACACAGCCCGACCTTACTTTTTAAACTGCTTGGTACAAGCATATGCCAACGTCGGCGATTACCAACAAGCATTACCGTTACTGCACACTTCGATTAAACTTGCTAGACAACTGCAGCAACCACAAGCGTTAATTAATGGTTTATGGTTAAGAAGCCAGTTAAGCACCCGAGTAAACCATAACAATGCAGCCATCGAAGACTTACGTTTAGCGCTAGATATTTACCCTGAAATAGAGCTGCAAAAACAACAATGGACTTGGCCTCCAAAGGGTACTTTATATGCTGCGATTGGTGGGTTACTCGCCGGAATGGGGGAAACTAAAGAAGCAACAATCCACCTTCGAAATGCATTAAATGAACAAACAACTAAAGGCAAAGTACGACTGTTTGCAGCATTAGAAATGACCAAATTTGCGCAGCAAAATCGGTTACCCGAAGAGCAAGCTAAATACCGTCAAGTCGTCAACACCCAGTTAGACGAGTTAGGCTCTCCGTTAGAGTTAGCTAGCGCCTATAAAGCAATAGCCCGTATCGATTTTGATGGAGGAAAGTACAACAGTGCGACACAATTATTACACTTCAGTTTATCCACTTTTCAGGAAAAAGCCGATATCGTCGGTATCATTGACACCCTATGGTTAAGCGCCAATCTAAAGTTGCAGCAAGGCGATGAGGAAAATGGCATAGCGTTAATGCAACAAGCTATCGCGCTCGCGCTTGAAAACAAGCGTTATATTGACCTCAAAAACAGTTATGCATCGTTAGCCGAATATTTTGCTAAGCAAAAGCAATTTACGCAGGCATACCAATACCAGCTAAAGCAACTTGACGCACTAGAAAAAGAAACCGAAGCCCTCAAGCAAACCTGGATGTCGCTACTCAAAGTTGATGTCAACCAAGCACAGCAGGCTACAAGTCAAACCCATCCGTTTATTGCCGCAACCACCACAAGTGAAGGTCTGCCGCTCTGGTTTATCCCAATAGCTTTACTCATTATAGGCTTACTGATTTATTTTCACTGGTACCAAACAAAAGCGTCAATGCCAGACTCGTTAGACCACGTTGTTAATAATTTAGAAGCCAAAGTTGAGCCCCAAAAGGCACTTGAGGACCGACTGAGCTTGAGCCAGCAAGCGGGGTATCCGTTGTCGTTACTGGTGTTTAACCCTCATGATATTCACGCCGCTGACGTCCCCATGGTTTTGGAGCAGTTAAAAACAAAGTTACGGGGGCAAGATATTTGGTTACAGCAATCTGATAGGCAAATTTTAATCATGCTGCCACACACAACCAAGCAAGGCGCGGCAAAGGTAATTAACCAGCTCAACGACTGCATGGCAATGTGGCAAGACAACATCAAAATTGCGTTTGGTCTCGCTGCAATGCAACAATTTGATAATCTACAGTCAATGATAAAACGCGCCAAGATTAGTCAGCTTAGCAACCAAAAAGCCTGTTAATTGGTGGCTAGGTAGTTTTCTATTTCGTCTAAGAACTCACCACCAAAACGTTCTAACTTACGCTCACCTACGCCATTCACGGCTAACAACTCGCCGGGACTAGTGGGTAAAATGGCCGCCATTTCAGCTAAGGTGGCATCGTTAAATACCAAGTACGGAGGCACATCGAGCTCTTCGGCCAAAGTTCGACGTAATGACTTTAATTTAGCAAACAATTTACGGTCGTAATTGCTCGGAGTTTTAGGGTTATGACCGCGCCGCTTTGTTGTTTGGATCACAATGCGAGGCTCTGCCAAAAGTAACTCAACATCCCCTTTTAGCACCGCTCTTGCAGCCGGATTTAACGTGACTGATGAGCCACGTGTAATGTCTTGACTCGCTAGCCCTAAATGAATTAACTGCCTGATAACACTAAGCCAATGTTCATGGCTTTTTTCTTTGCCAATGCCCCAGGTCGATAATTTATGATGCCCTCGCTCCATCACGTTTGCCGCTTTAGACCCCCGCAAGACTTCAATCAGGTGGTTCACCCCAAAGCGCTGTCCCAGACGATAAATACAAGACAGGACTTTTTGCGCATCTTGAATACCATTGTATTTTTTGGGCGGATCTAAACAAATATCGCAGTTACCGCAGGGCTCTAACGCACTTTCATCAAAATAATGCAGTAGTACTTGGCGGCGACATGTTTGTGCTTCAGCAAATGCCGCCATGGTATTGAGCTTATGAAACTCAACTTGCTGCTGCGGTCCCGGCTCTGATTGCTCAATTAAATGCCTTACTCTGCCAATATCGGCAGGGTCAAACAGCATTAACGCTTCAGAATCGAGCCCATCTCGACCCGCTCGGCCAGTTTCCTGGTAATAGGCTTCTACGCTTTTAGGGATGTCATAATGCACAACATAGCGAACATTGGACTTATTGATACCCATGCCAAACGCCACGGTCGCCACCACAATGTCGAGCTGGTCTTTTAAAAAGCGGTCTTGCACATCGGCGCGTTCTTCTTGCGTTTTACCTGCATGATACGCTTCAGCTTGATGCCCCTGCAGCCGCAATCTATCGGCCACTTCGTCAACCCGACGTCGACTACTGCAGTAAATTATGCCACTGCTACCATTTTGTGCATCAACAAATTGGCGTAATTGATTAGCCGCATTGAGCTTTTCAGCAACGGTATAACGAATATTTGGCCTATCGAAACTAGTGAGCAACGAAAAGGGCTGAATCGCTAAACGTTCACAAATATCTAGGCGTGTTGCATTATCCGCCGTAGCCGTTAACGCCATAATCGGTACGTGAGGAAACTGCTGCCGTAATCGACCTAGCGCAGCGTATTCTGGCCTAAAGTCATGGCCCCACTGCGAAATACAATGCGCTTCATCAATCGCAAACAGCGAAATATTGAGCTCGTGTAATCTATCGATAAAGCTCGCTTGCAGTAATCGCTCTGGCGACACATACAATAGCTTGAGTTCGCCATAACGCATCTTCTGCAAAATCTGCAGGCTCTCTTCACGAGGCTGAGATGAGTTTAAGTACGCCGCCGATACACCCGTCTGTATCAGACTGTCGACCTGATCTTTCATTAACGAGATCAGCGGTGAAACCACAATTGTCAAACCCGGTAGCTGTAATGCGGGTAATTGATAACACAGGCTTTTACCACCACCGGTAGGCATGATAACTAGGCAATCTTGTCCAGCGCAGATCTGTTCAATCACCTCTCGCTGACCGTCCCTAAAGGTACGGTATCCGAATACCGACTGGAGACTTGCTGCTAATTGATCAACTGGTTGTTCGAGCGCCGCCTGAACCATAGTGAACCTGTGTTAAATATAAGGCCGACCATTCTAATGGAGCTAACCGCACTTGTCGCTATACAAACGGTTTATTGGCTAAAATTTAAACTTGCAACGCGTTATCCATTAGAGATAGATTGAATGCTCTAGCGTCATAGTGTGATTAAGTTAGCACCTTGACGAGGTCGTCATCAGGGAGCGATATGAGTAACCAAATTCAACAAGAGACATTGCGCAGAGTAGCAGAGGTATTTGATAAAAACGTGCCTTTTCACAATTTACTCGGCATGGATATTAAACGTTACGACGTTGATGGGGTTGAAGTTGTGGTCACTATGAAACCGGAGCTCATCGGTAATATCCATCAACAAATACTACATGGCGGCGTTACCGCAACTGTGCTTGATGTGGTTGGCGGCTTAACCGCTTTTTCAGGTCTTGTTGCCAGCCGCGACGACTGGAGTATTAAAGAGCTTGAAAAGCGCATCCAAACGTTAGGCACTATTGATTTACGGATTGATTATTTACGCCCTGGCCGTGGTGAGATTTTCACCGGAACCGGCACTGTGATCCGCGCGGGCAATAGAGTGTCAGTTTCTAGAATGGAATTGCACAACGAAAAAGGTGACCATATTGCCTTTGGCACCGGAACCTACATGGTCGGTTAATGACGCAATCTGACTATAAAAAGTGGTGCTTCGGCACGCCACTTATGACGGTGGTGACCTGTATTAGCCGCCTCAATATTTGCCCTACATCTTCGTTAACACTTAATCGCTACAGCTTGCTTGAGTCTGGGCTATGACAAGCTTACAATTGCGCCTCACTCCCACTTTTTAGCACCTTCTAATGCAAGATATCGAACACCGCAAAGGCATAATATTCGCCATTTGCGCCTACACCATGTGGGGCTTTGCTCCGCTATATTTTAAATTGCTTGCAGAAGTGCCAGCCACAGAGATCCTGCTACACCGCGTCTTGTGGTCTTTTGTCTTTGTTGCGCTTCTCAGCAGTGTTTTAGGTGGCTTTGGCCAAGTAAGGTTAATACTGAAACAACCCAAGAAATTGGCAATATTGTGCACCACCTCGCTGCTCATTGCTGCTAACTGGTTGATTTTTATCTGGGCTGTGACCAATGAACATATGCTCGACGCTAGCCTAGGCTATTTTATTAACCCTTTGGTCAATGTCTTTTTAGCCATGCTCTTTTTGGGTGAACGTTTGCGTAAGCTGCAGTGGGCTGCCGTGGCATTAGCCGCTATTGGCGTAGCAATTCAGTTAATTTCATTTGGCTCGATACCGTTGGTGTCACTGGCACTCGCTTGCACTTTTGCCTGTTACGGCCTGCTACGTAAAAAAGTTAATGTAGACGCGACAACGGGGTTACTCGTAGAAACGGCGTTGTTACTACCGCTGGCTGTGATTTACCTACTGAGCAACATGGGCGACTCGATGACGCACTTACTAAGTAACGATACGTACCATAACTTATTGTTACTCGCCGCAGGAATTGTCACCACGATCCCATTACTTTGCTTTGCGGCGTCGGCCGTGCGGATCCCATTCACTATGCTCGGCTTTTTCCAATACATTGGCCCGTGCATTATGTTTACTCTCGCAATTACGCTATTTAACGAGCCCTTTGACATGGAAAAAGGCATTACATTTGCCTTTATTTGGGCAGCTCTTGCACTGTTTACCACCGACATGTTGTATAAGCGCAAGCTCAAAAACTAGAGTGTTTAATAAAGTAAGCCAATAAAAAACGAACCTTAAGGGTTCGTTTTTATTAAATAGCTACCGGCAAGCTTGTTCTTAGCTGCAGTTAAGCTTACAAGTCTAACGCTAAGATTTTTGACTTACGCTGATAGTTATACAGCTGCTTTTTCTTTTCTGGCAAAGCATCTACTTCAACAATATTAAAGCCATGCTCTAAGAACCAATGAATACTGCGCGTGGTTAATGCAAACAACCTAGTATAGCCTTTAACCCTTGCTTGGCTAATAATGTTGTGCAGCAACAGGCTGCCACGATCAGCATCGCGATATTTAGGGTGTACAACTAAACAGGCAAACTCCCCCGCATGCTCCTCTTCAAAAGGATAAAAGGCGGCACAGCCAATCACCAAGCCATCGCGTTCAATCAGCATAAACTGCTCAATTTCAATCTCTAGCTGTTCGCGCGAACGACGCACCAAAAAGCCTTTTTCCTCAAGTGGGCGAATAAGATCTAAAATACCACCGATATCGCTAATTGACGCACGACGTAATCGCTCAGCACTCTCGGTCACAATTTGAGTACCAATACCATCGCGCGAAAACAACTCTTGCAGTAACGCACCATCATCTAAGTAGCTCACAAAGTGGCAACGGCTCACTCCATTTCGACACGCGTCGATACTAGCCTTTAAAAAAGCATGAGTGCCAAAGCTCAGCGGCGCTTGCTCAGAGAGGTTATTGAGTATGGCTTGGGCATCTGTTGGCATTAGTTCTGCTAGCACATTGCCGGCCTCATCAATGATGCCTTCATTGGCACTAAAACCAATCATTTTATCGGCTTTGATTTTTACCGCAATTTGAGTCGCAACTTCTTCAGCAGTTAAGTTAAAGCACTCTCCAGTAACTGACGCCGCAACAGGGCCTAATAACACAATGCCACCATTATCGAGCTGCCGACGTAAGCCGTCGCTGTCAATGCGCCTTACCCTACCGCTAAGGCTGTAATCAATGCCCTCTTCAACCCCTAAAGGCTGTGCTATAACAAAGTTGCCACTAACCACGTTAATTTGAGCGTTCTGCATCGGCGTATTGCTCAAACTCATCGATAATCTCGCAGTAATATCGAGCTGCAACGAGCCCACTACCTGCTTAATAACTTTGAGCGTGTCTTCTTCAGTAATTCTCACGCCATTGTAATATTCAGGCGTTAAACCATTTTGCGCCAATGCGTCGTCAATCTGTGGTCGCGCTCCATGCACGAGTACAATTTTGATCCCTAAACTATGCAATAAGGCAATATCATTAATAATGGCTTTAAACCCGGGTTGCGCTAACGCTTCGCCACCAAGCATAACCACAAATGTTTTACCTCTATGCGCATTAACATAGGATGTTGAGTGACGAAATCCATCGACCAATTCTGTTGTACGCACGCTAAGCCACCTCTTACCACAATAGACAACACTAAAATCTGCACCAATAAATACACATGCAATGGTATTGCATTTTAATTCAATAAAACAGCATTTATTCGCAACTGTCGTTATATGAACAGCATTTCTAAGCAATTACAGCCAAAAGGTTGCAAGTACCTTTATCAGTATACTCACCTAGCCTTTAAAAAAGTTGATCCAGATATGCGATAAATCAATGATATAAATAACTTAAAAAGCTGGCTTAGCAACAAATAGTGCCATTTAACATCGCAATTTATTATGAATATTCGCATACAAGCTTATTAAAAATTGATTTTAGGGTACTGGCTATAACCATTATGCTCACAGCGCCTTCAACCAGATTAAAAACAAATAAATTAGCCGCTTACTAATAATAAAGTTCATAAAAATAGAGAAGTAGTGCCAGTATCAGCTCATAGTTAATAAATCAAAATAACCTTAACCAAACCAGCGTAAGTGAATAGCCAGTCACAACGACATACCACAAATTCATCGCTACAAATACGAAAACCGATAAATACAACTGCGCATTAATGTAAAGCACCGAATGCCTCGCAAGACCACAGCAAGCGAGTCGTTTATAGATGTAACTGACAACATTAAGGCTAATGCTTTAAGGCATGTTCAGACATGCTACAGCGCGAATACCACTCGGCACGGGCACAACAAACCACCTGCTAGCGCAGTATAGAACTTGGTAGAATTTTGGATGCCGTTACAGATAATCAATATCGACTGCTATGGGGTTATAGATTGGACTTTAGGAGTGTGGAACGATTTCAAGCCAAAAAAAAAGCCTCTAAAAATAGAGGCTTTTAAAAGATTCTTAAAACAAGTAATTACTTGATTTTAGCTTCTTTGTACATAACGTGCTGACGAATAACTGGATCAAATTTCTTGATTTCCATTTTTTCAGGCATGTTACGTTTGTTTTTTTCAGTCGTGTAGAAATGACCAGTTTTAGCGCTAGAAACTAGCTTGATCTTCTCACGATTACCTTTAGATTTAGCCATGGTTTATTATACCTTCTCGCCACGGGCACGAAGTTCAGCAACAACAACTTCGATACCTTTTTTATCAACGATACGCATACCCTTAGTAGAGATACGTAGCTTAACGAAACGTTTTTCAGTCTCTAACCAGAATCTGTGACTCTGTAGGTTAGGTAAAAAACGACGACGCGTAGAATTCTTTGCGTGCGAACGGTTGTTACCAACCATTGGTTTCTTGCCAGTTACTTGGCATACTCTTGACATGTCAAACTTCTCCAAAACAATATATAACGCTCGAGCATTAATGTACCCCGAACACGGCCGTCGCCTGAGGCACACAACAGAGGGCGCATTTTATACAGGATCTAAAATCAAAGATCAAGGGTTAGATTAATTTATCCAGCCCCGTTCAGCGAAAGAAACGACCTCTCGATCCCCTACAACCATGTGGTCTAACAAGGAAACATCGATAGTTTGTAAAGCTTGTTTCAATCGCTCAGTAATTCGTCTATCGGCTGTACTTGGCTCTGCAATCCCAGAAGGATGGTTGTGACAAACAATTACAGCCGCAGCCTTTTTCTCTAGCACCAAGCTTACCACTTCTCGCGGATAAACCGACGCAGAACTAATTGTGCCTCGGAATAATTCAACGAATTGAATCACCCGATGTTGGCTATCTAACAGCAAAATAGCAAACACTTCGTAAGCACGATCTGCCAATTGTCTCATTAAATAGTCTCGAGTTAAATCAGGATCCGATAAAATTTTTCCTCTTTGTAGGTTTTCTTTCGAAATTCGGTTACCGATCTCAACTGCAGCCTGCAATTGAGCAAACTTTACCGGGCCAATACCGTCTAAACGGCACATTTGTGATTGAGAAGCCGTCAGCAAGCTTCTAAGCCCACCGAACTCACTTATCATTGTACGGGCTAACTCAACAGCACTTAAGCCCCTTACGCCAACTCTGAGCAATACTGCTAGTAGCTCCGCGTCCGACAAATCCCGCGCACCACTAAGCAGTAATTTTTCTCTTGGGCCTTCGCCTTGCGGCCAATCTTTGATTCCCACGACAACCTCCTTGTCATATTTCTGCTTGAGTATGGTCGACAATTTACAATCTTGTTCATCAACTCGAAACGGATTGTGATATCTTAGTCCGCTAAATCGACTGCACGGATTGCCTCAAAATCCGTGAAAATGATAATGGAAAGAGTCTGTATGGGTTTACACAATAAAAAAGTGCTTTTAGGAATTGGCGGCGGAATAGCAGCTTATAAATCAGCAGATTTAGTCCGCAAACTAAAAGATCGTGGTGCCGACGTTAGAGTGGTAATGAGCCAAAGTGCGCTAGAATTTATTACGCCCTTAACCTTACAAGCTTTGTCTGGTTACCCCGTTGCAACTGACTTGCTCGACCCATCAGCCGAAGCCTCAATGGGCCATATAGAGTTAGCCCGCTGGGCTGATTTAGTCATTATAGCTCCAGCAACAGCTAACCTTATTGCGCGCATCAGTGCGGGCATGGCCGATGAACTCATCACCACCACATGCTTAGCTACACAAGCGCCTATTGTGCTGTGTCCGGCAATGAACCAGCAGATGTATCGCAACCAAGCCACTCAAGCCAATTTAGCCACGGTGGCACAACGCGGCATTACTGTATGGGGGCCAGACTCTGGCTCACAAGCTTGCGGTGAAGTTGGCCCTGGTCGAATGTTAGAGCCCGTTGCTATCGCCGATCAAGCCGCGCAATTTTTTGGGCCTAAACTGCTCGCTGGACTGTCGTTACTGCTCACAGCAGGGCCAACTCGCGAAGCAATAGACCCGGTCCGGTACATATCTAACCACAGCTCTGGAAAAATGGGATTTGCCATCGCCAGTGCCGCCGCAGAAATGGGCGCAGCTGTCACTTTAGTTACCGGACCAGTTAATTTACCGACCCCAGCTAACGTAAGCCGCATTAACGTTGAGTCCGCACAGCAGATGCTAGACGCCGTAATGCCTGAGGTTGAAAAACACCAAATATTTATCGGCTGCGCAGCCGTTGCCGATTACAAAATTGCCGACATTGCAGACTGTAAAATCAAAAAATCTGCTGCTGAAATGCAACTTGCACTAGTGCGTAATCCTGATATCTTAGCCACTGTAGCGAGTCACGAAAAACGGCCGTTTACCGTTGGTTTTGCAGCAGAAACAAATGATGTAGAACAATATGCTAAAGGCAAGTTAGCGCGTAAAAAGCTCGATATGATTGCCGCTAATGATGTGTCCAATAGTGACATTGGCTTTAACAGCGACCAAAACGCACTGAGTGTTTTTTGGCAAGATGGCGCCACACACTTTCCAGCAGTAAATAAACAAATTTTAGCTAAGCAATTGCTTACCCTTATCGCAGAAAAAGTAAAAACCTAAATGAAAACACCAATTGAATTAAAAATTCTAGACTCGCGTATTGGTACGCAGTTTCCGCTTCCAGCTTACGCCACCCCAGGCAGTGCCGGCATGGATTTACGCGCATTAGTCGATACCGACCTTACTATACAACCAGGTCAAACTATCTTGATCCCAACCGGTATTGCGGTTCACGTTGCCGACCCAAGCCTAGCTGCAGTTATCTTGCCACGCTCAGGTTTAGGCCATAAGCACGGTATCGTACTCGGTAATTTAGTTGGCTTAATCGATTCTGATTACCAAGGCCCACTCATGGTGTCTTGCTGGAACCGTGGCAGCGAGCCATTCACCATTGAAGTTGGCGACCGACTCGCACAATTAGTGTTTGTGCCGATTGTTCAAGCCGAGTTTAAACTGGTCGATGAGTTTGATAGCTCAGACCGTGGCGCTGGCGGATTTGGCCACTCAGGTACTAAATAATAAACCCACACATTTAAGCGTATCACTACAATTTATGGATAGCATGGGGCAACGTTTCCTTGCCGTCTCGCTCAAGTAGTAATCGAGTGAAGGACTAATAAATGGCTGCAAGCCCAAAAATAAATCGCCGTGAGCATATTCTACAATGTCTAGCGACAATGTTAGAAACAAGCCCAGGACAACGCATTACCATTGCTAAACTCGCCGCTGAAGTCGGCGTGTCAGAAGCCGCACTTTATCGCCACTTCCCAAGTAAAGCGCGTATGTTTGAAGGTCTAATCGAGTTTATTGAAGAGTCACTACTGACCCGTATCAATATCATCATGGACGAAGAAAAAGACACCATGAAGCGCTGCCAGCAATTACTGCAACTACTGCTAGTATTTGCCGAGCGCAACCCCGGCATTTCTCGTGTACTTAACGGTGATGCATTACTAGGTGAAAATGAACGCTTGCGCAGTAGAATAAGCCAGCTGTTTGCTAAAATCGAAACCCATCTTAAGCAAATATTACGTGAAAAAAGCTTACGAGAAGGCCAAGGTTTTAATATCGATGAAGCAGTACTAGCCAATTTACTGCTCGCGATTGCAGAAGGCAGAATTGCTCAATTTGTTCGCAGCGAGTTTAAAATAAAGCCCACTGCCCACTTTAACGAACAGTGGACATTTGTTCAGCAGCAACTGCTACAAAGCTAGTCAACGCCAGCAACAAAGTGGTAGCCACTACCACTTTGTTCTTAAAAGCCTTTCTCTTGAAACTCCAATACTTTTCACTTACTCTACTTAATCGCTCAAAAATAAACCTGCTCAAATTATAACAAGGACACGTTATGAGAATTTCCCCCCTCATCAGCCTAGCGCTGCTAATGGGCTTAATGCCACCTGCACTGGCCACTGACACACTCACCATCGCCAAGCTATTTAGCCGCGGCGCAGAATTTAACACGCTAAAATTGTCACCTAATGGGGATTATATTGGTGCGATAACCAAGCATGACGGTAAAAATAAACTGCTCATTTTAGATGCTAAAACTAAGCAGTTACATCACGCCGTATTTTTTCCTGGTAACGCACAAGTCGGCCACTATGAATGGGTTAATAACGACCGCGTCGTATTGCAAAAAGAGTACCTAAAAGGCTGGAGAGATACCCCAGTCTACTACGGTGAACTGTTTGCAGTTAACGCTGATGGCTCCAAGGCAGAGTATTTGTTTGGCTATAACGGCGGCCAACAACAAACGGGTTCCAACATAAAAAAGAACACTCCCATTAGAGCCTCAGCATTCATTTTAGACCCACTGCCTGATAACGACCGCTACATGCTGGTTAACGCAATCCGCTGGAACGGTTATCGCAGTTTAGACTACGAGCAATTACAAGATGTATACCGTATCGATATTTATAACGGTAAGCGTAAAAAACTCATGCGAGCTCCGATTGGCTACTCCAGCTTTTTAACCGACTCAAACGGTGAGGTGCGCTTTGCAGCAGGATTAGACAAAAACAATAATGCCAAGGTGTTTTATCGCGAAAACAAACAGTGGCACAACAGCGACAAACTCGAGTTGCAATTAGACGACGTTACCCCCATCGCTTTTGCACAAGATCCCAATAGCGTTTACGTAGCAGGTCGCGAACAAGGTAATACTTTAGGGGTGTACAAAATCAACCTTAAAAGCGGTGAAAAAAGCAAAATCATTCAAGATGACACCGTCGACCCTGCTGACTATTGGGTCAACCAGCAAACTAAAAAACTTTACGCTGTCGAGTTTGACACCGGCTACCCAGACTACGCCTTTGTTGACGCAAAAGACCGACACGCCACCTTATTAAAGCAGCTAATTGCAGCGCTACCTGGGCATCAGGTGCGTATTGTGAGCGAAACGCTCGATTCACGCTTCTTTATTATTGCGGCCTTTAACGATCGTAATCCTGGCGACTACTATTTGTTTGATGCAGACAAAGCTAAACTAGAATACTTAGTCTCACAAAACAGTAAGCTTGACCCCGATCTAATGGCAGAGGTAAAACCCATTAGCTTTACCAGTCGTGATGGGGTAACACTGCAAGGCTACTTAACTCTGCCCCATGGCACCGAAGCCAAAAACTTACCCTTAGTGGTCAACCCGCATGGCGGTCCTCACGGTATTAGGGACTCATGGGGCTTTAACCCACAAAACCAAATGCTAGCCAACCAAGGGATGGCCGTGTTGCAGGTCAACTTTAGAGGTTCTGGCGGTTACGGCAGCAACTTTGAAGAAGCCGGATACCAAAAGTGGGGCACCGAGATCCAATACGATATCATCGACGCCACACAGTTTGTCATTGACCAAGGCTACGCAGATAAAAACAGAGTTTGTATTGTCGGCGGTAGTTTTGGCGGCTACAGCGCCTTGCAAAGCAGCACTTTAGCACCCGACATGTTTAAGTGTGCTATCGGCTTTGCCGGTGTTTACGACCTGCCCTTAATGTACGAAGAAGGCGATGTACAAACCCGCAGCGCAGGTAAGGCATACCTTAAAGAAGTGCTTGGCGAAAATGAGGCGCTATTAAAATCAATGTCACCAACCTATAACGTCAACAAGCTCAAAGCCAACCTATTGCTGGTGCATGGCGGCGAAGATGAACGCGCCCCTATTGAGCAGTTTGAGTCATTAGTCCATAGCCTTAAAAAAATCGACTATCCCTACCAACAGCTGGTCATGGATGATGAAGGCCACGGTTTTTATAATGATAACCACAGAGCAAAATATTACAGCGAAATGCTGACCTTCCTAAAGACAAACCTCAAGTTGTAAATCAGCCCCAATAAAAGCCGACTAAATTAGTCGGCTTTTATTAACTTATGCCGGTATTTTGGTGTATATTTGCAACAAATCGCTGTATCCTGCATGCATCTTTGCGCCCTAATATCCCGATACTGCTCAGCAAGTAATGCTTGGCAGCATGTGTTTGGGTCGCCACTAAGCACACCATAAACAGCACCACCGTTACAGTGGAGGAACTGATGACCTCAAAAGAAGCCATCCTCAGTGAAGCAGCACAACTAGTACAAACAGCACTGCTTGAGCGCGGGCTTGAAACCCCCATGCTGCCCTGCGAATTTAGTCCTGAACAACGTAAGGACAAAATAGAGCACCACATGCGCGAAGTATTAACGCTAATGTCGTTAGATTTACGTGACGACAGCTTGGCCGATACCCCGCGCCGTATAGCCAAAATGTACGTCGATGAAATTTTTTCAGGCCTTGATTACGCCAACTTTCCCAAAATCACCGTCATAGAAAACAAGATGGGCTTCGACGAGATGGTTAAAGTGAATGACATTAGCTTAACCAGCACCTGTGAACACCACCTCGTTACCATCGACGGTTTAGCGCGCGTGGCCTACTTGCCGCGTAAAAACATTATTGGTTTATCCAAAATTAACCGCATTGTTCGGTTTTTTGCCCAGCGCCCACAAGTGCAAGAACGGCTAACACAGCAAGTTTTGGTGGCGCTGCAAACCTTACTTGAAACCAAAGACGTAGCCGTAAAAATGGATGCTGTACATTACTGCGTTAAATCCCGTGGCGTAATGGACTCAACCAGCTCAACCACCACCACTGCATTAGGCGGAATTTTTAAATCTAACCCGGCGACCCGAGCAGAGTTTTTAAGTAACTAAACCGTGTGAGTGAGCCAAACAAAAAAGCCCCTAGCAAACGCTAAGGGCTTTTTTAATGCAAAAACGCATAACAAACTAGATACCGTATTGGTCGCGGTAAGCGCTTACCGAGGCCAGCTCAGTTTCCATGCCAGGCTTTTCAGACAAATAGCGAATCACATCTTCAAGCTTAACAATGGAAACAATATTACAGCCAAAGTCACGCTCAACTTCTTGAATCGCAGACAACTCACCGTTGCCTTTTTCTTGGCGATCCAGAGCAATCAACACTCCCGCTAGCTTAGCGTTGTGCGCCGCAATAATTTCCATTGATTCACGAATTGCCGTCCCCGCTGTAATAACATCATCAACCAACATGACTCGGCCTTTAAGCTCGCTACCGACTAAGCTTCCGCCTTCGCCGTGCTGCTTTTTCTCTTTACGATTAAAGCAGTAAGGCATATCAATATCGTGATGCTCACACAAAGCAACTGCCGTAGTGGTTGCAATCGGGATCCCTTTATAAGCAGGGCCAAATAACAAATCATGCTCAATGCCAGAATCAACCAACGCCGCCGCATAAAAGCGACCAAGGCGTGCTAAGTCACGGCCAGTATTAAATAAGCCAGCATTAAAAAAATAAGGGCTAGTGCGGCCTGACTTTAACGTAAACTCGCCAAATCTAAGTACTTGGCGTTCAAGGGCAAACTCAATAAAATCACGTTGGTAGGCTTTCACAATTTCTCCTTAAGAATAGGGCAACTCAGTGTCTTCAAATAATACTTACAAAAAGGACCCCGTAGGGCCCTAATAACAAAAATACAATTTAGCTTAACGATGCTTTCTGGATATCAACGATTTCTCGAATACCATGCTTGGCTAAGTCTAATAAGCTTAATAGCTCTTCATGACTAAACGGCTCGCCTTCAGCAGTGCCTTGAATTTCAATCATCTTACCGGTTTCAGTCATTACAACGTTCATGTCGGTTTCAGCAGCGCTATCTTCGATATATTCTAAATCGCAAATAGGCTCGCCTTTATAAATACCAACACTTACCGCAGCAATTAAGAACTTAAGCGGGTTAGTTTTTAAAATGCCTTTACCACGTGCCCAGTTAAGTGCATCAACTAACGCAACACATGCGCCAGTAATCGCAGCAGTACGCGTGCCGCCATCGGCTTGAATAACATCACAATCGATAACAATTGTGTTTTCGCCCAGCAGTTTCATATCAACCGCAGCACGTAGCGAGCGACCAATTAAACGTTGGATTTCTTGTGTACGACCAGACTGTTTGCCACGAGCCGCTTCACGGTTCATGCGGCTATGGGTAGAACGAGGTAGCATGCCGTATTCAGCCGTTACCCAACCTTGGCCTTGGCCTTTAAGAAAACGCGGTACACCCTCTTCAAAGCTGGCGGTACACAGCACTTTAGTGTCACCAAACTCAACCAGAACCGAACCTTCGGCATGAGCGGTAAACTGACGTGTGATAGTCACGGGACGAGATTGTGCTGGAGTTCTGTCGCTTGGGCGCATAGTGAATTCCTGTATTTAGAAGCATTAGGGTAATTTGGCGATATTATAATGGCATGTGAGCCACTATGCTATCTGAAAACAAACTCATCTAAAAAATCTCACCAGTAAAATGCTGTTCAAGTCTGCACCTTGCCATTAATTGGGTATATAATCACAGCTCAATTAGACGAATAACACTGGAAATCATCCATGATCCAAAGCATGACAGCCTATGCTCGCATCGAGCACAAAGCAGATTGGGGCACCGCCTCTTGGGAAATCCGTTCAGTTAATCAGCGCTACCTAGAAACCTACCTGCGCTTGCCAGAACAGTTCCGCAGCTTGGAGCCAGTGCTTAGAGATCGTCTTCGTAAACGTTTAAACCGCGGTAAAGTTGAAGTAAACCTACGTTACAACCTTAATGAAGGTGGCGCTAGCGAACTGCAACTGAATCAAGAGTTAGCCAAACAGGTCATCAACGCCGCTAAATGGGTAGAAAATGAAGCAGGTCAAGGCGAGCTAAATGTTGTTGACGTTCTACGCTGGCCTGGCGTGATGTCTAGCGCCGAGCAAGACATGGACTCACTAGGCGCAGAGCTACTTGAAGCCTTTAACGCCGCCATCGACCAATTTATTGAAGCCCGTGGCCGTGAAGGCGAAGCCATCAACACTATGTTGCAAACTCGCCTAGACCAAATTGTTGATCTTGTTGCCGTAGTGCGTTCGCACATGCCAGTTGTTATGCAATGGCAACGCGACAAGCTAACCAACCGCTTAGCCGAAATCACCGGCGAACTTGATCCAGCCCGTATGGAACAAGAAATGGTACTAATGGCGCAAAAAATGGACGTAGCCGAAGAGATGGACCGTCTTGACGCACACGTTGCCGAAACCCGCCGCATTTTGAAAAAAGGTGGCGCACAAGGCCGCAGACTCGACTTTATGATGCAAGAATTTAACCGTGAATCAAACACGTTGGCATCTAAATCAATCAGTGCCGAAGTGACCTCAGCCGCCGTTGACCTTAAAGTACTTATCGAGCAAATGCGCGAACAAATTCAGAACGTTGAATAACGTTTAAAGCCCCCACTAGCCCTACTACAAACCCTGCAATAACGCTTGTTATTACAGGGTTTTTATTTGCCCTATTTTTACCTGCAAAGCGCGAGCATCAACAAGATAAAATCATCATTGCGGTTAAAACTTTTTTGCCGAGTCGTATCAAATAGCCGCTTTACCTATACACATCCAACAAGGCCAATGCGCATGCATACCTGCAACCCTAATTACGCTTTCAGCTGCAGTGTGCGCGTAACGCTCAAGCTATCATCCATTAAATTGCTAACCGTAACCACCTACCAGCTCCAACCTGACTCAACTGCATTATAAATAGCGACACCGCTGGCTAGCAAAAGATGGCAAACCCAAGCAGCTAAACAAGACAATTTACATTGTAAAGGGGGAATTATTACAGATAATTGAACTCGATCACGAAGATATGAATAGGAATCATTATCATTTGCGTTTGTGTTATTGGTGTGGATAATTTGCACCAAATTATAATCACTAGACATTAGGTTGATGATGAAATCTATTTTACTCCCTACACTTTTGGCAAGCAGCATAGGTTTAGCACTCTACGGCTCTCAGGCTATTGCAAACGATGTTCTGCCTGTACTGGCAGAAACCGAAACTCAAGCAGTAGAGCAAAACGACAACTTGCTAATTGAGCGTGAGCAGATCAACGCCAAGCCAGTTGCTAACAACAGTCTATCTCAACTATTAAAAACACAGCCTGGCATTGCGATTAATGATGCGACCGCTTCAGTTAGAGGTGGCGATTTAGCGCCAGAAGAGATTTCACTCGCTAATGCTCGTACTCACCAAACTAACTACATGATTGGCGGTGTTACTACCAATAATATCTCTACTTTCGGTGCCGATGACAAAGCGGGAAGTATCGGGGGACATACATCAGGCTACTTCTTTGATACTGAGTTGCTTGAATCTGTTGAAGTAATGGATCGTAACGTAGATGCAGAATACGGCAGTTTTACCGGCGGTATAATTAACGCTGAACTGCGTAAACCCACCGACGAATTCACCGCTGAATACACCTTCAAAATGACCGACAGTGATTGGAACAGCGATCCGACGCTAGATGAAGATAACAGTGATCTTGAAGAGCCAATATGGGGTGACGGTAGTTATCAAGATCAGTACCAAAAACGTTTCCATAACCTATTTGTTGGCGGAGCCATCAATGAAAACCATAAAATAGGCATTGGTATTAGCGTACAAGAATCCGACATTCCGTTGATCTACAACGGCGAACGTCAAGATCAAGGTCAAAGCAACACCAACGTATTTATTAATCACCTAGCGACATTAGGCGCTTGGGAACTGAGCAATGAGCTACGTTTCTCAGAGTTTACCGATAAACGTTTCTTAAACGATACCTTCACCGATGAAACCGCTGAAGATAGTGACTACGAGAACAGTAGCTCAGGTATCGGTTACACCTTGAAGCTGAACCGCGAGTTTGCACAAGGTATGTGGCGCAATACCGCTGCATTTGATCAACTTAAAAATGAGCGAAGTGCCGACGTAAATTACTTTAAAACTCACTTTGATTACCGCACTGGCTTCGATATGGGTTCTGAAGGTTCATACGGAAACTTTGATGAAACTCAAAACAGCACCAAATTAAAGTCAGCCTTTGACTTTAATACCCTTTACACGGGTGAAGTACGTCATCAGTTGAGTGTAGGTGTTGAAGCAACGCTACATTCTGCAGAGGGTACCTTCAGTGAAGATTTCCACACCTTTACCCAATACAGCGATGCTGACGGCAGTGTCGAGCTAGACTCATGGACCACCACTGCTGCTGGCGACTATAAAGCAGATTCTAACCAATACGCATTGTTTGCCACCGACACCATTGAGTGGAATAAGCTAACAGTAAACTTAGGTCTTCGCGCTGAACATATTGAACTGTTTGACCAAACTGTAATTGCACCGCGGATCAGCGGTAGCTGGGATTTCGAGGCTGAGCGCACCAACCGTTTAAGCATGGGTGCATCACGTTACTACAGCGGCAGCTTATTGGGCTGGGCACTAACTGCTGAAAAACGCGCCTTACAAACCAATCATCAAGACTGTGTTGGCACCGGCGGTGGTAGCGACATTAGTTTAAATCCAGATGATTACACTTGTGAGTCAATAACACAGTACCAAGCCACCGACCTTAACCAGGCTGACACACCCTATTCAGATGAAATCAGCCTTAATTACGACCTACAGCTGGGCAATGTTGTAATGAACGCCGGATACCTATACCGCCAACAGCGCGATGGCTTGTCATCTATCTACAACAGCGAACTTGGTTACGACGAACTGCACAATAACATCGAAAGTGACAGCAACATTTACTCGCTGCGATTCAGCAATGCCAATAACTACGCCTTTTTGGGTGGCAAGATCGGTGGTTACTTAGACCTAGGTTTTGTCGACGCCAAAGGCTCAGGTACCACCACCTCAGTGTATGACGACCAAAATGATCTATACAGCGGTTCAAGCACTGAATGGGTCGAGCTAGACGGTGAGCTTATGCGTCGTACCGAAATGGACGCTGGTAGCTATAACAGCGATTTCACCGCGGGTTTAGCCATTAATACCAGCTGGGATCAATACGGTGTTATGTGGAGCAACTTTGTTAACTACGAAGGCGGTCGTAAGCTGACCTTATTCCAAACCACTGACTCTCGTGAAATCGAAGGCGAACTACAAAGCGTGGCAGTAATGTCTAGCGCTGAAATGGAAAGCTTGGTCACTTGGGACACCAAAGTTAGCTGGACTCCAAGCATGGCAAATGAACGCATGACGCTAAGCTTTAGTGTAACCAACTTACTTGATAAACAAGTCAAAATTTCCACTTCTGGTATCGATGACAACAGTAAGTTTACCGACGATTACTACAACCAAGGCCGCCAAGTGTGGTTAAGCGTGGGCGTTAGTATGTAATCGGCAACCCCTTTTCTAGTGCTACGGCGGCAAAGTTAAAGCTTTGTCGCCGCTTCTATTTCTATTATATAAGGTTTTTATGAACAAGCTTCCCTTAAGCGTGCTGATTGCCGCAGCTCTATTTACTGGCTGTAGCAACCCTACTTTACCTGTCACGAGTGACGCCCCTATTGCAGCGCTGGCGAACGAATCGGTACCACTGCCACTACGCAGTGACATTCAACAAGGCACGCTAGCCAATGGTATGAAATACATAGTGTTACCTAACGCAGAGCCAGCCGATCGCGTATCAATGCAGCTAATTGTACACGCCGGCTCTTTAGTTGAAGCCGATGACCAAAAAGGCATTGCTCACCTAGTAGAGCACATGGCCTTTAACGGCACTGAAAAGTTTCCAGCCAATGGAATTATCGAACATCAAGAGTCACTTGGAATGGTATTTGGCCGTGACGTTAACGCCATGACAGAGTATTACACCACCTCGTACTACCTCCATCTACCAAACAATAGTGAACAGATGATGGATGAAGCATTCACTATGTTCTCTCAACAAATTAGCGCGCTAACGTTCGACCCAGCCGAGCTAGAAAAAGAACGCCCCGTCGTTGAAGAAGAGTGGCGCCGCGGCCTCAATATGATGGCGCGCTTAGGCACAGCCAACCGTCAAATAACTCTTGAAGGTAGTCGCTTTGGCGACCGTAATCCAATTGGGGACATGGAACTAGTACGTCATATTGACGCAAAGCGCATTGAAGCTTTCTATCAAGACTGGTACCACCCCAACAATATGACAATGCTAGTGATTGGTAGCATCGACAAGCCACAGGTAGAAGCGCTACTTAATAAACATTTTGCAGCGATGCCAGCCAAAACCTTACCCGCCCGCCCCGATCTGTCGGTACCTTTACCAGAGCAATTGCAGTTTAAAACAATTGAAGATCCCGAAATTACGACAGAAGTACTGTCAGTTAACCTGCGCGGTCAACAAGCTGAAGCTCACAGCGAAGCGGAGCTAAAAACTGAACTATTAAACAGCTTAGCAATGTCCATGCTCGACAACCGTTTACGAGAGCAATACCGTACAGAAAGCGACTACGTGAGTCGCATGGTCGCAAGCGCCACACCGTTGGCTACGGGCTACAGCAATAACCGCGTAATGGCGATTCTAAAAGAGGGAAACTATCTCAATGGCATGGAAGAGCTATTTACCGAGATAAGCCGCTATGCCGCACATGGCTTTAGTCAACGTGACTTAGACACCGCCCGCAAGGAAATGTCGAGCCGCTACCGCACAATGGCTGACGGACAGACAGGTGCAAAAAACAGTCGCCAGATGATGGGATTATTCAACCAAATCCGCATGCAAAAGCCACTCGTTAAGATGACTGATTTCAATGATGTAGCCCAGCGCTTAATGGGTGAAATCCGTATCGAAGACGTTAACCAAGCCTTTACTAAGGCGGTAAACCAGCGCACGCCATTGGTGATATCTCAAATCAATAATGACAATGCCAAAGCACAACCAAAGGTTGAGCAAGTTAAACAGATGTGGAAAACAGCCTTGGCAAACCCACCAGCCGCTATTGCCCAGCAAGTATTGCCACAAAGCCTGTTTGAAAAAGCCCCTGAAGCCATTGAAATCGTAGCGCATCAAGATTTTGGAGACATCCAAAAGTGGACCTTAGCTAACGGTGCAGAAGTTTGGTACCAGTACAGTGATGAGTCGGCTAACCAAGTACAACTAAGATGGCAAGGCTATGGTGGCACCATGCAACTACCACAGTCAGAACGTCGCGCAGCAACTCTCGCGGCTCGCAACTTAAAAACATTTGGTTACGGTGGATTTTCAGCCGAAGCGCTAATTGCACTCAATGCTGATCACAATATGAATCAAATCCCTTACGTCGAACTCACTCGACAAGGTGTATTTGGTAGTGCACAAAAAACGTCGGTTGAAGCGTGGCTACAAAACCTAAACCTGATGTTAACGGCCCCTCAAGTTGACGATACACTTTGGCAAGCTAAACAGACATTCTTAGCGCGTAACATCGAACGTCGTAAAGACAGCCCATCGAACAATTTTAATCAACAAATCGACCGCTTACGCTTTGCCAATTCTCCGTCTGAACAACCCATGACCGCAGAAGAACTACTAGTCATTAAACCTCAACAGCTGCTCAACGCCTACCAAGGCGTATTCGGCACTGCCGCAGGCCATCAATTAATTGTGATGGGTGATATTGACGCAAAATCAGTGATCGAATTGGCCAGTCGTTATATTGGCCAACTACCAGCAGGTAAAGCTCATAGCGAACCCACCAAACCGCCACTGGCTTCAGGCCGCCATCGAGTATTAGTTGAAGGTGGCGAAGAGCCACAAGGGGTAACCAGCGTGTTATTTAACGTTGATTACCCGTACAGCAAAGAAGCTGAATATCAGGCGTACCTATTAACACGAGTCGTGTCACTGCGAATGCGTGAGCAATTACGCGAAAAAGCCGGTGGTGTTTACAGTACACGATTTGGGATTAACCTTGACCGTTCCCGTCAACAGGCTTACGGCATGATCAGCTACTCTCACCAACCTGAGCGTGCAGAAGAGCTAAAAGAAATGGCATTGGCTATTACCGCTAACGTGGCAGCCAATGGCGTAACCCAAAAAGAGCTAGACACCATACGGGAACAAATTATCAGCGGGCTTAAACCTGAAGCCATTAGCAACCGAGACCGTTATCGCTGGTTAACCGAAATGGCTGCTGAAGACCAGTACCGTGACGTACCAGCGACCTATCTAACATGGTTGAACAAAGTAACCCCTGCAGATCTGCAGCCAATGGCGACCACAATTCTAGGTACAAACAACGTCATCGACGCCTTGTTACTTCCTGAAAATAAAAGTTAACCATAAATTTCTTGCTTGAAGGCGTTCGTTACACAGCGCCTTCTTCAATGGGTTTTATTGATGTTAACAATGGGGATTGTTGATGCCGCCTGCGACGCATGAGCATTAACCCCCTTAATTTAAGCTAATTATTCTCCCACCAGCACGCTCTGGTCGGGTAGGTATCAATTGAGGGCCCGGTGATTACCGAGGCAAATTGGTCTATGGAACTTCTAAAACAGTTTTGGCGCTTAGCGGCTCCGTACTGGTTTAATAAAGCGAACTGGTACTCATGGGTGTTACTAGGAATGTCGGTCGGTGCCAGCCTGACGATGGTCGAGATCACCGTGTGGCTCAATGAGTGGAACCGCGAGTTCTACGACGCACTGGCCGAACTTAAAGTCGATGCTATCTACCCGCTACTTCTGGATTTTTGCTGGTTAGTAGCCGTGATTGTTTTACTACTGGTTTATGCCGATTGGCTATCGCAGCTAGTACAGATCCGCTGGCGCAAATGGATGACAGAACGCTTGCTTGGCCGCTGGTTTGCTAATGGCACGCATTACCGAATGACCTTAGGCGATGAACCCGATAACCCTGATCAACGTATCGCAGAAGACGCACGTTTACTCACCAGTGATAGCGTTGAGCTATTTATTGGCGGCATTCGTTCAGCCGCAGTGCTGATTGCCTTTAGCTCTGTGCTGTGGGAACTATCAGGCGATATTGGTATTCCATGGGGCGGTGAGGTTTACCACGTAGCAGGCTACCTGTTCTGGATTGCTTTAATTTACGCCATTGTGGGCACAGGTGTGACCCAATTATTTGGTTATAAATTGCATGGACTGAATTATCAACAACAAAGCAAAGAAGCTAATTTTCGTGCCAGCTTACTACGCAAACGTGACAATGCAGAACAGATCGCTTTGTTCAAAGGTGAAGCGAATGAACTACAGCACCTAAATCGCAGTTTCGCTGATATTGTCAGTAACTGGGGCTTATTGATGAACCGCCGCAAAAACCTCGGTCTAGTGGTTAATAGCTATCACCAAACAGCCAAAATGATGCCTTTGTTTGCAGGAATACCAGCGCTAATGGCGCAAATTATTACCCTTGGTGGCTTATTTCAAGTTCGCATGGCCTTTATGAAGGTATACGCCGGGTTTAGTTGGTTTGTGCATAGTTACGAACACCTAACCCGATGGTCGGCAACCGTTGCGCGTGTTGCACAATTTGAAGAAGCAATGGAAAAACAGCCACCATTACCGCAGCCGAGCAAACAGCAACAACTTAATTGCCAGCAGCTTGATTTGTTTACCCCTGATGGCAAAAAGCTGCTCGATAAAGTCGAGCTTAGCCTACCACCGCACTCACAGTTACTCATCTCTGGTGTAAGTGGTTTAGGTAAGTCGTCACTACTGCGCACTCTTGCGGGAATATGGCCTTTTTATCAAGGTCAGTTTGAATTAGCCGAAGGCCAAACCATGCTAATGCCGCAAAAGCCTTACTTACCTGCAGGCACATTGCGCAGCTGCCTAAGCTATCCGAGTGAGCAATGCTACCAAGATACCGATTTAGCACGCGTGCTTAACCTTGTCGGCTTAGCCCATTTAGCCACCAACCTTGAGCACCAAGGTGAGTGGCAGCAACGTTTGTCTGGTGGTGAGCAGCAACGCCTCAGTATGGCACGCGCCCTACTGGCACAGCCTGACACCTTAATCCTTGATGAAGCAACCAGCAGCCTTGATGAATTAGGGGCAAAAGCATTACTTGAAACCATCAAGCAGCAACTACCACAAACCACATTAATGATGGTGTCTCACCAACAAAGCTTACAGCCATTGTTCGAGCGTCACCTTGATTTGGGCCGCTTTGCGGTAACCCAGTGAAGGAGCTGACTATGTTACGTACATCATTGATCCTCGCGGCGTGCTGGGTAAGCACAGTGCAAGCGGCAACGCCTGAACTGACCAAGATTGACCGTTTAATCGCGCAGCAGCTGCAAGTAGAACAGGCAACCGTCAGCCTGCAGCAAGAAGCGCAGCAATCGCTGATTGATAATCAGCGTTTAATCGCACTGTACCAGCAAGAGCATAAAGCGTTGACTAACGCCCTTAATAGGCAACAGCAACAGCAAGATGAAGTTGATCAGCAACGTACCGAGTTACTTGCAGCCCAAGTGGAACAAGAGCAACAAACCGAGCTATATGAGCAACAGCTAGCACAAGGGCTACAGCTGGTTAATGCACTATGGCAACAACTTCCACCACCTGTGCAGCAAGGGTTGCAAGACCAGTCAGCGCAATTAGCTAACCTGCAATTAGGCTTAAGCGAGCGCTATGGCACTTTAATCGCCATTTTGTCTCGCTTGGAAGAATTTAATAGCAGCATCAACTTGCATGAAGACACGCTAATGCATCAAGGCGAAAGTTGGCGGGTACAGCAATTGTTTATCGGTTTAGCGCAGGGCTATTATCGCCTGCCAGATGGCAGCGGTGTAGGTATTGGCCATGCAATCAATGGTCAGTGGCAATGGCGTAGTGCACAAAAGCATCAGGCTGAAATCAATCAAGCGTTTGCTATTTATCAAGGCAAGCAACCTGTTGAGTTTGTCACTTTACCGCTGTCAGCCGTTGCGGAGGCAACACCATGAATAATTGCTTTACAAGACTTATCGCATTGATAGGAGCTGCATTAATGGTATTGCCATTGGTGACGCACGCTAAGCCGTCGATAGCGCAAGTGAGTGCCGAGTTTGAACAGCGCTTGGCTGATGCGCAAGCTCGGCACCAACAGGTCAGCGCTGATCTACTTAAACAGCGCCAACCTCAGCTACAAAAATTACAAACATTAGAAGGTGAACTGGTGGCGCTACGCCAACAGCTCGCCGGGCATACTCGGGGCAAAGATGAGCAGTTCGTATCGCTAAAAAGCCTGCAGCAACGCTTAAGCCAGTGGCAACAGCAAACCCGCTACATCGACAATTTACGCGAGCGTTACTTAGGTAGCGGTGTCGATATTAATGACCCGCAGCAATTTAGTCATCGCTTACAAGCCCTTGGGCTAGCAGTCCGCCCAGCTTGGACCGCAACCGAAGTGGTCGGGATTGATGGCCGCATGGTAACAGGTAAGCAACTTACACTTGGGCCGCTAAGCTGGTTTTTAAGCCCCCTAGAGCAAGGCTACATTGCCGACCCTATCACTAGCCCAGCAGAGTTAGTCATGCCGTCGCCACAACTACTTAGTAACCCATTAGCCATGCCTGTAGACATCAGCCAAGACAAAGCTATTCGTATTGCTGCCAAGCAAGCTGGCTGGCTGGCAAAACTTGAGCGCGGTGGTATGTGGGTTTACCCCATCTTAACGCTAGGGGCGTTTGCGCTATTAGTTGCGCTGTATAAATTGCTCGCGTTAACTCGAATGACCAAGCTACAACCACAATTGGCGCAACGCGCTTTAGACGGTGAACAGCCCGTAAGCGGTGGTTGGCAGCAGCAATTGTTCGAACTGGCAAATAGCCACCGCCACTGGCCGCACGAAGCACTTGCCGATAAATTGCACCACCAATTATTGCAATGGAAATCCATATTAGACAGCAAAATGGTGGTGCTAGCAGCAACCGCAGCAGTGGCTCCATTATTGGGCCTTTTAGGTACGGTAAGCGGCATGATCCATACCTTTGAAATGATGAACCTATTTGGTAATCAAGACCAAAACATGTTGGCAGGTGGCATTTCAGAAGCCCTAGTAACAACCGAACTAGGTTTGATTGTGGCAGTGCCAACATTGCTATTACACGCCTACATTAACCGTCGCCACCAAGCCTATTTGGCCCAATTAGAAGCCGATACCGTGCTACTGGCTGAACTCAGCGCGGTGAATAGCGCCATTAATAGCAAACCCAACAAGGAGGCAGAATGATTGAACAACTCATGTCTGCCAACGGCACCATTTTGGGGTTAATCAGCTTATTGGCATTAGCTATTTACTGGCAGATTTTCGATTTACTGCAACAGCTGTTTACTCGTAAACCTCAATCTGCAAGTCAGTTGAGCTTATGCCTACTGCGTAGCCAACAGCTTGCAGCCTGGGTAACAGTGTTGCCCTTACTTGGCCTATTAGGAACCGTTAGTGGTTTATTTGATAGCTTCAATGGGCTTGCATACGGCGATCAGCAGCTGCTAACTGGCGGTATAGCCGAAGCCTTGCTCACCACGCAACTAGGGCTAACCACCGCACTACCAGCGCTGCTGTTATTAATGCTGTGCCAGCGCCGCTGTGAACGCGAAACACTGGAGGCGACATGCATCGACATTCAATAACCGACAGTGGCAATCAAAACCTAACCATTGATATTGGCCCCTTGCTCGATGTGGTGTTTATTTTGCTGATTTTTTTCATAGTTTCAGCAGTTTTTGTGCAAGATACAGGCATTGAAGTTGACCGCCCAGCCAGCGTCAGCCAAGGAGATGCTCAGCAACAAGCGGTGTTAATAGCCCTGAGTGCCGAAGGTGAAGTTTGGCATGGGGGAATGCAAATTGGCATGGCGGGAGTCACCCCAATGTTAAAGCAACAATTGCGCAAAGGCCGTAGCGCCGTAATTGTGCAAGCCGACAAACACAGCTTAACCGAATCTTTAATCCAGCTAGTGGACTTGTGCAAGTTAGCTGGCTTTGGTCAGGTTAGCGTTGCAACTAAGTCGGGAGCTTAATCATGATGTTACGTTGGGGAACCAACAGCGTGGCAGCGCTTACACTACTAACAGGGTTATGGTGGTTACTGCACGTACAAACTGCGCCACCAGCGCCGCAGCAATCTTTATTGATCCGGCAGTTATCTACCGCTGTTTTGCCGCCACCACCTCCGCCGCCACCAAGCCAGTCGCAGCCGCAACAAAGTGCTGCGGTCAATTTAGTGGTGTCGGCCGCCAAAGCGCCAATGCAACTCGAAGTCACCCAACTAGACGTGCCCCTACCAGAGCTCACCGCACCGAACGCACTAAGTACCGCGCCGCTAGCCGAATCGATAAGCTTCGACACTGAGGCATTAATGGCGGCCATCAGTACATTTAGTCTGAACGAATTAGATGAAATGCCACGGCTACTCACCCCTATTTCAGTACGCTTACCTGCGCAGTTACGACAACAAGGGATCCGTGAAGGGCAGCTAAAATTGCACGTTATCATCCACGAAAGTGGTCAGGTTGAATTGGTCAATATAGCCCAGGCTCAATATCCCGAATTAACCCGCTTGGTCGATCAAATTGTCAGCCAAGCACGCTTTAGTTCACCCCGCCGAGAAAGCACCAAGGTTAAGGCTGAGTTTCTTTGGCCTCTAAAGGTATCTTAATGAAAAATAGTATTTTTATAGTTTTAATGGTTTGCAGCCTTACTTTTAGCACGAGTGAAGCAGCTGAAGACTTCCATTGGGATGGCGGCCAATTACAGTTTGATTTTAGCTCGATAGCTTATCAACAACGGGAGCCAAAAATCACTCAAGCTGAATATCAGGTGCTTAACAATGTGGTTGACTTGGTAAAGCAGCAGCGCGAAGCCGATGCCATGGCAGAATTAAACCTGCAGCTAACACGAAGCCCAACGGCGGCGTTATGGTTTTCATTGGCTCAGCTGCAACAACAGCAAGGGCTAACAACGCCGGCAGTTACATCGCTGCAACAGGCAATAGCATTGCTGCCACACTTTACCCGCGCTCACGAGTCACTAGGGTTGTTACTCACCCAGCAAGGCGATGTAAATGCCGCACGGCCTCACCTTCGCCAAGCAGCGAGCCAAGGCGCACCGGCGCAAGTGTACGCCATGTTGGGTTACGGATACCTACAAAGCCAGCAACCACAAGCAGCAAAAGCGGCCTATAGCCACGCACTAATGTTAGCCGGCGACAATCCACAATGGCAGCGCGGCCTATTACACGCAGCAATGGCGGCCGGAGACAATGCACTCGCAAACTCCCTAACCGAACAACTACTGTCTGCTACGCCAGAAGACGCCAAGCTACATAGGCTACGCGCCAGCCTAGCGCAGCGACAACAACTTTGGACACAAGCCATTGCGAGTTTAGAAACAGCGCAACAGCTACAACCCTCCGAAGCAGTGCAATGGCAGCTAACCCAGCTGTACTTTGACCAAGGGCATTACACTTTGGCTCAACCGCATTTACGCCAGCTACTAACCAATGGTGTTGCAGGCCGTGAACAACGATTACTTGAAATAGCCGATTACCTCATTGGGCAACAACAAACTAAACAAGCCGCTGAAATACTAACAATCTTGTTGAAGAGTCAATCACTCAGTGCCAGCCAACGTAGCCGTGGGCTTAGCAGCCAAGCGGGGTTAATGACCAATAAGCCACACCAACAAACTGGACTGCTTAAGCAAGCATTACAACTAGATCCGCTTAATGGCTCCGCGCTGATCGCGCTAGCAAAACACCATGAAACCAGCGAACCAGTACAAGCAGAAATATTGTATCGCCGCGCCGCTGCATTGCCATCTGTTCAGTTAGAAGCCTTACAACGCCACGCCCAATTATTACTTGAGCAGCAGGCATATCAACGCGCCGAACAGCTATTACGTCAAGCAGTAAAGCAGTCTCCTAATGACTTACAACTGCGCGACAATTTGGCACGAGTCAGCACGATGGTACAAAGCCAAAGCTAATGCAGACAACATAAATGGCAGCGGTAAATAGTACTGCTCGCCTTCCAATAAAAAATCCGACCTTGTTACCCATTAGGTACCAAGGTCGGATTATTTAAGCTCAAATAACAAGGTATTGCGGGCGCACAACCAGAATCAATACATCAGCTAACACGCCAACCTTAAGTCACGACTTAATCACCTCTAGCGAAGGGGATAAAGGATACGGGCAAGGAAAATCGCCAGATTTAACATTGGGTATAGCTTGGTCACAAAGACCACCGCCAAAGCGGAACAAAGCATCATCAATAAACCGCTCAACAGGAATAAACTCATGCTTTTTACCGCGCTGCCCAGCGACTTTACGCGGCTGCTGGTTAATATAATGGCTTAGTTCCCACGCCTCATCATTGTTAAAAACAGCCGGTTTATGGTCATCAAACAACGCATGCAGGTAATACTTAACCTCACTAATATGCGTGCTAATACTACGGTCGAGGTTTCTAAAACAGTACAGCTTGGTTTGCTCAACATACGCCTCAATATTATCGAGCACCTGCATACCGTCATAATCATTTCTTATAAACCGATTTGCCCGCAACCACGCAATTGAGTGTAGTTTCCACTGGTTATAAAAATCTTGCTGTAGCTGCTGCCAGCTGGGTTTGATGGGGTAATGAATCACCATACAGTAGCGGCTATAAGACTCCATAAACACCACCAGCCAACTGCCATCGCTATAAGGTTGCCATTCATTACCAGATAGATGCACCACCTGCGCCTGCCAACTAATACGGTTAGCGTTAGTGGTTATGGGCTGCACGCCGGGGTTGCAGCCTTCGGCATCGGTAATGCGCTCAAAAGGTTGCGCCAACATTTTACAAAGAGGATTCGATAAACTTAAAAATAGCGCCACCGCTAGACCTCACATTAATGGGTTTAACACCAATTACAGTACGTATGGCAACCGCATAAAAAGCTGTTACCACCCGCCTACACTTTGCCCATAAGCCGTATTCCTTACAAGATATTTAGTTTTTACACTCTTGCATGGTCTAACCCAACGGTAATGTAGCCACTACATTCCTGTGACCACCCGACTGGGTGATGAACAAACTTATGTGCCGCCACAATTAACCAACCCTTTAACAACAAGCGCTTATATAAAATTAAAGCAAGCATCATTTAAACTTAACAGTTGATCTAAACAGTAACACTGTCTAGTATTGGTGTCATGAAAAAAATAAACCGCTACACCTTAAATGATCTTTGCCAGCTAATAGAGCTGCCCCCGCGCACAATACGCTTCTATATTCAGAAGTCGCTAATACCCGCGCCCGAAGGCAGTGGTCGTGGCGCGTTTTATACACAACAACATATAGAGCGACTGCTCGAAATAAAAAAATGGCAAAGCGCCGGTTTATCGCTCGAACGCATTAGCGAGTTACTCGGCGACCAAAGCGGTAGCAAGCCGTTACCACCACTAAAACGTGCCAAACCTGGCGACATACAAGTTTGCAGCCACATACATATCGACGAAGGCATATCGCTAACGCTCAACCCTAGCCAAGCAGGGTTAACGCCCGAACAAGCTAAGCAGTTAACACTCGAAGTGATCTCGTTGTACCAACGCATTACGTCTAACGACAAGGAAGAGAAATGAACAGTGAAATAGGTTTAACATCATTATCAGGCCAACAAATAGCGCTAAAGGCCGTTGATATCACCGCCAAGCTCACCGGTGTACTGTCAGAAGTAAAAATACAGCAGCAATACCACAATAGCTCAGACACCAATATAGAAACCGTATACACCTTTCCACTACCAATAGACGCCGTGCTCACCTCGCTTGAAATCAACATTAACGGCGAACAACTACAAGGGATTGTAAAAGCAAATAGCGCAGCTGAAGAAGATTACGAGCAAGCCATAGTCAGTGGTGATACCGCCGTTATGCTCAGCAAAATTAGCGACGGCCTTTATTGTATAAACCTAGGCAACCTATTGGCCGGAGAAAGCGCCAATATTACCTTTTGCTACGCACAACTACACCAGTGGCAAGCCGACAGCCTACGTTTTTACCTCCCCACCACCATCGCCCCAAGATATGGCACGCCGCAACAGGCCAACATTGCTGAACACCAAATTCCACAACATGGGTTAACCGCCGCATACAAATCAACGTTTTCAATCGTAATTGAAGGGCTACTAGCAGGCACCCGCATTCACAGCCCAACGCATGAAATACAGCACCACATTAACAACCAAGTTATGCAAGTGAGCTTTAACGGCCCACAACCCATGGACCGCGACTTTATTTTAGAACTCGCCAAACCTAACGGATACGTAGGTGAAGGTTACTGGGCTAGTGAAGGCGAAAATACCGTTGCACTAACCTCGTTTATACCAACGCTTGAAGCAGCCCCCGAGCCCGCACCTAAGCCACACTGCATAAAAATCGTGGTCGACTGCTCAGGTTCAATGATTGGCGACTCAATAAAACAAGCGCGCATTGCACTTATCGAAGTCGTTAACCAACTTAAAAGTGATGACTGGTTTAACATCATCTTATTTGGGTCAACCCACCAGCAGATGTTTAACGAGTCAGTATTAGCCACTAGCGCCAATATTCAAATAGCTCATAGGCAACTACATAACCTAGAAGCAAACCTAGGTGGAACAGAAATTAAGTCGGCATTAAATGCCGCGTATAACTCATACACACCAGTAACACTGCCCACCGACCTACTACTTATTACCGATGGCCAAGTCTGGGATGAAGACGAAATAATCAACAATGCAGCCAACTCGAATCATCGCCACTTTGTAATTGGCGTTGGCAGTGCCGTTAGCGAAGCCTTTTTATCAAAACTGGCCTCCGCCACCCAAGGCGCCAGTGACTTTGTAACCCCTAACGAAGTTATGAGCACACGCATTGTGCAGCACTTTAAGCGCATAAAACAAACTCTGCTGACCGACCCGCAACTGTGTCTCAGCGACAAATATTCCGCGCCACTTTGTTTTGACCCGCTGCCTCCACACAAAAGCCCGCTGTTTTTGGGTGATACCGTTAATGCCTTTACCCAGTACGAAGGCTACCCAGCGGCATCGGCCGACCTGTATTACGAAGGCGAATTTAACGAAGCAAAAAATGAAAAAGAGATGTATGGCGCAACCATTACCGTTACACAAAAACTAAACGACAATGGCTTACTCGCCAGGCTGGCCGCCCACGACCGGCTTACCCAAGTTAGCGAAAGTGAAGCGGTGCAGATTGCCGAAAAATACCAACTCGTAACCGCAGCCACCAGTTACATACTGGTAAAAACAAACACGCAAACCAATGCGCTAGACTTGCCAACATTAAATGCAATACCCCACCAATTACCTGCAGGCCAAAGTGGCTTGGGCACCGTTGAAACATATAAATCCGCCAGTGACCTTGTCACCACTTGCAGCGGCGTACCTATTTTTGAATCTGAAAAAGCTTACGGCTTACCTACAACATCAGACTTACTCGACATCCCGCCGTTTTTACAAAAACTAAAGCGATATCAACCCGAAGAAACACCAATATCACTCGCCAGTGCGCTTAATGACGACTTCACCCCAGACAACCCCATGGGCATGAGCGAATTTGATATTTTTGATATTGACGAACTCGGTGAAGACGACGCTGTTATTGAAATTCTATACCAACTGGAATATGCCGGTTACAACGAACAAAAGCTCGTTGCCGCATGGCTAAGTATTTATAACGAATTCAACCCTGACGAACCCTTTAGCCGCCACGTCACAAGGTTAATAAGATTGTTATGCAAAGAGTTAGAGGTCAGTGCAGAACTGATCAATAACGTCAGAGAAATGATGACACAAGAAATGGCACATACAGCAAACTAAAAATAAAGGCCGAACGATTCTTCACGAAGAAAAATGGTTCGGCCTTACCCACTCTGACCCCTCTTATATTATAAGTAGTTCATGACTAAAAGAGTGTCTCTGCAGACACTCTTTTGCTTTAAATTAGAATTTTAAGACTCGTGTAAATATGTAGAAAAAGTATTGTAACCATCTGCTTTAACAAACTTGGCTGGGTTATCTAAAACGTTACCATGCTTGTCTTGTGATAACGCTTTAAAGTGCTCAATACCACAATCAATTTTAGCTTGCTCAGAAGCACGTAAATCATCAGAGAAGATACTAGATTTAGTTTCAACTACAAAATAGAGCTGATCACCCATACCATCTTCTTTATCAATCAATACCGCCCAATCAGGGTTATAACTACCTAATGGAGTATCAATCTTAAACCACGCTGGTAATTTGGCGTAAAGCTTAACGTCTGTTGATTCTTCAAGCTTTTCTGCAAACTCAAACTCTGTATCTGAATCACAAATGATGTAATCGTAAACAGATTTGTTCGCCTCAACCATATTTTTAAGATAACCTGTAAGCTCTTCTTCTTGGAACAACTCCTGAGCGTAGTAATCTTCATCTCCAATTCTGTGATATGAGATACCATCGACAATAGCTAAACGCATTTGCTTACGGATCACTTCACTAGCAAGCTCGATGAATCGCTGTGGGTTGTTCTTGAATGCTTCTAACTTATCACCTAGTCCAAGCAGGATATCTACCACCGTCTTACGGGTTAGGTTCGTGTTTGATTCAAGGTACGTTACTACGTCTGGAAGTTGGAAGTTACGATTACGGTAGTATTGGATCTTTGACTCTTCATCAAAAGTCTCAAGTTCCGCTTCTGTTACCGCTACTTTCACTTTTTTGTATTCAAACTTCGCACTAGCAACCGCAACTGATGCTCTGATTTCCTTGATGCACTTCTGTACAAGCTCACCAACGCTGAAGTTCACTCGATAAGTCGTCTTATACTTAATTCTGTCCCAGAGTGCTTTAAAATCATCCCCAAGCACGATTTGCTTACCATTATCTTCACGAAGTGTTGCCGTTTTCTTCTCTTCATGTTTTTTAATGCTTAAGCCTTTAGCAACCTTAGTTAAAGTTGCAAGAATCGCATCAGAATGTTCTTGAACACTTTCAGGTAAACTAACCGTATTATCAACCAGATCAGTTTTAAGAGAATCTAAGATTTTGCCTTTTTTGTCGATGTAACCTTTATCTGCTAAGTGCTGATAAATCTCTTCTGATTTTTTAGCACCAAGAAACTCTTTAGTGTCATGCTCATCAGACTCTTTATTTGAGGAAATGACAATATTGGCAAATTGGTGTTTTTCAACTGCACCAAACTTGATCCCTTCCTCTTCCTCAATCTCTTTTTGAAGTGCAGCAACAAACTGATCATAAGATTCATTTGCCATAACTGTAAGAGTATTAACCTCAAAACCATACGGTACACGTTCACCCGACTGATCGACCGCCAAACGTAAACCACGACCAATCTCCTGACGCTTCTTCATCACAGAATTAGTTTCGTTTAGAGTACAAATTTGGAATACGTTAGGGTTATCCCAACCTTCTTTCAAGGCTGAGTGAGAGAAGATAAATCGAAGCTTTTCATCCATTGATAAAAGCTTTTCTTTATCTTTCATAATCAAGTTATAAGCAGATTCATCAGCAGCCGTTTTACCACCTTCACCTTTTGCTGAAAGTTTCGATTCAGCGAAAAGAGGATTACCTGACGCATCTTTTTTCTTATCTTGAGCAAAGTAACCATTGTGAACAGAATTAGCCAGTTCCTGAAGCGCATGTTCATTTAAAGTCGGCTTACCTGCATCATTCTTATCCCAAATTGAAGGGTATAAAACTCGATACTTTGGCTTTCTTAATTGTTGTGTAAACTCTTCTTCAAACCACTTGGCAAATTTACCCTGAACTGGCACACCATCACTTGAATAGCCACGGTAATTCGCTACTTTATCAATGAAGAACAGGCTCAAAACCTTAATACCTTTCTGGCTTAGAATCTTGGAATGATCCATTACGTCTACGCCAGTCGTAATTTTTCTATAAAATTTCAGCTCTTTTTCAAGATGTTCTTCAACGGTCTTAGATACTTGTAATCGCTTATAAGTATCTTGGTCAACTTCACCTATGGATTGACTTAATTCTATGATGTCATCACGACTCGTAAAGTCGATATACTCGCTACCTTCTTCGCAGTAAATGTCATTGATTACATAACCTTCATAAACAGTTCTTCCACCAGAAGCTTCAAATAAATCCGTTCCACTCTTAACTGTGATTGATTTACGTGGTTGTAGCTTTCCAGTTTTGGTTTGAGCGTCAATTTCAACCTTTGCGGTGATTGGTGATTTCTTATTATCAACACTAATCAGCTTGATATAGGCTTGGTTATGATTGTCCTGCACTTCAATCGATGCCACTTCTATCTGCTTAACCAGCTTACGCTCATAAGCATCAATTGAATCGAGCTTATAGAGCATATTGAAGCTTTCAGTTAACGTTGCTGAGTAGCGGAACGTACATAGCGGATTTAAGCTTGCAATCGCTTTTTTACGATTAGCCGTAGACGCTACTGACTGAGGTTCATCAATCAAGACTACTGGATTTGTTGCTTGGATGAATTCAATTGGCTTCATACCATTGAGTCGATCATCAGTTCGGTGAATCAGGTTAGCTTTAGCTTCTTTTTCTGGGTCAGTGAATGACTTACTGAAAGCGTCAATGTTGATGACCATAATCTGTATATAATCATTGGTAGCAAAATTTCTGACTTGCTCACGCTTTGAAGAATCATACACAAAGTAATCATACTGGACGTTTTTATACTCTTTTCGAAAATGATCTTCCGTCATTTGCAGAGATTTATAAACACCTTCTTTGATTGCCACTGATGGTACAACGATGATGAACTTGGTTAGCCCATAACGCTGATTCAACTCAAATGCACTACGAAGGTAAACGTAGGTTTTACCCGTACCCGTTTCCATCTCGATCGTAAAATCAAGGCTTGGCAAAGCCTGTTTTGTTGTTTCTGTTTGCGGTAGACCGTTAATAAGCTGAACGTTACGAGTGTTCTCGTATAACTCTTCTGGTAGAAGCTTTATCGCATTGGAAACACCGATATCGTTATTTTGAGCAAATAGACCAAGCTGCTCATGACTTAAAGCGCTGCTTGAAACAGAGAAGTTTGATTGAAACACCTCTTGCCCTTCAAATACCCCCACAATTGCGTTAATAGCATCTATTTGGTGTGATAAATCAGGGTCAAATTTTATCTTCATTTCAGACATGATTTACCCCTTAAATGCTCTTAACATCGGCAATACCCGCTTGCTTCAAGATCTGAATGGCATTGGTCTTCACATTACTATCAGCAAACCCTGCATCTTTGAATACAACTTGGGTGGTTTCTGGATCTAGCTCTTCTTTCAGCTTGGCGATACCTTCTACCGTTTCACCAGTAATTTCATCATCTAAACAAACAATCAAAGCACCCGCACCAACAACAAATACAGTCTTACCGTTAACAACTTCTGTTTCTACAGATGTGGTTAGGTCGTAGCCATACTTTAGGAATATTTCATACAGAACATCTTCGCTTGAACGATCAGCCTTAATTGATTCTGTTGCTTGTTGAAGAACTTGCTCTAAATTATCAAAGTCTGCATCCCAAGGGCGAATATTGGTTTCATCTAATCTAAATGCTTTAAAACCGAAGTTTAAATCAGGGCGTTCAACCTCTTTGATTGCTCTTTTCATTCGCTCTTTACACACGTCTGCGATCGTATCAAAACCTTGCTTAAAAGCTTCTGGACTGGATTTTTTAGGTGTTTTCTTACCTTTTATAACTTCATATGTTGGTTCTGGTAATTGAATTGAAATACATCTGCGATTTAAGCTATCTTCACTATTCAACCTCAACATAGAGTGAAAAGTTGTTCCAGAACCAGAGAAAAAGTCCATTATTAAGTCATTGTCATTTGTACCTAACTTAATGCAACGCTTAACTAATTCTATTGGTTTAGGAAAATCCAATACTCCAGAAAGACCAAGCTTTCCACTCTCTATTGTACCTTGCTCACTAATTACGGCTGTATCAGCCCAAATTGACTTAGCTTTTGTCGTACTTTTCCTTGATTTCTCATAAATATTCCAATTACCATCTCGCTTTTGCTTTGCCCAAATGTTTTTTGGGTTCGCCCGAATACCTTCTCTTTCAAGTTTCTCCTTTCCCCATCGCCAGCAACTTTCATCGCCAGAGCTATTTAACGGAAATACTTCGATAGAGAATTGTTCAGATTCCTCCAAACTAACTTCAGCGAGTCCTTCTGAGTTTAAAGCATCAGCATTAACATAAATTGGGTAAAATAAATTTGGACGGTTATGTCGCCCAAATTTTGGGTTTCGGTTCCTCAACTCCCAAAGTTCATAGCCACCTTGCTCATCTTTATGCGGAAGAGCTTCACTAGCTTTATCCAACTCGCCTAAGCAAGATTCAGAAGTTTTATAGTATATCAATATGTATTCATGACATTTAGCTATGTCCTTATAGGTTTGACCACGTTTATTTGACTGGACAATAATTTGTGATAAAAAGTTATCCTCTCCAAAAACTTCATCACACAACTTTCGTAAATTGACAATTTCATTGTCGTCAATAGAAATAAAAATAGCACCGTCATCACTTAGCAAGTTCCTCGCTAATTTTAATCGAGGATATAGCATATTAAGCCATTCGGTATGATATCTACCTGACGTTTCAGCGTTCGTTGATAATTTCAGCCCATCTATATCCTGCTGGCCTGTAATAGTCAGATAATTCGAAATACTGTCTGCATAATCATCAGGGTAAACAAAGTCTTTACCTGTGTTGTAAGGTGGATCTATATAGATCATCTTCACTTGTTTATGGTATGACTTTTGAAGTAGCTTAAGCACTTCAAGGTTGTCACCTTCAATAAACAAGTTCTCAGTTGTATCCCAATTAACGCTTTCTTCTTTACAAGGGCGCAATGTACCTGTAGATGGAGTTTGAGCAATTTGTCGAGCTTTCGTTTTACCATTCCAAGTAAAGTTGTAACGTTCTTCTGAATCGTCAATCTCTTCACCTAAAACGGCTTTCAACGCTTCAAAATCAATCTTGTTTTCAGAAAAAACATCAGGAAAAAGCTGCTTAAGCTGTTCAATGTTTTGCTGCGTGATATCTAAGCTTTTTGCTTCAGGGCTGTTGCCCGTGATTTTATCTATTTCGCTCATTACTATGCCTTTTAAGTTTTAATTCTTATTCAAATACAGTTTTTCAAATCATCTCTTCAAACAGAGCTACGCTAGTTGAGTTTTGATTGCTGTAATTGCTTGTTTAATCTTGCGTGCTTCAACGTTAAGACGCATTTTGGTATTCATTTGCGTCTCCTTCTTAATCTTGTTCCTGATGCTACTAAGATCAGCCTCTAAACTTTCCAACTCTTTGAGCAAAGCTGTTTTATCTTCGTTAGTTTTTTCTGAAAAAGATGCACTGACTTTTGGTTTCGAGAATGTATCATATTGCAGCAGCTCTTCTTGTGATTCAGCTTCGCTATCATTCTGTTCAGTTGAAAGATTGTTACCTGAATTATTTTTAAAAAGATAACGACCTGAAATCTTGCTTGTTTCTAAACCTATAAGCATTGAAATGAAGCCTTGATAAAGCTCAAAGTAGTTAAGGCTTGAAATATTTTTCAGAGAAAAGTCATTGAGAAAATTATTCTCATTTTCCGTTAATCCCGTTGAGCTTAACCAATCACTGTTGTAGATATGCTCAATAACCAGCTTACTCTTGTCTGCTTGGTTGATACGCTTATCGGCTAGGCTTATCGCTAGTTCTTCACCTAATTCTAAAAGTAAAATCACTGGATAAGGAATCAGCGTATGTAAGAGCTTGGCTACCTTACTTAAAATTGAGGTGTTGAGCTTGGCTTTATTCTTACTGTTTTGTTCAATTCTAGCGTTTTTAAGTACAACGCGAATTACTGCTATCTCTATGTACTCAACAGTATCAGTGACATAAACAGGAACATTGAGTGTTTCTGGCTTAAGGGTGTTCAGCCACTCGATAGATTGAATAACGTCCGTTACTAGCTTTTTATCATGGCTATTCAGATCATTGTTATCCACCAGCATCTTCTTGGTGATACGAGTGCCAAGGAACGTTGAATCTGGAAGGGATAAATTATCACAAACCTTTTCAATCAAACTGCTATGTTCTGTTTTATCGTTATTTATAAAGTTGATTAGCTCCATTACAGCTATGCTCCTAAAGAATGACCATGTAGCTAACAACTTCAAAATCATTGACGTTTTGAGTGCTTGATGCAGATAAAACCGTTCCACCTCTATTGAAGAGACTCTTTGCTCCAATTTCTTCACTCTTACCTGCAATATTTTCTACCGCCTTAGCAAGAAGATTCTGGTAATGCTTCATTTGTTTACCGTTTTGAGAACGTCTTGCAAACTGATTGTAAGCGTCTGTTGATTGGTCAATATTGGTTAGCTCTGAGCCTAGTTTTTTACATAGATCGAGGATTTGTTTTGACTGAGTAAACGAAAGTAAAATTTCTTCTTCATCAGAAATATAGACAAGATAGTAAGGTGCAAGTGAATAGCTTTCTTCAACCTGAACTTTCCCCTTAATGTCTTTTAAGCAAAAGATCACTCCTGATTCTATCTCGTCACGCACTTGCGAAAAGTCAGCAGAAAATTGACTCGATTCAGATTCAAATGCTTCTTTGTCTCCTCTTGTATCAAAAAGAGCAACTGGCGCAAACAAACCAATCGGTGATTTCTCCAATACGCTAGAATTGTCATTTTCTTTGTTGTTTAACTCTTTATTACTTAAGAACCCTGACAAGTCCATTCTAAAATCATTTAGTGTCAAATCAGTGATAGATACGCCACCTGAAATGTCTTCAAGATCAACAACTGCATTTTGAAGTTGCTCAAGCTGTTTCCTTCGATATTCTAAGTCATTCATTCCTTTGCTTTTCTTAGAATCTTGTTCACAGTCTGTTTCAATCAGGTTTTCTTCACCCGTTGCTGAAATATCAAGTAGTACCATTCGCCCACTAACTCTTGCTTCAAGATTGATATACTCATCCAACTCCATGTTTGGCCAAAAGTTAACAAGCTGGATCACATCATTTACTGAACCTAAACGGTCTATACGCCCAAAACGCTGAATGATACGAACTGGATTCCAATGAATGTCATAGTTGATTAGATAATCACAATCCTGAAGGTTCTGACCCTCAGAGATACAATCGGTAGCTATAAGAATATCGACTTCTTCTTTAAACTCTGGAAAGACTTTTTCACGCTCTTTTGATTTAGGCGAGAAGTGAGTTAAAAGGCTATTCAAATCTGTTTTGAATTTTTTTCCGTCCCGTCCATTCTTGCTAGGAGTACGCAAGGTCGTTTCAGTGCGTTGACCTGTAATAATGGCTGAGTGAAGACCCAACTCTTGTGAAGCCCAAGATGATAAGTTTTTGTATAGATACTCAGCGGTATCAGCAAAAGCAGTAAAGATAATAACTTTTTTATTACTACCATTTATTGGATTATTACATTTCTCTAGATACGCTTCTTTCAACATTGAAAGCTTGGCATCTCGCATTGAGTCGATGCTCTTTGATTCACGAACAATCTCTTGTAGGAACACTCTATCAGCTTCAAGGTCTTGAGCGAATCGAACTAAATCCATATCTTGAATGCGTACTTTAGTTTTATTGCCAATTAGATATGGAGCGAGTTCTGGCGAGTTAAATTCTAGATCATCAATTTCTTCAATTGGTGGAGCAACAAACTCTTCTGTTAATTCATCACTAGCTATTTCTTTATTAATATGGGGCTTAATATTAGCGTTAAAATTATGAATTTTATTTAATAGTGTATCTACCTGAGTAAGCACTTTTTCTGATGTTAGCGTGAACGAATGAATTGAACTTTCCATACGCTTAAGCAGATTGATACGGATAAGATGGATCAAGCTTTCTTCACGGTCTACTTGCTTAAATACACTTTTGCCGCCTTTAACCTCTTGGTCGTATCGTCTTGCATACTCAGCTTTCTTGTCCATTCTCACGTATTTCATCGGTGAGTAGAACGCAAGTGATAACCTTCTAATGGTCTTATTCACTTCTTCCAATGGAGGGAACTGGTCTTTAAGATCAATTGATGCTTTTAGGTTTACAGGTAGTAGTCTAGTCGGGAACTTTCCTATATCAGCAGTACCATAATATTTTTCAATATGCTTACGAGAACGAGCTATTGTATAAACATCCAGTAGTTTGAAATAATCGAAATTCATCGAGTCTAAAAGGTCTTTCGATGTTCGAATATCAGGATCTTGTTCAGCCCACTTAGAGAAGCGAGTTTGAGCTTGTCTTAGCGTCCCTTCAATACTGTTGATACCGTGATCATGTAAAGCTTGGTCATTCGCCTCAGTGATAAACGCAACTTGGTTTTTCATGTCATTTAGACGATTATTTACGGGCGTAGCTGAGAGCATCAGTACTTTCGTTTTTACCCCTGCTTGAATGATATCTTCAAGTAACCTCTGGTAACGGTTTCGACCGTCTTTCTTAGGGTTGTTATTTCTGAAGTTATGAGATTCATCTATCACTACAAGGTCGTAGTTACCCCAATTGATAGTTTCAAGATTAATATCACCAGAATAACCGCCTGTTCTACTCATATCTGTATGGTTAAGAACATCGTAGTTAAAGCGATCACTAGAAAGTAAGTTTCTTTTGTCGTTCTGCGTGTAGATTAGCCAATTATCACGAAGCTTTTTAGGACAAAGCACAAGCACCTTATCATTACGAAGCTCGTAATACTTGATTACAGCAAGTGCTTCAAATGTCTTACCTAAACCAACACTATCAGCGATGATACAACCGTTAAAATGCTCAAGTTTGTCGATTGCACCTAATACACCATCTTTCTGAAACTTATACAGCTTGTTCCAGACAATTGTATCTTTAAACCCTGTTTTAGTTTTTAGGATCTTGTCTTCTTGCAGATCACCCACAAAATCTTTAAAAATATTATATAACGTAATGAAGTAGATAAACTGTGGTGTTTGATCAGTCGTGAATTTGGCAAGCTCCGCTTGTAGAAGTGCCTTTGCGTCTTTAACTTGTGCTTTGCTTCCCCAAACTCTATTAAAGAACCCTAAAAGCTCTTTAGCTTGATCTGCATTAGCAAGACTAATCATGTCAAAGCCATTCGATTCTGTTAATCCAATACCTTGACCATTGAATTGAGCACCGTTTATTGCAATTGATTCTGAATGTGAATTTACGTGCGTAATGTGCTGATGAACAGCTCCAGCTTGTTGCACTAAGCGAACGGATGCCTTTTCCTCTAACCAATGAGCAAACTCTTGCGCTATTGCTTTTTGATTTAACTGATTACGGAACTTGTTTTCTAACGCTGTACCATTCAGCGCACCGAAAGGCGATTCACTACCTAGTGAATCAAACCCTTTAGCTTGAGAGAATAACAATCGTGCTGAATCTAACTGACTCAAGGAATCTTTTAGATGGTCGAAAGCATAGATGGAGAAAAGCCCTGTCATTACAGACAGCTTATCGTTAGCTTGAATCGAATTGGAAAGCGTTTCAGATACTTTAGTTGTTACGTTATCAATTAGCATTTATTACTCTTCTTTTTCTCAACCCATGCTTCCAGGTCTTTGCCCTTAAAGCCCCAAGAGCCACCAACTTTAAAGCCGCAGTTTTAAATAAGCTGCTATTTCTTTTAAGATTAGGATTTGATCAGTCAACTACCTAATTAGCTAGTTTGTTCTATAAATTAATAAATGGGAGAATACGGTAAAACTGGGGAGCCCTCAATGACTCATCCAAAAATACATTTTGCCATATAGTTCATCAACACCCTTCGCCAGTATCAAGCATAAAACCATTGAGATCAGCAACTTGAAAAGTATAAGGTTGGGAGGTTGATCAATATTACTTAGCACTAACTGCCAATAACTGATGACAATACACCATCTATGAGATGAGTGTAGGATTATTGTTTAAATGTTCTTCGTCATCATAACTATCAGGGAGTATATTTAGTTTCTTAACAATAAATTATTCGATGCCACTTCACACTGCTTTTAGGTACGCTAATAAACATGTGGATAAACAACTGTTTTATCGACATAAACGACTTACTTTAATACCACCCACCAATTAATAAATTACAGATAATTATAATAAAACCGCATTGTGCGTCAGTTTTTGTCGCAGCTTAGTATTATGCTACTGGCATAAAAAATAGAGAGCGCTTTCAATGCAAATCAAAATCCAGCGTCAAATTGCCATGCTTGAGCTAATACCTCGTCACCCAAGGCGTGTAACTGCTAATGATGTTACCGATAAACTCCAAAGTCGTGACTATGACGTAGGCCTAAGAACCGTTCAAAGAGAGCTAAAAACCATGCACGACATGGGTCTGTTTGGGCTAGAGCTTGATGATAGAAGTAAACCTTTTGGCTGGTCTATTGCAGCCTGCTGGCGTAGCCTTAACCTAACATTGATGGATAACCATATGGCATTGGCGTTTCACACGCTAAAGCACAGTGCAAGCGAGTTACTTCCGCCCGAAAGCCTCAAACAGCTAGCCCCTTATTTTGAACGTGCAAATCAAGTATTAGCTAGCGACCCCGACAACCCTTGGCTGTATTGGGCATGCCGCGTTGCGCAGTTACCTAAGCAATTTCCTTTAATCATTCCTAAGCAAGATCCACAGATATTTGAAACGGTGCAATATGCACTGCTTAACAAGTTCCAAATAGCCTGCCAAATAAAACGGGTGATCAAAGATAAAAGCTATTGGATTGATTACTGCCCAATAAACCCTGAAGGCATACTGGTATCAGATGGCGTTGCGCTACTTACATTTACTATTGGCACAGTTGATCCAACACTTTATGCCAAATCTATCGACTTATTTCGTAACGTACGCTTACTCGATACCCCATCAATTACCCGAAGTGATGCCGATATTGCTCAAAGCAAAAATAAATGCACATCAGGGTTGATTGACATTGAATTGCTTTTTTCAGCCTCGGCAGACTTTATTATGCGTAATGCCAAACTAAGTGAAGAGCAAAGGGTTCAGCAATTAGAAGATGGCCGCTATCGCGTTACCGCCAGAGTTGAAGACACTCCAGAATTAAAAGCATTCTTGTGGAATATGGCTGACAAAGTTGAGGTCGTTGCCCCCGTCAAACTAAGAGCTCATTTCACTCGATTACTCAACAAGATGAATACTCGATATCAAAATGCTGCGACTTAAGTTGTCGCAAGCTTAGGTTACGCTTCAGTACATAGCTTAAGGAGATGAACCGATGTTTGACTTACTCACACAAGACCACCCATTACCTCGCATTGCCGTTTTTGGAGTGGGAGGCTGTGGCTGCAATACCATTAATCAACTCGCTGCGTCGCCTTTAAGTGACAACGTGCAGCTTGTTGCCGTTAACACTGACGCACAGTCGTTAGCCGCCTCACAATGTAATACTCGCTTGCAAATAGGCTTAGAAACCACCAAAGGGCTAGGTGCTGGTGCTAAACCTGAAAAAGGCCATGAAGCAGCACAAGAATCAGCAGCGCAGCTCAAAGAGCTAATAACCTTTGCCGATATTATCTTTATTACCGGAGGCATGGGAGGCGGCACGGGTACTGGCGCTATCCCGTTTATTGCCTCAATTGCAACCGAGTTAAATAAACCTTTAGTCGCGGTGGTAACCACCCCTTTTAGCTTTGAAGGCCACCAAAGAAATCGGCTTGCTAATAATGGTGTTGAACAACTAATGCAACAAGCAAATGCTGTAATCGTACTACCCAACGATAAACTCATTGAAACATTAGAAAAGAAAATATCTCTGCTTAACGCCTTTTTTGAAAGTAACCGTATTTTGCAAGATGTACTACTTGGGCTAACAACAACCATTAGTCAGTCAGGGTTAATTAATATCGACTTAAATGACTTTATCGCGGTTGTTAGCCATCAAGGCCGTGCGGCGATGGGAGTGGCAAAACAAGAAAAGGGCGAAGATTTACAAGTAACCATTAACAATGCACTAAAAAATCCATTGCTAGAAGAGGTTGATCTGACTCATGCAAAAGGGGCAATTGTAAGTGTGATGGCGACTGAAGATATTGAGCTCAGCCAATATAATAGTATTGGTGCCAGCATTCAGCAGCAGTTAGACCCAAGCGCATTGGTCATTATAGGGTTAACCATTGTGCCAGAGCTTGAGTGTGAGCTTGAGCTGATGATTATTGCCACGGGCATTCAAGCCCCTTCGGCGCACAATGCAATACTGGCCGACGCCACCACAATACCACCCAAAAAAGATCGATTTAATTCGCTAGAGCTAGTGAATGTAAGCGATCTACTTAAGGCAAAATCTAGGGATGGCCGTAATGACCCTAGCTACGAAACTGAACTCGACATCCCCACGTATACGCGCCAAAACAACTTAGCCAAGGGGCTATAACCCTACAAGCTATTAAATTTGGGGCTCCATTCTGTGACTAATAGCTTGCCCTTAACGCCTCGCACTTGCAGGCTCATGGCGTCGAACACGTCATCAAAATTCGAGGTGTGGGCGTCGAGCCCGGGCAAGGCCATTACGCTTTGTACCATAAAGGCTTTTTTGCTTCTTTCGGTGCCCCACGCGTTACTCCACCAGTCAATAACGCGGCCTTTTGAGTGTTTGAGGATCTGCTGGCTCGGTACGCGGTCTTTTTTGTTGAGGTTTTCTTTTTCGCTTGTGGGTAGCAAGTTCCATAAATCGTTATTCGGCCAATGCGCAAATGGAATGCAGTGATCCATGTGGTATTTATTTTTTATGTCGCGCCCGCTCCAAACTGACGCCAACAGCTGCCCTTGCTGGATCATTTCGTCTGCGCGATGCCTGGCGAATTTAGTGTCGTGCTTGGCATCTATCCATTGTAGTGCTTGGTGATATTGTTCTAGCGTAATGTTTTGAGCTCGATTGGCGTCAAAGCTTTGCATCTTGCTGATCCATTGATTAACAATAAGTGGCTCTATCCAGCCACCAAATACTTTTAGGCTTTGCCAAAAGCTATCGTCAAGAATGAACTCCCCAAAAGACTCAAGGTACTGTTTATCAATTAATACGTGCCCCGTTTTACGAACGGTGCGCTTTTGTACTTCAAAAATATGGCTGCTTTTGTCGCTATTCCACAGGTGTTTAACAGGCATGTCGCGAATGGTGGCAGCGCTGTCAGATAGCGCGCCCGTTACGGCTTTGCCCTCGTCACCTAAAAACAATGAGCCTATACAAATGTCATCGGCACTTAAGTTATTAAGCGCATGCCAGCTGTGCTTTATAAACCCCAACCCTTTGTTTGCATTGCTCGATTGCATAATACCTTGCTGGCAACCATTGGCATTATGCGCCAACGGAAAACTTAGCAGACGGCGATACTGCTTAACCCAATAGAGTGCAACTAACCCAAGTGGTAACGCCACTTTGCCGTCAGTTTTATCACACACGCTAACGGGATGGGCGTCGGCTATGCGCACAAGCGCTCGCAATAATGCGAGTTTGTAGGTGGCAACTTTATTGTCGTTAACCAATATGTGCCGAATTTTAATTAGGTCGCCCGAACCGTCGTCGGGCAGGTTCATAACAACGGTTTCCCAGCTTACCGAAGCGCGATTCATGTTGTCGCTTGCCTTTTGCACGTGCACCATTTCGAGCGCATAACGTTTAGCAAGCATCTCTTGTTCGGCTACGCTGACCGGATAGCTCTTGCGTCCGTCGGTAAACTCGCCATGGCGTAAAGTAATAACCAGCTTGCCATTGGCAGATAGTAAATTGCTGAGCTTGCGAAAGGCGCGATCACGCTGCGAAGTTGGAACATGCATCCACACGGCACTTAACAAGATAAGGTCAAACCGCAGCCCAAGTGCGAGAATATTTTTTAAATCGGGCAGCGAATCTGCAAGCCAGGTGACATCTTGACTATGGGTGTAGCGCTGGCCTTCGGTACGCATTTTGGTGTTGGGTTCTAGTGCGTAAACATCGCAGCCCTGCTCGGCAAACCAATTGCTGTCGCGGCCGGTGCCGGCGCCAACATCCAGTACACGCTGGCCGTGGCGCGGCCAATATGCCTGCCATGACTGATGCACCTCCTCAAACTGTTGAGCATTATATTGTGCCGATAAATCTTTAACGTTATCGCTATAAAAGTCAGTCATTTAATACGCTTAACGAGAACCGATGAGTGCCTTAATCTTGCCATAACTGTTAATGTTATGGCAGAAAAAATAAGCACTTATGCTGTAGTGCGCACAAAATTTTATAACGCAATTAACTGCATTACTTTGGGTTATTAATCATTGTTTAAAGCAATTTTAAGGGGTAAAAGCTCATGTGGGCACAAAAGCCTACCAACCAGAGTTAATCTGGCTGGTATTGTGGCTTAGGGCAGTTTGATAATGGCAACATCGTACGGCGCGAGTGTGGCACTACCGAGTACGAACTCGCCGCTAAGGGTTGCAGGTATGCTGTTAGCCTTGCCTGCGTAGTTAAATACAAATGCGTATTGACCGCGCTGCACTAGGCGTACGTCTTTTGGCAAGGTAATGGTGTTAATGCCTTGTTCGGCACATAAGCTGCTGAAGTAACTTATTAAAAATTCATCGCAGGTGAGCGAGGCGATATAACTGGTGTTGTTATATCGCGCCACAGCGGGCAATAGGTCGTGATATTGCGCCACGGTGGTAACGCCGGCACCAAGTTCAATTTCTTCACGCCAGCATTGGCTGCTAAATTGCTGGGTTTGGTAGGTCATCACTTCGCTGCAGTCGGGGCGAATGGTTTCGGTTGATAACACTTTAATTGGAATAAGTTGCTGCAGTAAGCCGGGGCCTAAGTTGTCGACTAGGCTCAGCTCTGGTGTTTTGGCGCCGCTGCGGGGGCCAAATACCAAGTGCGCAGTTGCCTGTTGGCATTTAGCCACAAACTCGGCTGACACTACGGGTAAGCACGGCGCCACAATTAATTGGTACAGGCTTAAGTCGTGGTCGACCGAGATAAAGTCAACCGCCACACCAAGCTGACGCAATGCACTGTAGTAGGCAAACTCAACCCGTTGGTGGTTGTAGCTGTCGCCTTGGCGTTCAATTTCGGTTACCCATTGGCTATGCGCGCCGGTCACTATGGCAACCTTGGCCTGTACGGGTTGTTCTAGGGGTAATTGCACTTGGGTGAGCTCATCGCGCATTTGGCTAACTTCGTGCCACGCGGCGGCTTTTGAGTTGTCGTTACGTTTAATGCCTGCATGCATTTGTTCTTGGGCAAAAGGCACTTGGCGCCACCTAAAATAGCAAACACAATCGGCGCCGTGGGCGAACGCTTGCCACGACCACAGCCGCACCATGCCTTTTTCGGGGCGCGGATTATGGTGCGCCCAGTTTACTGGGCCGGGTTGTTGTTCCATCACCCAAAAATTGCCTTGGCTTACGCCGCGGCTTTGGTCGAACGAGTAGCTCGAAAAGTCGGGGTGGCCGGTACGCATATAAGGTTTGTATTGTTCGGCTGGCATATGTTTAAAAAACATATCCGAACGGCCTAGGGGATAGTTGTCGTAACTAACAAAGTCTAGGTTTTTGGCTAAGGCAAAGTTGTCGGTTTGGGTGTCGACTAACGGAATAAAATTATGGGTAACAAACCGGTTAGGTGCATACTGGCGAATAATTTTGATCATTTCATCATGAAAATGCACTACTTGATCAGAGCTAAAGCGACGATACGCTAATTGGTGCGCAGGGTTGGTTTCGGTTACAGCCAAAATGGGCAGTTCTATTTGGCTAAAGTCTTGATATTCCATTGACCAGAATATATTGCCCCAGGCTTGGTTTAAGGTGTTAATGCTGCCGTATTGCTGCTGGCACCATAACTGAAACGCGTGTTTTGCGGCGAGCGAGCCACTGTGCGTGGTGTCGTGGCAGGCAATTTCGTTGTCGGTTTGCCAGCCACATATACTGGGGTGGTTGCCGTATCGCTTGGCAAGCACCTTAGAAATACGCATGGCTTGGGTAAAGTAGTTGGGGCTTGAAAAGTCATAGTGGCGGCGCGAACCAAAGCCACGGGTAACGCCGGTGTTAATATCGACGGGTAAAATGTCGGGGTATTGATCAATTAACCATTTTGGCGGGGTTGCGGTTGGCGTACACATAACAACTTGTAGGCCTTCGGCAGCAAGGGTTGCAATGGCTTTGTCTAGCCATGCAAAGTCATATTTGCCAGCTTTAGGCTCAATTTTAGACCAAGCAAATTCGCCAATTCTTACATATTTTAACCCGAGTTCACGCATCTCTTGCGCGTCTTGCTGCCATTGTTTTTCAGGCCAATGTTCTGGGTAATAGCAAACACCTAACATGGTTATTCTCCGATTAACTTTCCGTATTGTTGCTCGAATGGGCATTTCAATAACGCCGCGGTTTCCGCTACATGGGCGTTGGTTTGTGCGCGTATTGGTTGATGGAAAATATACTAACTCAGTATTTATATGATATATAGCATTATTGTTAACGTTAGTTTGCCAACTTGTTTATAATCGCTTTTATTGTGAGTCTACAGGGAATTTAACAGCATGGAGCAACTTGCTACGTCGGTGATATTACACAGCCTAAATACAAGCTTGATTATTGATTGTCACGGCCAAACGCCGGCAATTATTTATTTTGGTAAAAGGCTGTCTAATGCCACTACGGCCGACATGGTCAACCAGCTGTCGACCCGCCAAGAAGCTAAGTGCTCGGTAGTCACCGAAGCGCCCATTTCGCTGTCGCCTTTAATGGGTCAAGGTTTTACGGGCGCACCCGGTATCGAAATTAATAACGATAGCCATGCTTGGTCGTTAGGTGGCAAGCTCACCCACATTAAGCAAACACCGCAGCAGGTGGTATTTACCAGTGTTGATACACTGCGCCACGTAAGCGTAAAGCACACCCTAAGCCTTGATTATGCTACCGACGTACTGTCGGCCAAAACAGCGCTACACCATGATGGGCCGCAACCCTTGCAATTAAACTGGTGCGCAGCGCCAACCTTGCCGTTACCGTTGCATATTAATCAAATCATGTCTTTTGAGGGCCGTTGGTCAAATGAGTTTCAGCGGCAGTCGTTTGATTTGTTTTTAGGAAGCTACCTCAGAGAAAACCGCAAAGGCAAAACGTCTCACGACAATTTTCCGGGCTTGGTTATGCACAACAAGCTGACCCACGAGCAAGGCGGCGAGTGTTATGGGTTTCATTTAGGTTGGAGCGGTAACCACAAAATGCGTGCCGAGCTACTGGCTGAAGGCCGCAGCTATGTACAAATGGGCGAGCTGTTAATGCCAGGCGAACTCGTGTTAGCCTCCGGGCAACACTATGTTAGCCCTACGCTATATATGGCCTACTCTGACCAAGGCTTTAGTGGTTTATCGCATTGTTATCATCAGTTTATTCGCCAGCAATTTATTCGCCCTGCGGTTAAACAAAAGCCGCGACCAGTGCATTACAACACGTGGGAAGGCATATACTTTAACCATAACGTTGCCACATTAAAGGCGTTAGCCACGCAAGCGGCTGATATTGGCGCCGAGCGATTTGTACTTGATGACGGCTGGTTTAAAGGACGCCGTGGCGACTTTGCCGGGCTGGGTGACTGGACGGTAGACACCAGCATTTACCCCCAAGGGCTGCAACCATTAATTGACCATGTAAACCAAGCCGGTATGGAGTTTGGTTTATGGTTTGAGCCTGAAATGGTTAACCCAGACAGCGACCTATACCGCGCGCACCCAGAGTGGGTATTGCAAACAGCAGGTAATCAACAGCTTAGTTTTAGAAAACAGCTAGTGCTGGATTTAACCCAAAAAGCCGTTACTGATTACCTATTTAACGCTATTAACGCCATTTTGCAGGCGTACCCCAACATTGTTTATATTAAGTGGGATATGAACCGCGACTTAAACCATGCGGGTAATGCGTTAGGTAAGCCGGCGGTACATGCGCAAACCCTGGCGGCATACAAATTAATTAGCGACTTAAAACAAGCGCAGCCGCACATCGAAATTGAAAGCTGCTCGTCGGGCGGCGCCCGTATTGATTTAGGTATATTGCAGCATACCGACCGAGTTTGGACGTCGGACTCCAACGATGCGCTTGACCGATTACACATTCAGCGTGGCTGTTCGTATTTTTTCCCAGCCGAGCTAATGGGCGCACATGTGGGCCCACGCGATTGCCACATTACCGGACGGCACATTAGTATTGCTACGCGGGCAGCGGTGGCATTTTTTGGGCATATGGGTATCGAAATGGACCCACGAGAGCTAACCGACAGCGAACGCAGCCAGCTTAAGCACATCATAAAACTGCATAAGCAGCATCGGGCGTTAATTCACTCTGGTAAGTTAATCCGTTTAGACAGTGACGACCTATCAATTAATTTTGGCATACTTAATACCGACGCCAGCCGTGGCTTGTTTGCCTATAACAATATTAACGAAACCCCACGGACGGTGCCGCCAAAATACCGTTTTGCAGGGCTAAACCCCCACGCTCACTACACCCTTAATAAAATATGGCCCACCGAGCTGTTTGAATACTCCAGTAATGTATTAAGCGTAATAGAGGGCAAAACGTTTACTGGCGAAGCACTAATGCAAATTGGTATGCAGCTGCCAATTACGTTTCCGCAAACCTCAATTATTTTTGAGCTCAATCAAGTCGAAACCCAATAAGTTACCGCCCAATTGCCACAATAAAAAAGCGCCCCTCATTGAGGAGCGCTTTTTTGGTTTTAACTCGCAATTTTAGGCGTTACAGCTGCGACTCTATTAGCGCTAACGCTTCGATTAAAATGGTGGCAACGGCCGTTTTAGCTAACTCTGGCTTACGCGATTTAATCGCTTGGTATATTTCAGCGTGCTTTTGCACGTCGGCTCCGGCCACACCTTTAATTTTGTTGGTGTAACGGATACTCACCCGTAATGCGGTGCTAATAAATTCAGTTAGCTGGACAAAAAAACGGTTACCACTGGCGATTAAAATGGCGGTATGAAACGCAATATCGGCCTCTAAGGGATCATCTAAGCCCTGCTCTGCTTCATACATACGTTCGAGCGCTTTAGCAATATCGTCTAGTTGGGCATCGGTAGCGTTAACCGACGCTAACGCAGCGGCTTCGGGCTCAAGTGCGCCGCGTACTTGGGTAAATTCTTTTAATAACGACAGTGACGGTTTACTGCTTAAAATCCAACCGAGTACGTCGGTATCAAACATGTTCCAGTGGCTTTCGGGCATCACTTTAATACCCTGCTTTGGCCGTGATGTAATTAAGCCCTTAGCCGACAGCATTTTAACCGCTTCGCGGGTTGAGCTACGGCTAACATCATATTCAATACATAAATCGGCTTCAGACGGCAAACCTTGGCTTACAGGATAAACGCCGCGCACAATGGCAATACCTAAATCGTGGGTTAATTGATGTGTAAGATTTTGTCGAGGAGCGCTAGCCATGCCTAATTATTACCCAGTTATTTGTACTTAAATAAGTTATATCATATTTATGTACACATATGGCATAACGTTGTTTTAAAAGCCGAACAATGATAAAAGAGTGATCTTGATCGGTTTTTTTAGCCTACTAGAACTGGGTATCTTTTATGGCAGGCAGCGAGCATCTGGCCTTGCTAGCTCAATGTATTAACAGCGAGTGTGGAGCAAAATGTGAACGGTTCAACTCAATATCAACAGCTCAACAATAAAGTCATATTTATTACCGGCGCGGCAAGCGGTATTGGTGCAGCAATGGTCACTGCTTTTTTGCAGCAACACGCCAAAGTGGCCTTTATCGATATCGACAAGCAAGCGGCCACAAACCTAATAAAGCAGCAACCAACTGAACACCGCCACGCTATTTGGTTTAAGGCAACCGATGTAACCAACACCACAGCACTGCAATTGGCATTAAATGAGGCGGCGGAACATTTTGGCGGCTTAAATGTGTTAATCAACAATGTAGCCGACGATTCACGCCATGCAGTTGAAGATATTTCAGTGCAGCAATGGCAGCAATGCATGCAAGTTAATTTAGATCCTGCTTTTTTCGCCTCGCAAGCCGCCTTTAAAATAATGAAACAACACCAATCAGGCAGCATTATTAATTTCAGCTCCATTAACGCTCTGCTTGGCGCAAAAGAGATGACGGGCTACGTGACTGCCAAAGCAGGACTAATAGGAATGACCCGCGCCTTAGCAACCGAATTTGGCCCCCACGGCATTCGCGTTAACGCCATTTTACCGGGCTGGGTAGCAACCGAAAAACAGCTTTCTAGTTGGCTAACCGCGCAAGAAGAAGCCAAATGGACCGCTGAAATGTCGTTAAAACGCCGTATAACACCTGCCGATGTAGCGGCACTGGCGCTGTTTTTAGCCTCTGACAACAGCGAACTCATTACAGGGCAGTGTATTAATATCGACGGTGGGAGAGCCTAAATTGTGTCTGTAGCAACCCACTTTATAGCCATTGATTGGGGCACCAGTCATTTACGAGCTTACCTTTGCTTAGTTAGCGCTTACCAACCAGTGCAAGTTATTGAGAGAGTTAATAATTTTGGCGTAAAAAAGATACAAAGCGATTTTAAAACCACCCTACTAGAAAGCATTACCCCGTGGATTGAGCAGCATGGGGTGCTCGACATTTTAATGATTGGCCAAATAGGCTCTAGTATCGGCTGGAAAGAAACACAATACCTGCCTTGCCCTGTGGCGCCAAGCAGCGTAATTTCGGCAGGGGTAAACTTTGTATGTAACGGTAACCCCATCACTATTTTTCCGGGGCTAAGCTGCCAAACATTGAATGGCCTGTTTGACGCCATGCGCGGTGAAGAAATGCAGCTTTTAGGCTGGCTTAATCTTAATCCGTTACATCAACAGGGTCGCCACTTAATTTGCATGCCGGGCACGCACACTAAATGGGTATTAATTGAAAATGGCATTGTGCAGGTATTTAAAACGGCATTAACCGGTGAGTTGTATGATTTGCTGTCTAACCATAGCGTGTTGATCCAACAAACAACCTCAAAGGCCGAGTTTGACTTTGACGCCTTCAACCAAGGCGCACAATTTATTATAGACAGCGACATTGATAACTTTAGCCACGGTTTATTTAGTGTGCGTAGCGAACAATTATTTGGTGATACAAGCGCCAAACAAGCGCATTGTTATTTGTCTGGGTTGCTGATTGCCCACGACGTAAAAGCAGCGCTGCAGGCCAAAGAGTGGGACTTATCAACCTTGCCACCGGTTACTATTATTGGCTCAAATCACTTGAGCCAGTGCTTTGCTAAAGTGTTAAATTATTGCCAAATAAGTACCAAACTAAGCAGCGCTTACGAGGCGACACTCACCGGGTTTGAAGTGGTATATCGCACATTAAACCCATCAACCACAGCGCCCTTAGCTACCCCATATAAAGCCAAGACTTAAGTTAATACCCAAGCCTTGCCCGCGCTGTTATGGTCTGATTTTATAAAGCCGTGACAGTATCATCTGTTTGGCGATTAGCGCTTTGGCCCTCAACATAGCTTGCACCCGTGGTTAAATGCTTGGCTAAATACTGTTGCAACTGGCGTGTTTGCTGCGCATCAAAGTGCAACCCGAGCTTAGTACGGCGCCATAAAATATCGTGTGCATCCCGCGCCCATTCATGTTTCATCAGGTAATTAACTTCTGCGGCATACAAGCCATGGCCAAAATGTGGCCCTAATTGCGATGTACTGGTGGCTGCACCAATAAAGCTGAGCGTTAAGGTGCCATAACAGCGCACCCAACGCTTGAGCAAACTTAACGGTATGCTCGGATACTGCGCCTGCAGCTGCATAAGGAATACGTCTGCCGAACTAAAATCGCCACCAGGCAGCACACAATTAATGGTACTAGCTTGGGTCATTTGCGGAAAATATGGCGCGAGTAAATTAACTGCGGCTTCTGCCAATTTGCGATAAGTGGTAATTTTGCCGCCAAACACCGACACAAGCGCCGCTTGTTGGCCATTTTCTGTAATGGGGGCGTCGACTTCAAAACGGTAATCACGGCTGACTTTTTGCGCCGATTCAGCTTCGTCATCAATCAGCGGCCTAACACCTGAAAAGGTATGCACTACGTCTTGGCGACTAATTTGGTGGTTAAAATAGCCGTTACTGAGATGTATAAGGTAGTCAATTTCTTGCTCGCTAATTTGCACCTGACCGGGATCGCCTTGGTAGTCCATATCGGTGGTGCCGACCAATGAATAGTCGTCTTCAAATGGCAGCACAAATACAATTCTTTGATCTTCATTTTGTAATATATAGGCTTGTGGCTGGGTGTGTATACGCGGCACCACAATGTGGCTGCCCCTAACTAACCGAATATTTTGTGGGCTGGTTTGCGGTAATATGTCGTCGAACAACTTTGCCACCCAAGGGCCAGAGGCGTTGACCACCGCTTTGGTTTTAACTGAAAAATTTTGGCCCGTTTGCTGACACGCTAACGACACTTGCCAGTGCTGTTGTTGCCGCTGCGCTGCAACGCATTTGGTGCGTGAATAAATTTTGGCACCATTTTGCTTGGCCTGCATTGCGTTCAGTACGACTAAACGTGAATCATCAACCCAGGCATCGGCATAACTAAAACCGTGGGTGATGCTAGCTTTTAGCGGACTATCGCTGCCAAATTTAACCGATTTTGATTTAGGCAAAGTGAGCCGAGTGGCTAAATTGTCGTACATTATTAGCCCCATACGGATCATCCATGCAGGCCGTAAGTGCTTTTGATGCGGTAAGTGAAACGTTAAAGGTTTAATTATATGCGGGGCATTTTTTAATAATACTTCGCGCTCGGCGAGCGCTTCTTTTACCAGCCTAAACTCGTAATGTTCTAGGTAACGTAATCCACCATGGATCAATTTACTGCTGTTAGATGACGTGGCAGAACCAAGGTCATTTTGCTCACACAATAGCACCTTTAGTCCGCGACCGGCGGCATCGGCGGCAATGCCTACGCCATTAATTCCACCACCAATAACAACAACATCGTACATTTCTGAACCGGCTTTCATTACCGTCTATCCTTGTCAGTAGTACAGCTAACTAGCATTAAGTGTAGCGCTTAACCTAAACGCAAATGTTCACACCCTAATTAGTATGATAAATACTATATATTAGATCTACCATAGTGAACCACATGACTCAACAACAAATACTTAACATAACAAACCTAGTAAAAGCCGATTAAGCACAATTATTAAGCTACGCTCGCCTTGCGCGGCTACATTTATTTAACATATGAAGCTAGTCTGGCTTGTGCTCATAATTTATCAATAGTAGTATTTATCATATAAATACCAAGGTTATAGACTTATTTATTAATGCATTGAGGACTAAATGGCTGATCTTGAATTGACTCACCGCCGCAAAAACCCATTAAGCGGTGACTGGGTGCTCGTTTCTCCCCACAGAAATAATCGGCCTTGGCTGGGTGCCACCGAAGCCAATAACCACACTGAAGCTCCAGCTTTCGACGCTCAATGTCCATTGTGCCCTGGCAACCAGCGGGCAAACGATGCAATAAATCCGCAGTATCAGGGCACCTTTGTGTTTACCAATGACTTTGGCGCCCTAAATTCGGCTCAACAATCCGTTGAACACGATGCAACCCACCCACTGTTAATGGCTGAAACCGCCAGCGGTGAATGCCGGGTTATCTGCTTTTCAGAGCAGCACAATTTAACCCTGCCAGAATTGCCAATTGAGGCGATAGAGCAAGTTGTGGATACGTGGCAGCAGCACTATCAAACGTTAGCGGCGCAGTATCAATGTGTGCATATTTTTGAAAACAAAGGCTCGGTAATGGGGTGTTCGCAGCCACATCCGCACGGGCAAATTTGGGCGCATGATCATCTATCAAGCGAAATAGCTGTCGAAGATGCCAAGCAGCACGCTTATTTTGCCAAGCATGGCCGCACAATGCTGGCCGATTATGTCGAGCACGAAACGAATACCCGCACCCGCGTGGTATTTGAAAACAGCCATTGGTTGGTTGTGGTTCCATACTGGGCCGCTTGGCCGTTCGAAACTCTAGTCGTTGCCAAAGATGACGTGCGCCATTTTGGCCAAATGAGCCAAGCGCAAAAGTCAGCGTTAGCCGAGGCCATTAAAGTACTCACTACCAAGTACGACAACTTATTTAATTGTAGTTTTCCGTATTCGATGGGCTGGCACAATGCGCCGTCGCAAACCAATACCGATGACAGCCACTGGCGCTTACATGGCCACTTTTATCCGCCACTGCTGCGTTCGGCAACCGTTAAAAAACACATGGTAGGGTATGAAATGCTGGCCGAGAGCCAGCGAGACATTACGGCCGAAACTGCTGCCGCCTTACTACAACAAGCCAGTGATATTCATTACAAACAAGGACGTCGCGATGAATAAGTACACTCTTGCTCAACGCTTTGAGCAAGCATATCAAACGCCAGCATCAGGCACGGTTAGCGCCCCAGGTCGGGTCAATATTATTGGGGAATTTACCGATTACAATGACGGTTTTGTTCTACCAGCGGCACTGACATTTTTAACTCAAGTAGCCTATTGCCAGCGGAGCGACCAACGCATTGTGGTGCGCTCAAGCATGTACCCCGATGAAGTTGAGCAGTTTTCACTAACCGAACCTATAACGAGTGGCGACTCGCAATGGGGCAACTATATAAGGGCGGTAGTATTTGTATTGCACCGCGCCGGTCACCAGCTATGCGGTGTCGACCTATTAATCGATAGCGATGTACCACAAGGCAGCGGCCTGTCATCCTCTGCCGCCTTAGAAGTCGCCATTACCGGAATGTTTAATCATGTTTGTCAGCTTGGGTTGTCGCTGGAACAAATAGCCCTGTTGGGTCAGCAAGCTGAAAATGACTTTATGAACTGCCAATGCGGAATTATGGATCAATTAATTTCGGCCACGGGCATTGCGCAACATGCGGTATTAATTGACTGTCAAAACCTAGCCAGCTCCGCGATTAAAATTCCTGATGACTTAAATTTAGTAATTGTAAACTCAAACTACCCTCGCAAGTTGGTCGAGAGCGAATACAACCAACGCCGCATTGATTGCGAGCAAGCAGCTAACATAATGGGCGTGACCAGCTTGCGCCACGCTGATTTACCTTTGTTGCAGGCGCATAAAAGCAAGCTGTCTGATACACAGTACCGCCGAGCTCACCATGTTATTAGCGAAAACAACCGCGTGATTGCCGCCACTACAGCACTGGCGGCTAACGATATGGATCAGTTACGACAACTCATGACCGCGTCGCACCAGTCGTTAAAATTTGATTTTGAAGTGACCGTCCCCGCCACTGACGGTTTAGTGGAAATTTGCCAGCAAGCCGTAGGCGAACGTGGCGCAGTGCGCATGACAGGCGGCGGATTTGGTGGTGCCATTGTTTGCCTATGCCGAGCCGAAGACGTAATCGTAATTAAACAAGCAATCAACCAGCAGTACCATAGCCGCTTTGGTTTACACGCTGATGTCTATGTTTGCCAGGCTGGCGCAGGGTTAACGATTAACCCCAATTAAAAATATCAAATTGAAGGGATATCAATATGCTTAAGCATCACTACCGAACGATTTTGAGCGCTGCCAGTCTTGGCTGTTGTAACTTAGTGGCACATACCGCCATTGCAGCAGAGCAACTTTATCCCAATATATTACCCACTGCTGCAGCGCCGGCTCTTTCAGCGGCAGCGCAAGCTGGACAGGCCGCTTATGCGGTAGGGGTAAGAACCCTAACAATTAACCATGCCAATCAATTTGATGCGATAAGCCAAACCGTTAAAGACCGCCCCTTAACACTGGAGGTATGGTATCCAGCAGCATTAACCGACAAACAACCAAGCCTTGCTAAAACCAGTTACCACAACCAAACCCGTTTGGGGCACCCGTTCGAAATTGCCGCCAATGCTTACCGCGATGCTGCGATTGCTCAACAATCTAAACAGACATTTCCACTCGTGGTGCTATCTCACGGTTATACCGGGTACCGCACGATTATGTTTTACTTGGCAGAACACCTTGCCGCCAACGGTTACATTGTTGCTGCCATCGACCATACCGACTCAACCAATGCTGAAGTTAATATGGTGACAAATCCGTTTAGTGGCTTTTTTAGCACCTTATTAAATCGCTCACGCGATCAGCAGTTTACTCTGGACTACCTAACTAGCCAGCCTCATTTTGCGACCAATATTATCAATAAAGACCATGCTGGCTTAGTGGGCTATTCCATGGGTGGCTTTGGCGCAATCAACACTGTAGGCGCTTGCTACCAATTTAACGATGCCATCACAGCACGCTTTACTGGCACCGATAATCCGCAAATCATTCAACAAGCTAAGGCGCTACTTAATACTTGCACCGCCGGACACCCCACAGCCAGTGCTGACCCTAAATGGCAAGCGGCTGTGGCAATGGCGCCTTGGGGTGGCCAAGACAAATTATTTAGCACGCAATCGCTACAAAAAATAAAGGTGCCAATGCTATATATGGCCGGTGATTTAGATGATATATCGGGTTATGCCAGCATTAAAGACACCTACCGACAAACAGGGGCGCAACGCTATTTACTCACTTACCACAATGCTCGCCATAATATTGCCCCACACCCCGCACCTCAAGTGGCCTACAACAACGAACTTGATTTAGGTCATTACTTTGAGCCAGCTTGGCGCAACAGCCAGCTTAATAGTATTAACGAGCATTTTGTTTTAGCGATGATGAACTGCCACGTTAAAAAACAACCGCAGCAATGCCAATACCTGCAATTAACAGACTCAGCAAATCAACAAGATGCTAACGGTAAAAAATCGCCGCCTTGGTTCGGTTTTCCAGACCGTTATGCCACTGGCATGAGCTGGCAAAGCGACGCTTTACAACCTTAAAAAGGTTGAATGTAAATGGCGGTACGGCAACAACAATGTTACCCACTTGTTGCCGCACCACCGTAATTTGTATCAATTAACACTGCTAGTAATTTCGGCTCAACGCCCTGTCAAAAATCCAATAACGGCACAAAACTAACGCCAAACACAACCCCAAACCACTGAACTAAATATAAATTTAACGATAATAAATATTACCTGCCAACAATTACCACCACTTTACCGCTGCTCTGAACATGAAAAACAGCCCTCCCCAACTGCAACAGTTGTTAATTAAAGGTTGATATTTAGACTTACTTAATATATTTGTAAGATAAATACGTTTTAACCGTGAAGTCAGCTATCAAAAAAACAAAAACATAACTAAGGGAAATAAAAATGTATACAAAAGGAATGTCTACACTCGGGAAAAGGACCCACGTTGCGCTAGCAATTGCTGGTGTCTTAGGCAGTTTGGGGACTGTCGCTATGGCCGCCGAAGCAGAGCAAGGCGCAGAGCAAATTGAAGTCATTACCGTAAAAGGGATCCGCAGTAGTTTAAAGAACTCCATGCTCGACAAGAAGTCAGCATTGGTCGTTTCTGACGGGATTTCAGCAGAAGATTTAGGTAAATTCCCAGATCTTAACGTGGCTGAATCATTACAGCGTATTACTGGTGTGGCTATCGACCGAAGTGGTGGTGAAGGCCAAGCTGTAACCATTCGTGGTTTTGGCCCACAATTTAACACCGTACTGGTTAACGGTCGCCAAGTGGCTACCGATAGCGCAGGCCGTGAGTTTAATTTTGACATTCTAGCGGCTGAGCAAATCACAGGTGCTGATGTTTACAAAACATCTCGCTCGAGCCTGCAAGAAGGCGGCATTGGTGGCACGATTAACCTATCTACCGCTAAACCTTTTGATTATGAAGGCTTCCAGTTAGTCGGTTCGATAAAAGGCATGTATGAAAGCCTGTCTGAAGAGGTTTCTCCTTCGGCATCAGCCTTAATCAGCAACACCTTCAACAACGACACCATGGGCGCACTCCTTGCGGTGAGCCATCAAGAACGTGATGTACAAATCAACCAAATAGCCACTGCGGGCTGGCGTTCAGGCCAAACCATTTCTAACAGTCGCGATGGTGTGTTGTTTACCAATGCTTATATTCCACGTAACTGGGACCAAATTGTTGATGAACAAGAACGTACGCGTACTAACGCGAGCCTAGTGTTCCAGTATGCACCGTCAGACGATATCAGCATTACGTTAGATGGTTTTATCTCTAAGTTTGAAGTTGACTCACAAGTAACCGACCTTGCGTCTTGGTTTGAACCCGACCGCGTAGGTAGCGCCACGATTGACCCTGCAACGGGCACGCTATTAACCTTTAGCCAAGACGTTGGCCTGCATAATGGTAGTGGTGATCCGGCGACGGATTTCGTATCACACACACGTAATTCACGTGACGTGACTAATACCGGTTTTGGCTTAAATGTAGACTGGGATATCAACGAGCAACTTAATGCAAACTTTGATGTTTCAACATCAAACGCTGAAAACGACCGCGCCGGCCGCGACCGTTTTAACGTTGTCGGTATGATCAATAGCTATGCATTTGACGGTACAGGCGGCACACCAACCGTGACGCACGACGGTTTTGTGAATGGCAGCTTACCCGATGCAAGCTTGTCACGTATGCACTATAACGAAAAAGGTAATCAGTTTAGCGATGAAGACGATATTACAGAATACAAAGCTGATTTTGAATTCACGCCAGACTCACTAGCCTTTGCCAAAGCCAATTTTGGTATTTACCGCCAAGAGCGTGAAAAGTCGTCCTTCCAGATTTTTGGCAATCAATGTGCATTTTGTGGTTATGGCGTGGCAGCGCCTAATGACGTAATCGACTTTAGCCCTTATACCGCCAATAACTTTTTCCCAGGCTTAATCGACACCTTCTACAGCTATGACGGCGATGCCATGCTCGATTACTTAGCCGATGAAGGTTACCCAGTCGAACCGACGCTACAAAACAACCGCTACACGATTAAAGAAGATATCACTAGCTTGTACATGAACTTTACGTTTGTGTATGAAATAGCTGAAATGCCAGTCACAATTGACTTAGGTGCCCGTTACGCTACGACCGACGTTGAAGTCGCGGCAGTTCAAAGCTTTGTAACCGACATAGTGCCAACGTCAGACGCCACTTTGTTCGCCAACGTCTTTGGTCCAGCAACCGATATTACCGGTAGCGATAGCTACGCAAACTTACTGCCAAGCTTGAACATTAAGTTAGACGTACAAGATGACATGGTGGTTCGTTTCGCCGTTTATGACTCATTAACACGTCCGACAATGTCACAAATGTCGCCAGCAACTACATTTGGTGAGCCACGCCGCCAAAACCTAACCGCTAGCGGTGGTAACCCGTCACTCAAGCCTTTCACGTCTGAAAACTGGGATATCTCTTACGAGTGGTATTTTGACGATGCCAGCTTGTTTAGCTTTGCATTTTTCAGCAAAGAAGTGGATAACTTTATTGTCACCTCTACGGGTTCTGAAACGTACAACATGACCGACCGTCAAGGTACGGACTTCTTGTGTAGCACCGACAACTCAGCGTTATGTGCATCAGACATTGTTCCAACAACTGACGAGCTTAACGGTGCGCAAGAAGTTTACGCCGTAACTCGCCCCGCGAACGCCGACACTTCACACGTAACTGGTTACGAAGTAGGTGTGACCCATATCTTTGAAAATGGCTTTGGCTTTGTGGCTAACGCAACAGTCGTCGACAAAGAAGGCTTTGAGCTAGAAGGCCTAGGCGATTCACAAAACGTAGTGGTGTTTTACGAGCAAGATGACTGGCAAGCACGTGTTGCCTTTAACAATCGTGAAGGGTTCTTACGTCAGTCAGACAACGGCTTTAACGGCGAACCTATCAATACCGATACGTTTGGCCAGTGGGATATTAGCGCCAGCTACGACATTAACGAGCATGTGGCCGTGTTCTTTGAAGGGATTAACATCACTGAAGAAGAGCTACTGCAAACCGGCCGTTACGACAACCAGGTCTACTCAGTTGAAGACAATGGTTCACGTTACGCAGTGGGCGTTAGAGGCAAGTTCTAACGTTTAGCTAATCATTAAAAGACAGGTGCTGGTGCACCTGTCTTTTTTTAGCGGCGTAAACAAAAGACCTGAACACTAAGGCATACCAAGCCACCAATTTAAATGTTACATTTGTGTTACCAGATTTAACTAGGAAGTATAAATCCATGCCGAAAACAATAAAAAAAATCGCCATTGTAGGCGGCGGCACTGCAGGCTGGCTCACCGCCGCAATCCTTGCAGCACACCATAGAAACCATCAAATCAGCGGTGTTGAAATCACGCTTATTGAATCGTCAGACATCCCAACTATCGGTGTGGGCGAAGGTACATGGCCCACGATGAAAAACACTCTGCAGCAAATTGGGTTAAAAGAAAGTGATGTTTTTAAAACCTGCAACGCGACCTTTAAACAAGGTGGAAAATTTGTAGACTGGGTGCATGGCAATGGCGATTTTTATTACCACCCGTTTACCGTACCACTGGGTTATGGTCGTATCGATCTCGCGCCTTATGTGAGCAACATAAAAGATTATGCCCCAGAAGCTAATTTTCAACATGCCATTTGCGAAGCAGGCCTAGCGCCTAGAGGCATGGCCGAAGGCGAATACCAAGGTCGTTGTAATTATGCGTATCACTTAGATGCCGGCGCCTTTGCCGAGATGCTGAAACAGCATTGTAAAACCAAGCTCAACGTCAACCACCTTATTGCCACCGTCGACAGCGCCGACCAAGATGAACTCGGCAATATTAGCCGCCTACGCCTCGGCAATGCGGCAGACTTTAAAGCGGATCTATTTATTGATTGCTCGGGTCTGGCAGCACTCTTAATTGGCAAAACGCTCAAGGTGCCGTTTATTAAACAAGACAAAGTGCTATTTAACGACCGCGCTTTAGCGATGCAAGTCCCCTACGATAACGACCAAAGCCCCATTGCCAGCCACACCATTGCAACCGCGCAAAATGCAGGTTGGATTTGGGATATTGGCTTAACACATCGCCGCGGTGTTGGTCATGTCTATTCCAGTCAGTATTTGTCTGACGAACAAGCAGAACGCAACCTGCGCCAGTACATTGGCCCTGCTGCCGATGGCTTAATGGTTAAAAAAATCTGTTTTGAAAGTGGTCACCGCGAACGCTTTTGGCAAAACAATTGTGTCGCAGTTGGTATGGCTGCGGGCTTTGTTGAACCGCTTGAAGCCACTGCAATTATGCTAGTTGAAATGTCGGCGCGCTTTATTGCCGAAAACCTGCCTGTCAACCAACAAGTCATGGCTGTAACGGCAACACGATTTAACCAACAAATGGACTACCGCTGGCGCCGCATCATTGATTTCTTAAAACTGCATTACATGCTTACCCAGCGCAAAGAACCGTACTGGCAAGCTCATTGTGAAGCCGACTCGATTCCGCAAACACTAAAAGACGACTTAGCAATGTGGGCATTTCGCGGCCCAACCATTAATGATTTTAATGGCCCTATTGAGCTGTTTCCGGCGGCCAGTTACCAGTACGTACTGTACGGTATGGAGTTTAAGCCCGACTTCACTCAACAAGCCCACCTATACCAACAGCATGCTCGAGCACAGCCGATACTAAGCCAAAATCAGCAACTTACTCAGCAAATGCTGAATAATCTACCTCCGCATCGTGATTATATTACCCGATGGTTAGCAAGCACCAACTAAAAGAATGATAACAATGAAAACATTAGTCGAGCTGTCACCAGAACAACATAAACACCTTAATGTAGTACCAAACAGCGGTGCCAAACATGTGGCGCAACAAAACCTAATTAACTTACGGGTTACCGAAGTAGCTAAAGCCGCTTGCTGCATGCCGATATTTTTTGTACGCGATAACCATAGCGGCAATTGGGTACTTACCGGCTTTACCAGCTTTGTGCAAGGCCAAAACTTATTGGTGCGTGATGACCAATGGCGCGCACTGTACACACCAACAGCCCTGCAAACTCATCCATTTTACTTAATGCAGTCACCGAAGGACCCACAACAATACACTATCGGTTTAGATCCAGAATCTAGCGCATTAACGACCGAACCGGGTGAAACCATGTTTGATGAACACGGCAAAGCCAGCCTGTATTTGAGCAATATTAAAACCTTGATTGAAACCGATTTAAATAACGACATGTTGACCCATAAATTCAGCCAAAAAGTGGTCGATTTGGGCCTACTAAAAGCGGTAAACATTGCCGTTAACCACCAACATAATGCTAGCCAAAGCCTCAACGGTTTATTCACGATTAATGAAGAAAAGCTGCAGCAATTACCGAGTGACTCACTAAAAGAACTAAGTAAGCTCGGATATTTATCACCACTTTACGCCATGCTGACCTCGTTATATCAGCTTAACGCGCTCATTCAATACCATAACCAAGTCGCCGACAACAACAGCATTACACACATAAAATTAGAAGCTAGCAAAGTTTAGGCATTGCGCTAAAACAACGATTAACTCTAGGGATAGACAATGTCAGATAGCATAATTCAAGGACTGGTTTTTACCATAGTCACAGCCATGATTGGCTTTTTAACCTATTGGAAATGCCGTGGTGCAAACCGGCGGCAATCAAACCAAAACAGGGAATATTTTTTGGCTGGCGGTAGTTTAGGCTGGGTGTTCGTAGCAGGTTCTATTACGTTAACCAATTTAAGCACCGACCAACTCGTGGGCATGAACGGCAACCAAATGGCGTTGTTGGCTTGGTGGGAGCTCGCCGCCGTGATTGGCTTAGTGATTCTTGCCAAAGTGTTTTTACCTGTTTATTACCGCTATAACTGCACCACCACCACCGAGCTTTTAGAGAAACGTTACAACAACATACATATTCGTGCCGTGATTGGCGGGCTATTCTTATTAGGTAATGCGTTTATCTACATGCCAGCGGTTATTTATTCTGGCTCACTGTTTATGCAAACCATGTTTAATGTCGATATTCCATTAATGTATATTGCTGTGGCATTTGCCAGCATTGGCGCTATGTACGCCTTTTTTGGTGGGTTACGTGCCGTGGCAGTATCTGATACATACTCCGGCGTACTCTTGTTTGCGATGGCTATTTTAGTGGTGTTTCTGTCGCTACAAGCGATCAACTTTGATTTTAGCGATATTCCTGCAGAACGCTTAACCATGATTGGTGACAATGACTCACCTTTACCTTGGCACACCTTATTGACCGGAATGATCTTTATTCAAGTCTATTATTGGGGCACCAACCAAACGATTACTCAACGCGCCATGGCCGCTCCTACAGTAAAAGAAGCCCAAAAAGGCGTATTAGTGGCTGCCGGTATTCGATTATTAATCGTGCCGAGTATTGTGGTACTGCCCGGCATTATTTCATACAAGCTCTATGGCGATATTGGTGATGCTGCGTATGGCCGCATTGTAGGTGATGTATTGCCAACTTGGCTGACCGGCGTATTTGCAGCAGCAATGGCTGCTGCCGTGCTATCGACCTACAACTCACTACTCAACTCGGCAACGGCACTATATGTGTGTGACATTCACGAAACTTATATTAAGAAAAACCCTAACGTGGTTCATTTAAGTGGCTGGGTGACTTTATTATTGAGTGCATTAACGCTCACGTTGGTACCCATTTACCAGCAAGCAGAGAGCATCATTAATTTGCTACAGCAGTTAAATGGCTTATTAAGCATGCCTATTTTGTCGATATTCATCGTGGGATTGCTGTTTAAAAACGTGGATGCGCGCTCTGGCATTGGTGCCGTTATTTTTGGGGTGCTAATGTATGCATCACTCACTTTTGAGTTTTCACCGCTGCACTCGAGCTGGCACTATATTCATTTAATGCCGATAACCTTGGTGGCTTGTATCAGTTTTTCGCTGTTAACCAATCGCTTTATTTTTAAAAATACCGCATCGTTTAACCGCAAACTATCAAGCTCGTTAGCGCCATAACCCTGCTAAGTTAACCAAATCTGTGTTAATAACTAAAAGGCTAATACTGACAATATTAGCCTTTTTTGTTAATTAGCATGATTAAGCACTCACTACAGGCTGTGCTAAATGCATGGCCTTTTTATGGTAGCAACCCAATAGCACACTGGCACAAACTAATACCGCTAACCAACTTAAAGTGGGCGTTAGGCCAAAGTTAATCAGCTGAAAACCAACCAATGTACTAATGGCCGCGATAACAGCAAAAGGCAATTGAGTCACAACGTGGGCATGTGGCTCACAGCCAGAACTAGTGGCGCTAATCACGCTACTATCAGAGATGGGTGAGCAATGGTCACCAAATACAGAACCGGCCATCACTGCGCTTAATACTGGCAGCATGAGTGTCACCTCTACTGCAACGGCGATCTCCGCTCCGATAGGGATCATAATGGCAAACGTGCCCCAGCTAGACCCTGTAGAAAACGCCATCACAGCGCAAAGCAGAAACATGCCTGCCACTAAAATATCGCTTGAAATAAACTGCTCTGCCCAACTTGCCAATAGCGAAGCAACCCCTAAGTCGCCAATCACCGCACCAATCATCCACGTGAACAATAAAATGGCTACCGCAAAACCGATGACCCGAATACCAGCTGCCATATCAACCAACAATTGCACAATCCGTCGTCCAGCATGCTTTAACATAACAATCGTTATCAACCCTGCTAAAAGACATGCATCACGCATGGCAGCGCCAATATCTGCAGAGGTTATCCATTGGGCTAAGCCGGTCGCCGGCGCATTAGCAGCCCCCGACCATAACGTAAAGCCTACCGACGCCAGTAACAGGCTGATCATAGGGATCCCGAGTAACCACGGGTTGCCCACACCAACATCTGCTGTATTTTGCTCAACCGCCACCGAATGAGAAAAACCAACGCCCCACCATGCAACCGCTAACGACACAATCATCACCGTGACGGCGTAAAAGTTAAGCTTAGCAATTTCGATAAATGATTCTAATGGCGATAGTGGCAGAAGTGCGATGCTGGCCAAAATAGCCATCACATAAGGCCCCCAACTCGACACAGGCAATAGGGCGCATAAAGGGGTAGCATTGGAATCAACTAGATAGGCTATTTGCTCTTTGCTCATATTGTATCGCTGGCTCAGTGGCTGGCAGACATGCCCTACGGCTAAGCAACTAAAAATACCATCAATAAATACCACCCAGCCCAGCACAACCACTCCAACCCGCGCTTGACGGTCGCTTTTAATGCGGTGATACAGCCAATCGGCAAACGACTTTACCGCACCTCCCCTTGCCAGTAGTTGCGTAATAATACCCAGCAATATCATCGCAGCTAACACATTAAGGTGCCACGCCTGCCATTGCCCTGCCGCGTAAAACTGCTCCCATGCTTTTGATGATAAATATACACCAGCAGCCACAGGCTCAAACTCACCAATGATCAGTGCGCCAGAGACAATTCCAACCCCTAAAGCAACCAAGGTTCGTCGTAAAACTAGCGCCAACACTAATGTTAGAGCCAGAGGAAAAAGAATTATGATACTGCCTGACATTGCCGGAATTCCGATTTAAATAAACAGATGAATAGTAACGACTTAGCCACAAGTACGAAAAAGAGACAGTATCACAACTTTTATTATAAGATTTTGCCCCATTTGGCATAATTAACTATTCACTAAGACCCCGTCGCTGCTAGAATCGAAGCTATCATCATGCTACCGAAGGGACTCCCTATGAGCCTTGAACTATTGTCAAAATTGGAAACAAAAATCCAAGCTGCACTTGAAACCATCGAGCTACAAAAAATGGAGCTTGAAGAAGAAAAACAGAAGAACCTAGGTTTGACTGAACAGAACCAACAGTTACAACAAGAATTGAATTCTTGGAATGAAAAAGTGACAGGTTTGGTAGGTTTGCTTAACGAAGAAGTTAGCTAACTTTTAAGCCAGCTTACTAAATACCAATAGCAGTATTTATTGTGCTATTGGCCTATTATTTTTGCAGTTATGTCGCTCGGTTTGTCCGCTAGCGGCAGCTGCGAAAATGATCATATTACGGCAGTGGCTCCGGCCAATAATGTCTGCATTAGAGTTGCTTGTTACCCATCAAAATAAGGGTAGCTGCGTGGCTATACAAACCCACTACCGCACAAATTAAACTGATGTTGCTATTTGCACTATGCGCCAGCATAACGCTGTAGTTATGCTGTTTCTGCCTCGCTATGTTGCGCTTCAATTAACTCATTAAGCTCCAATATTACTTGCTTAATCTTAGGTAGACTCTGTTTTGGTAATAAAAACTTACCGTTAGCAAACTCTAACCGGCCTAAATCTTTAACCCAAATAACCCCAGTTAAAAAAATACGCACATGCTTAACAATGAGCTTCGGCGTATAAACAGGAAAAACTCTCACAAGACCTCCCTACAATTTAGTTTATTATTTATCTAACCCTTGGACAGGTGTTGTACCACGATAGTTTCATCAAACCGAATAAAAAATGATTAATTTTTTGAACTAATTTAAGCCAATAAAAATTTATTATTCGCAATCATATACCTAAGCACAAAGCGTTAAAAAACTAGCACGTGACAACTTTTTGACACGTGACCAATAGGGCCAACGGGTACATGATTATGATTTATGTATTGCCTTAGTCAGCATTAAAACAGCTAGTGGTTCACGAGTGCAATCGCATGAAACGGCAGCCACAAAAAAGGAGCCCTTAGGCTCCTTAGTGTTAGTTATGCAATATTTACTTCATGCTAGTGAGGTAATAAGCAATATCAAGTAACTCTTCGTACGACTTGATGGCGCCAGTTTCGACACGGTATTTACCGTTAACAACCAATGCAGGTACGCCCGAAATTTTACCATTTTCAGTGGCACGCTTCATGTTAGCCATGGTTGCGTTCACCATGAATGAGTTAGCAGCTGCATCAAATGCTTTTCCGTCGACACCGTTAGCAACGAACAATGCTTTTACGTCATTACGGTTGGTAAAGTGTTGCTTCTTATCTTGAATAGCTGAGAAAAGTGCTTTTTCCATTTTCTCGTCAACTTTTAGCTGGTGCGCCACCGCAAAAGCGCGAGACATTTCTACACCCATTTCACCGTTAATAAAATCAACGTGGGTTTGTTTAAAGGTCACGCCTTCTGGCAGCGTGGCTTTAATTACAGGCACTTGCTCTTTAGCAAACGTGTAGCAATGTGGACAATAAAAAGAGAAAAACTCGGTAATTTCAGGCTTGGCTGTTGCAGGGCCTTGATTAATTACTGTGTAATGCACGCCTTCTTTGTAATCAGCAGCCATGGCTGCCATTGGGGCGATGAGTAATGCAAATGCAACCAAAAGTGCTTTTTTCATGTAAATTCCTTTGCGATGCTCAATGCATCTTTAATAATTTTTAGCATAACATAATGCCCTTTTGAGTCGACCTCAAGTGCATAAGTTCATTTTTATATTATATAAAACAGTTAGTACTGCGGCAATAAGCTCAGTGGTGGCTCATTAAGCATGGCTAACTGCTCTTTAAAGGCCAAAATTTGCTGTTCCCAGTATTTGTCTTCAGCAAACCATGGGAAGTTCATTGGGAATGCAGGATCAGCCCAGCGGCGGCTCAGCCATGCATTGTAATGTAGCATTCGCATTGCTCTTAATGGTTCGATCAGTTGTAGCTCTCGAGTGTCAAATTCACAAAACTCTTCATAGGACTCAAGTAGCACTTCTAACTGTAAAGTTTGCTGTTGTTTATCACCAGCTAGCATCATCCACAAATCTTGTATTGCCGGCCCCATTTTAGCGTCATCGAGGTCGACAAAGCCTGGGCCGTCAGGCGTCCACAATATATTGCTCGGGTGCAAGTCGCCATGCAAACGGATGTTGGTGAAGTCTTTTGGTTGCCACATTGCACTCGATTTTTCGAGGATTTGTTCTACCACCGTAAAATACGGTAACGCGAGCCCCGACGGAATATGGCCTGACTCTTTAAGCCATTTAAGTGAGTCAACGCCAAGCAGTTGCGGCGATAGGGTGTCGCGATAGCTGAAGTTAGACCGCTTTGAAAACTGATGGATCCGCCCAATAAAACGCCCAACAGACTCGAGCTGATCTAAGTTGTCGACCTCAAAAGCACGTCCACCGATAGACGGAAATAGTGCAAACCTAAAGCCTTGATACTCATGCAATGTACGGCCATTGATCATAACGGGAGTGGCAATAGGAACTTCTTCGTCCACCAGCGCAGCAGAAAAATCATGCTCTTCTTGAATTTGTTGATCAGACCAACGCTCTGGTCGATAAAACTTAACCACATAACGTACGCCTCTGTCACAGCGAAACTGGTAGACGCGGTTTTCATAACTGTTTAATGCCAACAAGCCTGTTTCAGGGTAAATGCCCATAGCTTCAATCGCGGTCAAGATGAGATCTGGGGTCAGCGCTTGGTAATGAAACGCTGAGTCTTCATTGGTACCAGCGATTGCGGCTTTTACGGGCTCTTCTCTATTCATTTATTATGCTCTAACTTTAAAGGTAGTGGTGCGTGTTGCGCTTGGCCGATGATGTTTTAGTGTATGACTGCATAAGCCCAGCCAAATAGACCAACACCTCGAACTCGTCTTCTCGGTCGATGGCAAGCCAGCATACGTCACCGTAGAACTCATAGTGTAGCTGTATGTGCGTGCCTTCAAATTCGAGTAACCATTGGTGTCGGTCAGCTCCCCACTGCCTTTCTACAACTGTGCAGTCAATTGCTTGAGCAAATGGCTCCGCAAATAGCTCGAACTGTTCAAAATCAATATTAGCTTGTAGCGACAAACTCAAAGTTGGGCGATTTAACTTAATTGCGCGGAGTTCGATCATGCAGCCCCTCTAACATTTAGATGAATAACAACTGGTACCATAATCTGACGAGTTACAAAACCGGCTCAGGCATTACCATGTTACTGCAAACCAGTTTTTTGGCATCGGCAACACATAAGTGGCCACAAACATACTCTGCAGTTTTACTGCCGCTTAAGCGCTGCATACCCGCCCCTTTTGCAAGACATTGCTCAATAGAGGAGTAATAACCACTAATAAATGCTGCGGACTGCTCGACACTGGACTTACTTGCCGCGTCTGGATAATACAGCAATGTCCACTCTGGTGAATCGGTACATGCGGTCAGTCCAAGCACTAACAACGCTATCGACCACACAAAACGAGGTTTCATATTGGGGATCCTATCAACAAAAAAGGCGAACATATGTCCGCCTTTTAATGAGCAACTCAGCTTATTCTACACCGCTTAGCCGGCGAATAATGAACTTTACTGATTAATACTATTTATTTGCTTTAGCTTTAGCCTTTTCTATACGAGCAATACGGCCTTCAAAACCGGTAACAGTGCCATCACTTACGCCATGTTGAATGGCTTTATGACATAGCGCAATGGCAACATCAAACTCGCCGTTATCGCTTAGCAATGTCGACATATGCATTAAACCAATGCCTTTAATTACGGCATCAGGGTTATCAGCTCTCGTTTCAGCGGCAAACACGGTAAATAACGCGATATACCGTTTAGACAGGCTGGCACCGTACTCAACATATTCGACCTGTTTACGCTGTTTATAGCACTCGGCAACCGCTGCGGTCATGGCAGTGTATTGCCCGGCAGTGTCTGTAGCTGCACTGGTATTGGCTATCGCTTGGGTTAACTTGGCACTCGCCCACGCTAACTCAACAGTAGACGGTTCTGGCTCTGGCTCTGGCTCTGGCTCTGGCTCTGGCTCTGGCTCTGGTTCTGGCTCTGGCTCTGGCTCTGGCTCTGGCTCTGGCTCTGGCTCTGGCTCTGGCTCTGGCTCTGGCTCTGGCTCTGGCTCTGGCTCTGGCTCTGGCTCTGGCTCTGGCTCTGGCTCTGGCTCTGGCTCTGGCTCTGGCTCTGGCTCTGGCTCTGGCTCTGGCTCTGGCTCTGGCATGATTTGAACAGCTTCGCCCTCTATATCAAGGTTTTTATCTATATTTTCTTCATTTACTGGAGCGGCGTTAGCGGTAGAGGTCGGGGTAATATCTTTGACTTCTGGTTCCTTAGCATTCGCTACTGCCGCTTCGCGTGCAGCTTGTTCTTGTTCTTCATTTGCTAATCGTTGGCTGCGCTTATAAAGATAAACCACAACGATAACGAGCAATATAATGGCAATGACTTTCATTATGTTCCACCGATGGTTGGGCAGAGACTCGACATTGAGTCTTTAACGTATTCAAATACGTTTAAAATTAGAGCGTTATTATTAGTGTATTGCGTTAGTTAAAATCAAGTTTTTAACCTGTATTTTAAATCGAAATTCAAAATTAGTGCACTACATCTCCAAAAAAGCGTCAAAGCATTATTGGCTGATAAACGCGACCCTAATACAGCCTACAATAAATCACCACATATAAAGATTTAAAGCACTATTTTGTGCGCGCCTTCAAAATTTATCGTTTAAATTTTGTTTGCTGGAGCTAAGGCTTCTATCATACTAATAACCCAGTAATTGACTAAGGTATACCATGGCTTTTGAGCAACTATTAAGTGACAAACTACTTAGCGAGTTTAAAACGCTTTCGGCGATGGTCAGCATATACTGCAAGGCACACCATAAAACCACCGGCAATGACTTATGCCAAAGCTGCCTCGACTTTACTGAGTATGCCCATACACGGTTAGACAGATGCCCTTACGGACAAGACAAACCCACCTGCAATAAATGTCCTGTGCATTGTTACAAGCCTCACATGAAAACCAAAGCCCGTGAAATCATGATTTATGCCGGCCCACGAATGCTTTTACCTCACCCATTAATGGCCATAAAACATCTTATGTCTGAACGTAAAGCAGCGCCTGGCAAGCCACCAGCAGCCAGTTCTAACCGCCACCTTAGAATGCAGTCCCGTAATCAAAAATAGCTTCAAATAAGCGACCAAAGTGCAGCGAAAGCACAAATACCACCCTTCCTATACGCTTAATTTTAAGAAAAAAAACAACAAATAGCCCCATTAAATAAATTTGTATGGTGCGCTTTCTTGTTGTATCCGAAATTCACTACTAGACTTTGGAAAGTAAAGGACTTATCTGCACGGCAATGCTGTCGAAGTATTGTTGTGACCACCAGCATGGAGGCTGACACTTTGACCAAAGAAATCCTGCTTGTAGAAGACAACAAAGTCATGCTGATGATGATGTCGCAGATGTTAACTTCGCGTGGATATCAAGTTGTAATGGCCAAGCACGGTCTAGAGGCATTAGAAAAACTCGACGAACACCCTAGCATTCAACTCGTCCTCAGCGATTGGATGATGCCCGAACTTAACGGTATTGAACTTTGCTACCGCTTAAAAAACCAAGACTATTCCCGCTATATCTTTTTTGTATTACTTTCTGGCCGTGATGACAAAGACTCGATTGTCGAGGGTATCAATGCTGGGGCGAATGACTTTGTCGCAAAAGACACCAATATCAATGAATTGGACGCCAGGTTAAAAGCTGGTTTCAGAACGCTAGACTTACATAACCAATTAGTCGACAAAAACATTGAGCTCGATAAAGCTTACGCCACTATTCAACAAGATTTAGAGTCAGCCAGCGAACTGATAAAACGCATGTTGCCGACTCAAACCCGCTTTAAAAATGTCAATATTGATTATACCCATATTCCCAGCGCCCAAATTGGCGGCGATATGCTTGGCTGCATGCAACTTGATGAAGACCACATTGCCATCTACTTATTTGATGTTGCTGGTCATGGTGTTGCATCGGCCTTAATGTCTTTTTCTGTGCAGCAGAGTATCAGTTCAAATTCCGCTTCTGGTTCAAGTGTGAAACGGAAAAAAGACACTGATCCTTATTACATCTTACTCAAACCCAGTGAAGTTATTTCGCACCTAAATCAAACCTACATAAGCCAAGATCAAAACAACCTTTATTTCACTATGGTGTACGCCGTTCTGAACGTTAAAACCGGCTTACTCACCTACTCTTTTGCAGGCCACCCTCCCATAGTGTGGTTACAAAAAACGAACCGTTGTAGTGAGTTTATAGAGCAAGAAAGCTTTGTTGCCGGCATGTTTGATTTCGCCGACTACACAACAGAGCAGGTTCAACTTAAAGCCGGTGACAGAGTATTTCTGTATTCCGACGGTATTACCGAAGCAGAAGATCAACTTAAAAACCAATATTCAGAGTCTGGACTAAAGCAGCTCGTTTTAGACCAATGCGATGAACCTAACGATGTACAAACCGACAAGATTGTTAGCACGGTATGTGACTGGTCAGGTGCCGCGCAATTTGACGATGACATCAGCCTACTAGCCCTTGAGTGGCACGGCGAATAAAGAGGAAATTTTATGCAATTCGAAATTATTGAAAAAGGCCAATACACCATAGTGCAGGTTAATGAAGGTAGGTTTGATGCCAAGTTAGCCCCAGCATTTAGAGAACAGCTTGAACAGATTAAAGGCAACATACGCGATCACTTAGTGCTCGACTTAGGCCAAGTTCGCTTTATGGATAGCAGTGGTCTAGGTGCGGTTATGGGTGCTTACAAAATGCTGCGCAACACCAAAATCAGTATTGTAAATCCACAAAAATCAGTGACGGATCTTCTTAAGCTAACCCGCATGGATAAGCTTATTTTGAGCCACCCGACACTTGAAGATGCGTTGGCTCCAACCGCTTAAAGAGGTAGATATTATGAAAGGAATGATCCTAGCCGCAGGTAAAGGCACTCGAATTAAGCCGATATCTTATGCAATTCCAAAACCGATGGTACCGATTTTAGGTAAGCCGGTGATGGAGTCCATGATCCAATTATTTGCAAAACATGGCATAGACAAAATAGTTATCAACACTAGCCATCTCGCGGAAATAATTGAGAACTACTTTGGCGATGGTCACCACTTTAATGTGCAACTTTCCTATTCATACGAAGCAACCGAAGTTAACGGTGAGTATGTTAGTCAAGCACTTGGTTCTGCTGGAGGGATGCGAAAAATCCAAGACTTTTCTGGCTTTTTTGATGATACCTTCATTGTAGTCTGCGGTGACGCATGGATTGACCTTAACCTCAAAGAAGCAGTTGAACACCATAAAAAACACGGCGGTTTAGCCACCATTATCACTCGCGAGGTACCAACCTCAGAGGTTAGTAAGTACGGCGTTGTCGTCACTGACAAATATGAACAAGTGGTCAGTTTCCAAGAAAAGCCACTTGAATCAGAGGCACTATCAAACAAAATTAATACTGGGATCTACATTTTTGAGCCCGCTGTATTTGATTTTATTCCTAAAGATACTGAGTTTGATATTGGTAGCGATCTATTCCCTCTTCTTGTTGAAAGAAAAGCCCACTTCTACGCCGTTAATATGGACTTCCAATGGCTCGATGTAGGTAAAGTTAAAGACATATGGGAAGTCACCAGCGAAATCCTTAACGGTAAAGTTAAAGGCTACCCGATCCCAGGAACCCAAATGGCGCCAGGTGTGTGGGTCGGCATTAACACCCAAATCGATATTTCAAAGTGCAAAATCACTCCGCCAGTAATCGTCAGTAGTGGCTGCGAAATACAAAATGGAGCCACCATTATTGGCCCAGCAGTGATTGGCGCGAACTGTAAAGTAGACTCAAGAAGCCTACTCAGTAACACCCTAATTTGTGACTACGTACACTTAGCAGATGACGCCTACATAGTGAATAAAACCATGTTTGGCGACTACTTAATCGGTCACGACGGTTACACCCAATTATTGTCGGAATGCCAATATGTAAGCATTTTGAAAAACAGAAACGTCTCTCGGCCGCCAATGGGTAAAAACAGCATGAATGAAGTTTACAGTGCAGTTGAGGTCACGCAAGCAGCGCCGAAAGCTAAATCTGAAGTTAAAGTTGACCGCCCGTTACTGCAGATCAAATAAGGGAATAACATGGACGTGAAAACAGGGAAGTTTCACAAAGCTTACCTCAGCAGTCTAGAAGCTTCTAGAGAGGTAGCAGAGGACATTTTACCCTATTGGAATAGCTTAAAACTTGATGAAACCATCGTGAGCCAGATGGAGCTGTGTTTAGTTGAAGTGGTAAATAATGTTTATGAACACTCCTACCTAAACACTGAAGGCAAAAAGTTTGAAGCCACGTCCTTCCTGTCTGCCAATAATGAACTAATTATTGAAATCTCGGACTTTGGTCAATCAATGCCCGATGGCCTTTTAGATGACCTGCTCAGTACCGATTTTGTTGAGCCCGTGGCTGACGACCCCGAAACATGGTTAGTCAGTCGCCGCGGCTTAAAAATCGTCAAAGAGCTGTCAGACAAATTGGAATATTTTACACAGCAAAACCGTAACACTTTAAGAATGCAACGCAGCGCAAAGTAGTCAAAGCTTGCAACGTTGTAGAGCAAATAATTGAACCACGTGAGGTGGCGATAACGCCGCCGAATGATAGATGAGTGCCTTGCTAACAACCGTTAGCACACGGAGATGAGCAAATGGATTTTTACTTTAGTGAGTTTGAGAAACGAACACCGCCTCAACCCGTAAGTTACAGCCCCTCGAGAGAGTTGCTATACCAGTATTTAGCCACCTGTAATATTGCATTGGGTGTATGGTATTTAGTTTGGCGCTGGGGCTTTGCTCTCAATTACGATGCGATGTGGTTTTCATTACCATTGGCTTTTGCTGAATCCTGTGCTTTTGTTGGCTCGGTATTATTTGCTTTTAATCTCTGGAAAACATCTGACGAACCCCAAAAAAGCCCACCTGCAACTATCAATGAATGTATTAATGACCCAATGGATGACCGCCCGATTGGGGTCGACATTATGTTTCCAACCTATGATGAAGAACCCGAGCTGGTAGCACTCAGTATTCGCGACGCACTAGCGGTTCGCTACCCCCACGAAATAGAAATGAACATCTTTATTCTTGATGATGGCAGACGCCCAGAAATGGCGCAAATGGCTGCTGACATGGGGGTTCAATATATTACTCGTGACAACAATGTGGGCTACAAAGCAGGTAATTTACGCAACGCATTAGAGCAAACACATGGCGACTTTATTGTCATTTGCGATGCTGATACTAGACCTTTCCCGAGTATTTTAGAAAACACCTTAGGTTACTTTAAAGATCCTGACGTCGCGTGGGTACAAACGCCGCAGTGGTTCTTCGATCTTCCCGCAGGAGAAAGACTTCCAGCTTGGCTAAAGAAACGCTTAGGAACACCGATTAGCTGGCTTGGTAGCGCAGTTGAAAAAATATACGGCCCAGTAACATTGGGTCGAGACCCTTACGCCAACGACCCACAAATGTTTTATGACGTCATCCAACGTCGACGTAATTGGGCTAATGCTTCATTTTGTTGCGGAGCTGGATCAATACATCGCCGAGAAGCGGTAATGGAAGCGGCGCTACGTAGTTACAGCCACCAGATTAGTAACGAACATGAAGAGATAGAAAAGCAGATCCGTAAGCTCACTAAAGAGAAAAGCGTCGATCACGAAATATCAGCTAATTTACGCCAAGAGATCATCTTTGACACTGAATTTACCCCTTATAAATTCCATGTTTCAGAAGACATTTACACCTCGCTTATCCTTCATGGCGACACAGAGCGGGAGTGGCGTTCAATTCAGCATCCAACCATCGAAAGTAAAATGCTGTCACCTCAAGATCTACAAAGCTGGACAGTACAGCGCTTTAAGTACTCCGGTGGTTCAATTGATATATTTATGAATGACAACCCATTATTTAAGAAAGGCATGAGCCTAAAACAGAAACTCATGTACGGTGCCAGTTTTTGGTCAAACCTATCTGCGATTTGGAACATTATCTTTTTGTTCTGCCCAATCGTGTATTTTCTTACCAGTATCGCACCGGTCGATGCCTACGACACCACGTTTTACTTGCACTTTTTACCTTTTGTCATTACTGCAGAACTCGCCATGATGATAGGTACATGGGGGATTGCAGGTTATCAAGGTAAAACCAACTTCCTGTCCTTCTTCCCTGTCAACCTTCGGGCTTTATGGACAGTGATGCGGGGTAAAAAAATCAGCTTCCCTACCACGCCAAAAAGCCGTCAACAAGGGCTATTCCTGCACCTGGTTATCCCTCAAATCGGAGTCTTTGTTCTAAGCCTTGGCAGTATGATTTTTGCCTGGTACGCCTACAGTAGCCATTCGTTTGGTAACTACTCTCTTGGCGGGCTTATCCTTAATAGTTTTTGGACCTTAAATAACATGATGGCCATGTGGGGCATGATAGCAGCCGCATGCTGGTCACCACCAACTGACGATGCATCCACTACGACAACAGAAGAAAACAAGGAATTGGATTATGGAATCGAGTAGCTCATTCGTTAAAGCTCGTCATCACATCGTATTCTTAGCGGGGCTATTTACAGCGCTGGCCGTGGCTTTCACCATAGAAACACGTGACTACAACAAAGTGATGGGAAATCTCACATTTGCACCTTCAGAACCGATCCCTTTACGCGATAATCGTGTATTAACAGATCAAGAGTATAAATGGGCTGAAACCGCTTGGCAGTATTTCGAAAACAACTACCAAGATAATACCGGCCTGGTTAATTCTGTAGACGGTTATCCATCAACTACTATGTGGGATACCGCTTCATATTTAATGGCATTAATCTCGGCCAGCCGACTCAACGTGATTAGTTACCAAGAGTTTGAGTTAAAGATGGAAAAAGCCTTAGTCACATTAGCTCGGCTACCGCTAGTAAGAGACGAACTACCCAACAAAGCTTATAACACCCAAACATTAAAGATGGTGGATTACGCTAACCAACCGCTAGAAGATAAAGACGGTATTGGTTGGTCGGCCATTGATATTGGTCGAATCCTGGTACCTATGAATATTCTGATTTGGCAGTACCCTAAATTTAACAAGCAAGTGAATAACGTATTACAGCATTGGAAAGTCAGCGCTATGACTAAAGATGGCTATATGTTTGGGTCAAGACCGGCTAAATCTGGAGGGGGCTTGGAGTTGGTACAAGAAGGTCGTATCGGTTACGAAGAGTATGCTTCTAAGGCGCTAACTTTGATGGGTCGAGATGTATTTAACGCTCTAAAATACGCTGACTACCTAGACCTCGTCACCATTGACGGTATTGAAATACCAACCGATAGTCGCGACCCCGCCAAATACCATGCACATAACTATGTAGTGAGTGAGTCTTACATTCTCGACAGTATTGAGTTTGGGGCAGATAGTGTGTCCAGAATCTTTGCCTACCGCCTATACAAAGCCCAAGAGCGCCGTTACAAGCGTTCAGGCATTATCACGGCGGTAAGTGAAGATAACATCGACCAAGCCCCCTACTTCGTATACAACACTGTGTTTTCTGATGGCAAAGAGTGGAACGCCATTACTGATACAGGCGCCGACGCCTCAGACTTCAAAACACTATCAACTAAAGCTGCTTTTGGTTGGTACGCACTCTATGACACTCCTTACGCAGATGTACTAATTGGTGGAGTAGAAGAGCTTTATTCTGATGAAAAGGGGTGGTATTCAGGTTTGTATGAGAAAACCGGCGAAGCCAATACCGCTATTACGGCTAACACTAACGGTATTGTTCTAGAGTCACTGGCTTACATTCAAAACGGTGCCTTGCTTAATATCGGCGTAGAAGAATTATAGAAGGATGCGTATGAAACTTACCTTAATCGTATGCCTAGCTCTACTGCTTATTGCGTGTGGTAACAGCTATCAAGGCTTTTCCAACGATATTGTTAAACGCCATAATCATTGGGATGTTCCTAAGCAACGCTCAGGTGATCTAACCGAAAAAGAGATGGAAATGGCCACCATCGCTTGGCAGTACTTTGTAAATAACTACCAAGAGTCTACCGGCCTCGTTAATGCGGTAAATGACTATCCCTCTGTAACTTGGTGGGATGCATCATCATATTTAGCGGGCATGGTCAGTGCTCTCGAATTTGGCATTATCGAAAAAGAGGAGTTTGATAGCCGCTTCATTCGTTTTGTCGCAACATTAAACACCCTTGACTTGTTTATGGGCGAGCTCCCTAACAAAGCCTACAACACCCAAAATGGGGCTAAAGTGGATTATGCCAACCAACCTGGCGAAATTGGTTACTCCGCATTAGATTTAGGGCGCTTGTTAATATGGTTACACATCATTAAACATCGGTTCCCGCAGTTTGCTAGCGCAATTGATTCAGCAGTGCTACGTTGGAACTTTTGTAATGTGGTTGATGAAAATGGCACCATGTTTGGCGCACTACTCGAACCCGATAAACCAGTTCAATATTTACAAGAAGGCCGTTTAGGCTACGAAGAATATGCCGCTAAAGGCTTTGAACTATGGGGCTTTAATACCGACCAAGCACTCATGCCCGAGCCTTATGCCACCATTAACTTGTATGGCTACGACATCCCTTACGACACCCGCGATCCTCGAAAACTGAAAGCGCATAGCTATGTAGTAACTGAAAGCTATGTACTTGACGGCATTGAGTTCGGCTGGGACGTCACCTCAGATCACAGTGAACACGACAATAATTATAGCCATGACTGGATGGCAGAATTTGCCTTGCAAATTTACCGCGTACAAGAAAAGCGTTACCAAGAAACCGGTATCATCACCGCGCGAACCGAGCACCAACTCGATGGTGCGCCCTACTTCGTTTACGACACCATTTACACCGATGGCTTTGCTTGGAATACTATTTCAGAGGTTGGAGCCTTCTTACCGCAATTTTCTGCAGTGGCCATTAAAGGCGCGATGGGAATGTGGGTACTGTGGGATACAGAGTATACCGACTTACTGTTTGACCACGTAAGCCATGTTTATGACCGCGAAAAAGGATTCTATGAAGGTATATTTGAAAATGGTACCGGACTAATCAACACATTCACTTCAAATAACAACGGCATTTTGCTCGAGATTCTATTGTATAAAAAGCAAGGTAAGTTATTAAAGTACCAAGCAACTACCGCCCCTAGCCTTTGGGAAAAAGCACTCGAAAGCCCATTTGGTTATGAGGGTCAGTGCTTACCGAGAAAAAAAACTGAGCCTAAATAATTCAGTTTACTGACAGGGGTCATATGCTACGACAATGTGTACTGTTGTTATTGCTGCTCAGCCTTCAAGCTTGTGGTCTTATATACCAGGGAGTTAGCTCTGGTGTATCTGGCGTTACCGATTCTCAACTTGTCAGGCAAGGTCGGCACGGAGAACTCACCGAGCAAGAAATTGCTTGGGCGAACACGGCTTGGCAGTATTTTGCTAACAATACGCAATTATCAACTGGCCTAGTTAATTCATTAGACAACTATCCAACCATGGATATGAACTCATTTGCCGATTACTTGCTTTCACTGCAAGCTGCATTACAGTTTGAATTAATCTCAACTAAAGCCCACGATGAAAGACTAACAATGGCCATCGATTTTTTAGTCGAAATGCCATTAACCCGCCAAGGCGTACCGAATAAAGTTTACTCCACGACTACCCGCGCGATGGTGGATTACGCCAACCAGCCTGCGGAACTCGGCTGGTCAGCCATTGATATTGGTCGACTACTCATTGCACTGGCAATAACCAAACAACATAACCCTGAGTTTTCAGAATATATCGATAAAGCCGTATTGCGCTGGAACTTCTGCGCCCTTGTCTCAAGTAAAGGGGAGCTTTATGGCGGTAACATCAGTGAAGGCAAAGTAGAAACATTTAAAGAGGGCCGCTTAGGGATTGAAGAATATGCATCATATGGCTATTTAGATTGGCAGATTATTCCCAAAAAAAGCATGATGCTTGAGCCTTACGAAGTGGCAACTATCAACGGTATCGACCTTCTTTTTGATGGCCGAGATCCGCGATTTTTTGACGTATTAAGGCCTGTTTTTAGCACGCCCTACCTGTGGCTTGGCCTCGAGTTTAACTGGGACGATATTGACGATACATCATCATTTGATGGCAATCATACCAACGCCCCTCTTGCCGCCATGGCCGATTCAGTTTACCGAGTGCAAGAAAGCCGCTGGGAGCTCGAACGTATTTATACCGCCAGAGCTGAACATGTAGTTTCAGATGATCCCTTTTTTGTTTATGACGCAATTTACGCCCTAGGGACACCTTGGATAACCGTTGCCGAAGACGGCAGTAGCCATGACCATCTAGCACTCGTTTCTACCCGGGTTGCTTTTCAAATGTGGGCCCTGTGGAAAACCGACTACACCAAACGCCTCATGGTGCTCGTACAAGAACTTTATCACCCGCAACGAGGCTGGTATGAGGGTCGCTATGAAGCCTCTAGTGCATATGAAAAAAGTATCACTTTAAAAACCAATGCCGGCGTACTCGAAGCCTTGCTTTACAAGGTGAATGGCAAACTTTACCAATCTAAAGGCAATAAAGAATACCGCGATGTTCGCTTTAACTCTCGCTTCGATCACCCAGGAAAATGCTTAGTGGAGACTTTTGATGGCTCGTAAATATCACGCAATTCTCATACTAACTCTAGTCGCAATGTTTACCGGAAAGTCAGCACTTGCAGAAGCACTCAATCTTGAGTTGCGCCCCTTTAGCAAAGGGAACTACCTACTCGCCAAAGGCCGCTACCCACAAGCTGCGGCACACTGGCACCAGCTCAGTAACGTATTGCTCAGTAACCCCAAAAAACTCTCACAACAAGAGATGTGGCAAACCGCTGGCTTAGCTGCGTCACTGGCAGCTATAGCCGCTGACAAAGCCGAAAACCCCATCGCATATCAGTATTGGTCTGACAGCACTCGCTACTTACTTACTGGCGGGACTAACTGGGCGCAATTACAGCAAAAATTACACCAACGCCTAGAAACGGCAAACACACAATTGTCGGTCGCGATGCAGGTAAGTGATGTAACCAGTGGCATTGATGAGGCGCTCGATATCGAACTAACAGCGCTGCAATTGTGGGATGAAAAGCTAAAACTCTTTTCGTTTACCTCGCCCAAGTTAGGTCTCAACCGCTACGATGCAGCGCCCAACAATAATATCATTGCGCCACCCCCTGTTCCGAGTGCAGCGCAATCACAACATGCAGCACCAAGTAAAACACTGTCTGGCTATGACGCTAACTTTTCAAGCTCCCACACATTCAAACCCAAACCGCAACCTGCCGTAGTAAAGCCTTCCTCAGCAGCAGACAGCACCGCCATAGATAGCTCCGTAACAGACAGCGCCACTGACAATATTATCGATGCAACAGATGCATCAATGGCTGCTGCGGCACAAGCCGCTACCGCTACGCCCCAACCCAAAACAGCAATACCAGCAATACCAGCAATACCAGCAATACCAGCAACATCGAGTTTATTAGGGAAAGGTGGAGTAAACCAGGCACAAGAAACCACCGTAGAGTCACTCCAAAAAAGGCAAATTGAGCCTGTAGCGCCAATGAAGAAGGCACCAATAAAAAAATCAAAGGTAATAAAGCCTATCGGTGATGATGCCGTTGATGCCGTTGATGCCGTTGATGCCGTTGATGCCGTTGATGCCGTTGATGCCGTTGATGCCGTTGATGCCGTTGATGCCGTTGATGCCGTTGATGCCGTTGATGCCGTTGAGTTGATGCCGTTGATGCCGTTGATGCCGTTAAGACTAAAGCGGTAATAGTTGAAACACAAGCTATTGAACCACCGATAAAAGTTGAATTAACTACCAGTAAAGATGATCCCGAGTAACGGAGCAAAACAACAAAGAAGGAACCTTGCTGTTTTAAGGATCTGTTACTACATTTTAAGGAGTTACATAATATTTATTACCAACTTACCAGAGCGTTAAAAGTCAGTAAGTCAATGAAAGGATTCGTGATGAACACGCATAATGATGATCTCGAAAAAATTTATCTCGCTTCTAGTGATCAGTTTGATTTAACTGAATCATCTCACCAAGTGAGCCTGCTGGAGCTAGCAGATTCGCTGCTGGAGCTAACACATACCTCTCCAGCACAACTCGAAGCCTTAGCACAAAAAGAAGATTGCCCACTGGTGTTTAAATTGGCCGTTAAATTGGTTCAATCGCGCACTTACTTACGCCAAATAACCCAACCCGTTAAAATAGGTATTGTGTTCGCCATGTGGGGTGAACATAACCGTTTGCTCGAAAAAAGTGCAGCGAATATCAATGGTGAAAACTCCCTGCTGACCAAAGTCACCCAACTCAACTGGGCTTGTAAGGGTACCCAAGTTGACTGGCATTTATACCCGGTAGACGATGGCTGTCCGCACAATAGTTTCGGTATCGCCTCTCGTATTGCCGATCGCAGCTCAGACCCTGAAAAAATTACAGTTCTCAACCTTAAAGATGGGATCTTAGCTAAAAGTGGTCCTTTAGCTGAACTTAATGACGTTGATGATTCAAAAAAAGGCGGAGCGATTATTTTTGGCTGCATGCAAGCACTAGAAGATGGTGTTGACGCCGTTGTCTACACCGATGCCGACAACTCCGTACATATGGGGCAATTAGGCCTCATTTTGGCGCCTTTTGTTTCCAGCAATACCCAAGTCACCCTCGGTAACCGTAAAGATCCACGCTCTATCTTGATCAAGCAAGAGCAACGATGGGGCATTGGAATAAAAACCCTTAGACACATGCAAAGAATGGTCGGCGCACCGATCTTCTCTAAAGGGATCCACGATACCCAAGCCGCTTACAAACTGTTTAGCCGCGAAGCGCTGCAGCATATGTTAGCAGCTCCTACGGTATTCGACTTCTCATTCGATACCGATTGGATTTTAGCAGCAATGCAACATAAACAAAGTATTGCTACTGTGCCATTTGCCTTTATAGATTCAGCCGCAGAATCCGCCTCTATCACCCAAGGACCAATGAGCACTTGGCTAACACTGCTTCAAGGCCTAGTAAAAGCCTTACGGGCACGTGATGCAGACTACAATAAAGAGATGGCCAACATTATTGATGAGCACATACAAACAGCCGAAGACTTAGATCGCATTATTGATTTATTACCCGATGAATTGGTCAATGCAAAAGATGCTGAATTGGGTGATGTGCAATTGATGTCTCCTCAAGCGTTGGCGGCTTGGTTAACTAAAGTAAAAGCGGGACAGTTGACCTCAAGCGCTTAATCGCGCAAGTTGGTCAATACTGACTTGAAGCCAATATTTGCCTCGTTGATGCCGCAACTTAAATTGCGGCATCAATAAACAGATAAAAGCAAAGGATGCAAAAACATGATTGAAGTGGATGAACTAACAGCAATGTGTGGTGATGACAGCGATATGGTAAAAATGTTGCTTACCATTTACCTAGAAGAATACGGCGAGAGCCATAACATATTAAAAACTCGCTTTAGCAGTGACGATGTTGACGGTCTATTTCAGATTTCCCACGAGCTTAAAGGGATGTTCAGTAATTTATGTGCCAAAGAGGCTATGACTTTAGCCCAAGTGGTTGAGTCTAGTGCACAAGCCGGAACCTTACCCGAGCAAAGCACTGTCGATGAGTTGTGCGGAAAAATACAAGAAATCAACCAGCAAATAGCAGGTATTTTGCAATAGGGTACACATTGCAGCGACCAACACTGAATAAGAAAGTACTCAATATACTGGCCTGTTCTTTGGCTATTTGCCTCGCTGCGGGTACTCACCCAACTTATGCTGACACAAATCCTAGCACCGACCAAACTTCAGATACGCCAACAGCAACAAAACCTGCTAAACGCGTATCCAGAACACTCGTTAGTCCTCAGCCTGCAGAAGAAACAGCCATCGAGTTTCAACGCCGTTCTATTGTCCCTCAAGCACAATCAACAGCAACCAAAGCGTTACCGTTAACAACGCCGCGTTCAGTGTTAAAACCGCTAGACTCTGAAACATCCAACAGCACACCTCGTACTGTGGTAAAACCGCTAAGCTCTGAAACATCCAACAGCACACCTCGCACCGTGGCAAAACCGCTAAGTTCAGAAACATTCAACGGCACACCTCGCACCGTGGTAAAACCGCTAAGCTCTAAAGCATCCAACAGCACACCTCGCACCGTGGTAAAACCGCTAAGCTCTGAAACATCCAACAGCACACCTCGTACTGCGTTAAAACCGCTAAGCTCTGATAAACCCAGCAGCAAAACTCGCACCGTGTTTAAACCACTAAATGCTGAAAAATTTGATAACACATCTGCGCTTAACGCCAGCGAAGTTGAACTGACACCGATAACAAACACGGTGACAAAGTTAACCTCGCCGCCCGAAAGCACCATAACCACAACTTCACTAACTCCTGCCCCCTTGAATCGTCATGACAAATTATTAGCCAGCAAAGCGCAGCTATATATTGATAAAAATTGGAATCAAACCACAGGTTTAATCGACTCAGTGCAAGGTTATACTCATGCAACCATGTGGGATGTAGGCAGCAGCATAGGGGCAATATTAGCCTTAGAGGCACTAGAATTAAGCACGTTAGAGGTCACTAATTTTCGCCTTAAAAAAATGCTCAAGACACTGTACAACCTCCCACTTTATAAAGATAAGCTCCCTAACCGCCAATATAATACCGTTACCGGTAAGCCCTCTGGTAGGTTAAGTAAATCAGCATCGAACGGTAATGGTTGGTCAGCGCTGGATCTGGGACGGCTCTACATTTGGCTAGCTATAATCGTTCAACATAAACCGCATTTGGCCGCTGATGTCGCCCGCATAACTGATAAATGGCAACTCGATGAAGCCGTGCACAAAGGTACGCTGTACGGAACAAAACTCACTTCTAAAAAAGAGTATTATCGGCAAGAAGGCCGGCTCGGTTACTTACAATATGCCGCAACAGGCTATCGCCTGATGGGTTTAGACGTCGACACTGCATTTGAGTGTGAGCGACTTGATGAAACCGAAGTCGATGACATAACAATTAAAATTGATCCGCGAAATCTACCGTTTTTAACGCTCGATTCTTTTTTACTTTATACCATCGAGTTTAGCCATGATGAGTCATGTTGGAACCAGCTCCGCGAGCTCTACGACTTACATGAGGAGCAATTCAATACCAGTAAAAAGCTAACCGCTTACGCAGAAGACTCACTCAGCAAGGCACCTTGGTTTTTATATAATAATATTTACTACCAAGGAGAGCCTTGGTACAGCGTGTCACACTCAGGTAAACCCTTTGCAAATTCGCAGACATTCAGCAATAAAGCAGCGTTTGCCATGAGCGTAATTTTTGATAGTGAATACAGCCGAGCACTCGCAAACCAAGTAACCACAAATAGTATAAGGCATCGCGTGATCCCTACCGGACTTTACCGTAATGGAAAAACAAATACCGCCTATAATATAAATACTAACTCACTGATTTTGGTCAGCCTTTGGTATAAAACTAGAAACAGACGGCCCATTTATGAGCCATAAATAATTACACATGCATCAAAATTATTTGGTTAAGGAAGACCCATTTGATAGCAAATTTAAAGTGGACCGACAAAGTCGCATGGTGGGGAATAACCCTAGGTTTGGCAGTAGCGGACGTTTGCGCTAGTGAACACCAGACTGAAATGGCCAAAAATGCCCCTAAACCCACCGAAATAACGATTCTCGATGGCACCAGTCAAAAATCAGTGCGTGAACCAACCGAAGCCGATTTAATCTGGAACGGGGTGACAAGTTCGTTCTTGCTATCACTGGACAGCTGGGACCCTGACTTACCTTGGTACAAACGCTGGAGCGTCAGCGCCTCAGGCGGTATCCCATTAGTCGATACCCCCGCAGTAATCCCAGCAAATGCCACTTCAGGCCCCAGCAATCAAAACCTAACTGCGAGCCTATCACTAAAATATTCAATTATTGGTAATTGGTTTGTTTCGACCACCCTTTATCACTATTTTGATCAAGAACTGCAGCAGCCGTGGAACCCTGACTTTACCTATGTGTTTGGTTATAGCGACTGGCGCCCCTATACGTTTAGCCTGCTTTATTCCAATTACGGCGGTAACCGATTTTCTCCTGAGCCTGGCGGAAGACACACTGAGTTTTCGCAAGGTACTTGGGCGCTAGGCTGGAAATTCCCTGTTAAAGAGCCCTATGTCGACTGGTTTTCATTTACTGATGAGGGCGCGATTGGGTGCCAGCTAGATTACAATTACACCCCTGAATATTTTGATTTAGCGACTGTTGAATACAAAACAGCCCACCAAACCATTAGCTTAGGCTGTAAATATTCAATTGTAGGAAATTGGTATGTCAATGCAACGGCATTTTACTATTTAGACAGTAGCCAAAAACAGCCTTGGAACCCAGACTATACCTACGGATTCGGCTACTTTGATTGGCACCCAGGTACCATTACCATTCAATACAACAACTACTCTGGCAACCGTTGGAATAGTGCGGATAGAGGCGCCGATACTGGGCGGTTTATTGATGGTTCAATCAGTATCAGCTATTCATTCGATTTTTGATCTATGTAGCTGACTTTTTTCCTAAACGATGCAGCACCTTTTTATGGCATTTAGGGCATTCATAGGAATGTCGGTGAATTTTGCTGCCACACTCAGGGCAAGGCAGCATTTTTCGGTCTTTACTTAACAGTAAAATAATGACCCCTATCGGCCCCAACACATACCCCAACAAGGCACCAGCAACAATGTTACCTTTGTGGTAACCAATGATGGTTGAAACTACCAGCATCAATACGTAAAAGCTCAGCCAAAATGCAATATTATCCATAATCAGAACACAAAATTAATAGTGATACTAAACAAGTCGACATCTTCCTTTTCACCAAAATAAATGGGAGGTGCGACAAATTGAGCTCGGTTAAAGGGATCTTCAGAGGTAAGAGTTTGGTATTCAGCATTAACCGATATCGCCGGGGTGACATCGTAACGCGCCCCAACAGTCACGCCTTTACTTTCCCTAAGGTCATGACTTTCACCGTAGACAATGTAAGGGGTAAAACCGTCAAAAGCATAGGCGACACTGGCATACCAATTCGTTTGTAAATCATCGTATTCGACTTCAGCCATAAATTGCCAAGCATCCATACTGTACTCTGCACCCACGGTATACACACTTAACTTATCGGGCTTTGTCGCGGGTAAAAGAATATATTTAGACTGTAAAAATCCAGCGTGAATACGGTAGTTAAAGCCTGTTAAATCTAAATAAATACCAGTGGTATAGTCAGATTCAAAATGAAATATAGTCGAGCCTAAAGCCACTTTAGTGGTACGCTCAAAACCATAATATGGTGACACAGTTAGCAACAGTTCATCGGACAACTCATAATTCCAAGCAAACGAAACACCATCGTACGATGTGGTACCCAAAATCGCATCATAAACCTCTACTGGCGGCCTTGCCCACACGTAAGCTTGACCGACAAAGTAAAATTCAGAGATCATAAATACTGGCAAACGCAATCGTCCAGCTCGTACCTCAAAATCATTAAACTCATAACTTAAATACGCCCATTCTAACTCAGGGTCGCTCCAGTCATCCTGCGTGCGCTTAACCACTTGCGCCGATGCTTTTAACCCGTCAAAAATATTGGCATCGAGCTGCAATCCAAATAATGTGTCACAGTCGTAACAGGTCTCGTCTGTGATCTCACGATTAATAAATAAGGGGGTTGTATTATCAGTTTTACTGATCGATGTCGTACCAAAACCGCTTAGAAAGACATTATCCGTTAATTCAATCGCCGCTTGAGCATTTGCTACAACGCCTAAGCTTAATAATACGAGGGTGTACTTATGGCTTAATAACATGGCTACTCTCCTTGTGGCACGGTTATAAGAATGTTGACTTCATCAGGTACAGACTCAAGCGGAGCGTAAGCGATGCCGTTCGGGTTCTCGTTTAGCCATTTTAAAATTTGCTTTATGTCGTTACTATCAAGCTCTTCTGGTGGAGAACCTTTACCAGAAAAAGCTAATCCCGCCCAATAACCATTCATTTGAGATACCGACTTGCCCAACAACATATTATAAAATTCTTTACGGTGCATAGACGATTCAGGTAAATCAACAAGTACTATTTTAAGGCTACCACCAATTTTTTTAGACTTACCACGGTATAGCATTCTAGCTTTACTTTTACTCAGCGGTGGTAACTCATTATTGAGGGTGAAAATTGCAAATTCGACATCAGTGCTGTCCGTTTCGACCGCGCTGAGAGGGAGAGGAGCACACAAAGCCGTACCGATAATTACTGACTTTATGCACAAAGATACTGTACGAAAGTTTATTCCATTAAACATATCAAAACCTTCAATCCTTGGTAGTTTTTTGTACTATGCTGAATATAGTCAAGAGTCATGCATTGCACAAGTATATGACTAACATGTTCAATTCAAGGAGCAGAAATGAACTTATTGAATCGTATTTCAATAAAAACAAGGATGTTGGCGCTGGTACTACTGCCGCTATTTTTTGCTGCCTGGGTAACGGTACTCGAGGTGCAAAATCAAAAACAAAATGTTGAAGCCTTAAATGTACTAAATAATAAAGTCACCTTCCTTGAACATTTTTCTGTGCTCAACAGCAAAATCATACAATCGCGAGAACAACTCTACACACAAAATAAACCTTTTATATTGTCAGACTTTACTCCGTTAATATCTAACTTCCCACAACTGCTAGACAGCGCCTTTACCCCTAACAATAACGAAGAGATTAAAGCTTGGTTTGACAGCACTAAAGAGGCGCTATCAGAATCGCCTGACGTGACGCTAGAGGGCATTGCCGATTGGTCAATTTGGATGGCAGAGCTGCAAACTCAGGCACTGATACTGCTAGAAAAAGATAACGTAGATGTACCCGAGCAGATCAGCCAAAACCTAACTATTTTATACCAACTGCAATGGCTATCGCTGTGGTCTGCTGAAGAAAAATGGCTTATCAGCCAACTACTCACCAATAAAAATGACGCCGAGCTACTCGCCCAACTCAGTATGACAGTCGAAAGGCAGCAGCTTTATGTTGAGCGCTTTATCAATATCAGCGCTAAGCCTGAACAAGTTAATTTACTGCTTGAGACATTTTCAGATAAAGCTTTTGAGCAAAGCTATCAGCTGCGAAGCCATATTTTACTCGAAGACAATCTCGTCGGGAGTCCCGAGTCCAATTTAAAAGCATTTAGCCAGCGGCTTAGCCTAGTACAGTTTGTTATTGCGACGTTTAACGAGCAACTTACCAGCAATGTTCACGATGAAATTGCTCAATCTAAAAACTTAATAATTATATTTTGCGCGGCTTTATTTGCGTCTTTACTGCTGATAGGTGTTATTGGTGCCAATCTATACAATCGTATTTTAAAGTATCTGCACCATGTAATTAACACCATGTCAGAAATTGAAAATACCCATGACTATTCTAATAAAATCAATGAAAGCGGTAGTGACGAATTAACTAATTTCTCCAAAAAGCTCAATAACCTCATTAACGAGCGTTTTCTTAATGACGGTAAAATTTTACGCGCAAAAGCCGACGCAGAGCGAGCAAACCAAGCTAAAAGCTCATTTTTAGCTAATATGTCGCACGAAATTAGAACCCCACTTAACGGCATTATTGGTATGTCAGAAATATTAGGCGGCACCAAACTGTCAGCGGTACAAAATGAATATTTAGAAACCATCGAAACCTCGTCACACACCTTGCTGCTATTAATTAACGACATTCTTGATCTGTCTAAAATTGAGTCGGGTAACCTAACAATTACCTATTCTGACACCAATATATGTGAGGTTGTGTATGACACACTCACCATGGTGTTAGCCAAAGTTGTCGAAAAAGATTTAGACCTCCAAGTTGATATTCCAGTTACTACCCCACACCTTGTATCGCTTGATGAACATCGCATGCGCCAAGTGTTAATGAACCTACTTTCAAACGCCGTTAAATTTACCAATGAAGGCGGGATAAAGGTTGCGATTAGCTGCCAATTTGACGAGCCGCCTTACGCCAATATGCAAATTAAAGTTTATGATTCAGGAATTGGTATCGAAGAAGATAAGCAACAACAAATTTTCTCCCCCTTTGTGCAAGAAGATGGCTCAATTACCCGTGAGTTTGGCGGCACCGGCCTTGGGCTAGCAATATGTAAGCAGTTAGTAGAGTTGATGGGCGGCGACATTATAATCACCTCAGAAAAAGGCAAAGGTAGCTGCTTTTCTGTTGAGTTAAAAGCCAGAATTATTGCGCAAGAAGCGCCCGAGAAAAATGAATTTAAACACCTAACTTCGGCCTTAATATCTAACAATAATCAAATCATCAACACCTTAGAGAACGCCTGTCTGCTGCAGGGTATGAAACTTAATTATCAATACGCATCGAGCTTTGATTTATTACAAGATAAACAACACTTCGATGTGCTTTTTGTTGATAACTGCTCTATATCAAGGGATGCATTAGCAACACTGCCGGAGCTATTGAGTGAAAAAGATATTTTCACCATTGCGATTAATACCCCATCTGAGCAACGCACACTAGACAATATCGATTCCACCGTGACCTTGCCATTACTGGGCCGACGCTTTAGTAATGCGATTCGAAACGGTATCGAAAATCGAGTGCAGCGCAATAAGGCTGCGCAACTGACTGAAAACGCAGCTAACGACCCAGACGCTAGCGTGACCCCAGCAGACAGTAAAATGAAAGTTGTGGTGATGATTGTAGAAGATAACCTAGTTAATCAGAAGGTTGCCTCATTACTTGTTAAGCAAGCAGGGTTTGATTTTGTTATCGCCAACAATGGCCAAGAAGCTGTTGAGCTTGTCAGCCAAGGCGAAACCATTAACGCTATTTTAATGGACTGTATGATGCCTATTATGGACGGCTTTACCGCAACTGAAAAAATTCGAGAGTGGGAAAAAATTAACGCTGTAAAACGCTTACCTATTATCGCGCTAACAGCCAGCGTACTCGACCAAGACATTAAAAAATGTTTCGAGTCTGGCATGGACGATTACCTCGCTAAGCCATTTAAAAAAGACGCCCTACTCGATAAGCTCAACTTAGTCTCAAATTAACTAACCGATACAGGCACACGCATTCGTCGGCGACTCACCATCGCCGACAACAAATATCGTTATATTTTGCTCTTAGTAAAACCGGTACACAAACTCACACATTACAGCGAAAAGATATGACATAAATCGGCATGAATCAGTTCAACGATATTTTATCCCTCGGGTATTGGTGGCTTTCGCTACTAGGCGGTTTGCACTGCCTAGGGTTAGGGTTTTATATCCGCTATATCTATCACGGGCAAAATGGTACCCACAAAATATTGGCCAGTATTTTTTGCCTAATGGCACTCTCTTTTTTTACCGGATTGATTACGAAAGACAATAGCCCCGCTCCCATCCTGTTTGTAATAATTTTAATTATACCTTTCTACTTTATACTAACGCCTTTACTGTACTTATATTGCCATCGTAGCCTCAACGACATTAACCAACCTATCGGTTTTTCGGCTCATTTTTACCCTGCAGCACTACTTGCTTTAAGCCTGTTTTCCAGCATGATATACAACATGTTCAAGCAAGGCGATTGGACCAACATCGCCTCGTTGGTCAATGTAAACGCCGAACAACTTAACCTGCTTGGTGCAACCCTACCTATTTTACTATTTATACAAACTGCACTGTATTTCTACTTTATTTTAACGATGCTTTTTCAGTATCGACACCGCAAAACAAGAGCGATTGAGGACAGCCTAAAAGACATTAAGTTCAGATGGTTACTCGTACTCACACTGTCATTGATGAGCAATTGGATCATCAGGGTAACGCTAGTTATATCGCCATTTTATTTTGGCGAACCAATCATCGACTATAAACATATAGTGACAAGGTTAGTGTTACTATTCACCGTCTATATTCTGGCACTTTACGGCTTAAAACAGATCACTTACGCCGCCTTTTTACGAGGCAGACTTGCTCGCTCACAACAAACCTCTCCCACAACATCCAGCCAACAGTTGCTCAATCAAGAAGAGCGAGCTTATCTACAGCAGTTATTGAAAGATAAAGAGCGTTAATATCCAACCTACCTCAAGGACTTTATCGTGCTTTTTGCGATAGTGTTGTACGGCTAATAACAATAAACATTAGTTAATTACGAGTTACCTCAGAACATTCCGTTAGGTTTAAACGTGTCCGTAAATGCAATTAATCACGACCTAGCCACATAGAGATAACCGCAAACCTCACCAATGTACTTACAATTAAAGCCTTGAGATGTTTTGATTTGGCAATATTTTTGTCGTTGGTATCACACTAATTTAATTATAAAAAATACAAATATACCTGAAGGGTAGGAACCACATGACCAAGTTAAACAAGCTAACCTTGCTCGCCACCGCAACGGCAGCATTATTAGGTAGCAGCATTGCCGCCTCCGCTTCGGAGCGACATCACGATATTGTAATCGATGATTTTTTTGAAATTGGTGGTATGAGCGCAGTTACACTCAGCCCTAATGGTAAAAAAGCACTTTGGTTAGAGTCTCGCTGGGATAAAGAGCTAGATAAAAGCCAACGAGATCTGTGGTTACTTGACACGAAAAGTGGCGCGACTCAACGACTCACGTTTACCAATGAAAGTGAATCTAGCCCGCAATGGAGCCCTGATGGGCAGTACATCTACTTTCTTGGTAAGGTAAAACAAGAATCAAACAAAGCGCCCTATAACGGCAAAACCCAAGTTTTCCGCATTGCCGCAACAGGTGGTGACATGCAGCCGATGACCAAAGAGGTCGAAGGCGTTAGCAGCTTCCAACTCAGCCACGACGGCAATAGCCTGTACTTTTTGGCCACCAAAACCGTTAAAGATAAAGACGACTGGGCCTCAATGCGCACCAAACATAGCGCCCCGCACTATGGCCATGGCGAGCGAGAGACCAATCCGCTATACCAGTTGGATCTACAGCACTTTAAACAACAGTTATTGTTAGACGACGATAAAGTAGTCTGGGAGTTTAAAGTCAATAACGACGGCAGCCACATTGCACGAATAACCACTGAAGATAATGAACTAGTACACTTAGAAGGCTGGTCAGATATTGAAATTTTCAATACTAAGACCAAGAAAAATAGCGTACTCGCAGACAAACAATGGCGCGACCAGGCACCCTCACCTTACGGCTGGCTACTCGGCTTAGATTGGCAAGATGACAATAACCAACTCGCCTTTAGAATCGATTTTGATGGCCACCCTGGTAAGTTATTTATCGCTAACGCTAACGCCACTCAAGCGGCCGCACTGCAAGTTAAACCCCAAGGTGACGTCACCCTTAACGCCGGTGATATACAATGGCGACCAAACAGCGATGACATTTGTTACCGCGGTTCAGATCACGGCCGCGTAGCGCTATTTTGTACTGACATTGACGACGGCAAACAGGGTGACACTCGCACCGTAATAAAAGGTGATAAAGTCATTGGCAGTTACAGCTTTAGCCAAAATGGCAAACGCGTTGCATTTAGCCATAATGGACTCGAGCATTTTTCTGATATGTTTATCGCCGATGCTCATCGTAACCGTGCTAACGCCAAACGCTTAAGTAACATTAACCCTCAGGTCGACAGCTGGAAACTGCCTCAGGTTTCGGTTGTTAGCTGGACAGCACCCGATGGCAGTACCGTTGAAGGTATTTTGGACTTACCGGCTGGATACCAAAAATCTGACGGCCCATTACCACTCATTGTACAAATTCACGGTGGCCCTACATCCGCTACACCTTACGCGTTGCAGCATCGCTCTTATGGTCGCTCAACATTTACAGCTAAAGGCTGGGCTTTGTTGTCGCCAAACTACCGTGGCTCAACCGGTTATGGCGATAAGTTCTTAACTGATCTCGTGGGTAAAGAGCACGAAATTGAAGTAAACGATATTATTGCGGGTGTCGATAAGCTAATTGCCGATGGCATTGTTGATGGTGACAAAATGGCCGTCATGGGCTGGAGTAACGGCGGTTATCTTACTAATGCGCTCATCAGTACGACTGAACGTTTTAAAGCGGCCAGTTCTGGCGCGGGTGTATTTGATCAACGCCTGCAGTGGATGCTCGAAGATACACCTGGGCACGTCGTTAACTTTATGGAAGGTTTGCCTTGGGAAAAGCCTGACGCATACACTCATGGCTCATCGCTCACCCATGCCAATAACATCAAAACACCAACACTGATCCATATTGGCGAAAATGACCAACGCGTTCCGGCTGGTCATGCACAAGGGCTTTATCGCGCCCTTAAACATTACCTCAACGTTCCTGTTGAGCTTATTGTTTACCCAGGTGAAGGTCATGGTCTAAGCAAGTACCAGCACCGCAAAGCCAAAATGGAATGGGACCAAAAATGGTTCGAACATTACGTGCTAGATAAACCGATAAAGTGATCACCAAAACTTAAAAAGCGTCGCAAGCGGCGCTTTTTTTATAAACAACCTGTATTACCAAGCACCGCGATCACCTATTTTTGCACCCGATAAAGCGCAGTAAAGACCGACTATCAATAGCTGAGTAATAGCATTATCAAGCAAAATCACTTACAGCTTAGATGCTTGTGGTCAACAATGATTCATTTTAGGTTCAGTTCAGCTGTGCTAAAACATCACATCAAATAAAACAATTAACTAAAATTAGCTTTAATCAAAGGCTGAAAAGGAACTTTACATGACACATTTTTTCAAAAAAATAACCACCATCGCATGCTTAATACTCGGCCTTTGTGCAACTGCTGCATACGCAGATGACGGTTATGCTCAAGCGAAAAAAGCCTTTCAACAAGCCGAACAAACACAGCACTTTTTCAATACTGCCTATGGCTACGCCCTTTTCCCTACCGTGGGCAAAGGTGGCTTTGGGGTGGGTGCCGCTTACGGTAAAGGCAAGGTCTACCAAGGTGGTCGCTATCGGGGCGACACCAGCTTAACGCAAGTGTCTTTTGGCTTTCAATTTGGCGGCCAAGCCTATAGCGAGGTGATATTTTTTAAAGACCAAGCCGCATATAAAAACTTCACCAGCGGTAGCTTTGAATTTGGAGCCCAAGCATCTGCAGTGGCAATTAATGTTGGCGCCAACGCTCAAGCTGGCACCACCGGCAACTCTGTCGGTGCAGGCCAAAACACAGCAGCCGCCTATATTAATGGCATGACGGTATTTACCGTTGCGAAAGGCGGATTAATGTTTGAAGCTGCGTTAGCTGGACAAACATTTACGTTTGAAGATAAATAAATTTAACCTAAAACGACTGCAACCCCGAACGCCAAACCTGCCCTGTAATAACGCGATTTAACAGGGCAAGTTTGCCGCATCAAGACAACCTACCGACTTCCACCAGCTTAACGATAAGCGTCTGCTCTACAAAACCTTAATGACTCAGCCACTACACAGGGAGTTTACGTGTACGGCAATGACAATTGCATATTGCTTAACGTAATGAGCACTTCGATAAGCTAACTCACCACAAGATTAAAATACGAAGTAATTACTCTAGGACAGGTGCATTTCACCTAAAATAGTTTATATTAGAAGATGGAAACGATGAAAACGACACAAGTTTAAATAAGCAATAACAGCACCTTATATAAATTACAATTGCATTTACCTGTTATGCACTCGCCGTAATTCATCACCTTGTGAACATTGTCATTGAATCACTAAAGGTAAGGAAATATGCGCTTACTGCCATATCAGTTCGTTTTAAATAAAAATGAAGAAGCCGATTTTCAACACGGACTTAATGAACGCTCTCGATTAAATGCCGAGTTGATCAGTTATCTTGTCATCGCAGTGCTACTTGTTTTTATTGTATCGTCCAACTACCTTACCGATAATAGCTTTATCGATAACCTCTTTCGTGGAGGCTTTATTCTACTCACTTTACCGATGATTTTTACATCTAGAAGTGCACCCGCAAAGTATCTCGACAAAATATGGTGCTGCTTTGCTTCAGTGCTCATGCTACTTATCGGCTTTTTCTTTTACAATTATGCCATCACACACAATGAGCTAAACGAGGGTGGTCCGATACTGGCCGTCATCTCAATCGCCTCAATCCCTATGTTACATTTAGCGCAAAAGCTACTTATTTGGATGATATTGTTCATCGCGCTAGTTTCAATACAACTTACGACCATGGTGGATATTACTTGGAGTTTAAACTTCTACTTATTTACGGTCGTCATGATGTCTGCCATGCAATACCAACTCGACATTATTCATCGAAAACAATACCAATATGAACTGGTTCAAACTCAAAAAGCACGCACAGATAAACTAACGGGGATCAATAATCGCTATAGTTTTGATAAAGAGTTCGCGTCAGTGCTTAGCTCGCTTACAACCGGGCAGTACCTGTCTTTAGCCATGATCGACATCGATTATTTTAAAAAATACAATGATATCTACGGCCATCTTGCAGGTGATCGCACCTTAATTGCGTTTGCCGAACTGCTGTCCGATTTGTCGGCCAAACTGGTGGTACGCTTTGGAGGCGAAGAGTTCATTTTGGTTAGTGTGTTTAACGAAGATAACCCGCATTGGCTTGAAGATTTACCGCAAAAGTTAAAACAATTAAATATAGAGCACAGCGGTTCAGACGTTGGCTATGTTACTGCCTCAGTTGGTATTGCAACAGTCAGTGCGGCGCAGCGCCATACTGTTGGTAAAACCATGCTACTCACCGAGGCCGATCGCCTGTTATATAAAGCCAAGCATGCGGGGCGCAATCAAGTGTTAAATCAAAAAATTTGATTTGTATGTAGCGCCTACCAACAAGCTAACCACAGCCTTTAATCCCATAACCAGACTAATAACACCCTGTTATATTTTGGTGCTCAATAGCCTCTTAAAAGTACAGAGGCGTATTGCTCAGTCGCTTTCGCTATAAAGTTAACCCTCTTGAGATTACTTATGCCCCCACGGAACAGGCGGCAACGTAACCGGTTTAGTCAGGTCGAAATCAACTCTAAAGTCACGCTCATCGCGTGTTAAACGATAAGTAAATTCAGTCTGGTTGATGTACATATGCCAAACATTGGTGATCGACACATCAAGACCATTGTCTCTAAAGTTATTTATTGAGTAGGCATCAACTGGAAATAACTGCTGCTCAGCGGTGCCCATATTGGCTGTCATGCCGCCGTACATAGTGACTTTGTCTTTACTGCCATCTTGGTGGCGGTGGTCGTGTGCAAGGTGTAACCCATACGGGGTTTTGGTGATCACCCACGTGCGAGAATGGTCATCCCCGACGTGAAACGGCACTTTAAGCTCAGTGTCGCTACATTCGCGCACATGCATGATAAGCGCCTTACCGCTAAAAGCAGAATCAGCGGTATTACCTGCGGTTACAGTACCTTCAAACGCTTTGCCACATTGGGCTGCGATACGGTCAAAAAATGCATTTTGCTCGGCGGTTACGGCCATTGCTGGCAACGAAACAAGAGCAGTAACTAAAAGTGCTGCCTGTGAGTATAGTGTTTTCATGATGTTCTCCAATGACGATAAAAAGCAGCCTACCATGAATTGATAAATTCAAACTGAAAAGTTAACCAACTAAAAAGCTTGAATTAATTAAATTTACGCATAAAAAAAGAGGCTACCTAAGATAGCCTCTTTTTTTGTCACCATTGCCGTTATCGTTGATGTTTAGGCGTAGTGCCCCAAGCATTTTTCTTAACGGTGCGTTTAGCCGCTGGCTTACCCCGCGATTGGGCTGGTTTGGACTTTGTTACCGCTTTGCCCTTACCGCTTTTGTTATCGCTGCGCTTACGCTGGTCAAACTGCTCCGCAGAAAAACGTGTTACCGCTTTTTTGCTTGTACCATCATCTTTAGTATTAAGCTTCTTTTTACTGCGCAGGGCTTCACGCTCTTGGCGCGTTTCTGCTGGTACTAAACAAGAAGGGCTATTACCAATTAGTTTTTCTTTACCCATAGCGATGAGCGCTTCGCGGATTAGCGGCCAACCCACGGGATCGTGGTAACGCAATAACGCTTTGTGCAATTTACGCTGACGACCTTTTTTAGGGACAGTCACTTCTTCACTGGTATGTTTAACATTTTTCAGCGAGTTCAGCTCTGTGTGGTAAATAGTGGTCGCGTTAGCCATCGGTGACGGATAAAAGTTTTGTACTTGGTCAAGTTTAAACTTCTCGCCTTTAAGCCACATAGCTAGGTTCACCATGTCTTCGTTGGTGGTACCTGGATGCGCCGAAATAAAGTACGGGATCAAATATTGCTTTTTGCCGGCTTCTTTTGAGTATTTATCAAATAGCGTTTTAAATTTGTCGTATGAGCCCATGCCAGGCTTCATCATTTTGTTAAGCGGGCCTTCTTCGGTATGCTCAGGCGCAATTTTTAGGTAACCACCAACATGGTGGGTCGCTAACTCTTTAACGTAACGTGGATCTTCAGTTGCAAGGTCATAACGCACGCCTGAGGCGATTAATACTTTTTTAATGCCCGGTACATCACGCGCCGCACGATACAAGTCTATTGTAGCTTGATGGTCGGTATCTAAATGCCCACATATAGACGGAAATACACAGGATAAACGACGACACGTGCTTTCTGCTTTAACGCTAGTACAGCCCAAGCGGTACATGTTTGCAGTCGGGCCACCCAAGTCAGAAATAACACCTGTAAAGCCCGGTACTTTGTCTTGGATATCTTTAATCTCTTTCACAATGGAGTCTTGTGAACGGCTTTGAATAATTCGCCCTTCATGCTCGGTAATCGAGCAAAAAGAACAGCCGCCAAAGCAACCACGCATAATATTGATTGATGTCTTAATCATGTCGTAGGCTGGAATTTTTTCGTTACCATATGACGGATGCGGAATGCGTTTATAGGCTAAATCAAACACGCCATCCATTTCATCGGTATTGAGCGGCCATGCCGGTGGGTTTACCCAAATGGCACGCTCAGCATGTTTTTGAAACAATGCGCGCGCACACCCTGGATTTTGCTCTTGATGCAAAATACGTGAAGCGTGGGCATACAAAAATTTATCTTGCGATACCTTTTCATAGCTCGGTAGCAATACGTAGGTTTTTTCCCAAGGTTTAGGTCTGGCTGGCTGCACGCTAATAGCTTTAGGCGCGTCGTTATCAAAAATCTTTTCGTCCGTTGGGCCCGATAAGTTTTTACAACCGACATCATCAGCGCCATATGGGTTAGGAATAGGATCGATTTTATGTAGCTGATCCAGCTTGCGTGAATCCATGCCTTTCCAACCGTAAAGTGGATCTTTACGGATCACCGCGGTACCACGAATATCGTGTAACTCACTCATCGGCTCGCCACGGGCTAAACGGTGAGACAGTTCGACTAAGGGACGCTCGGCATTACCATACACAAGGATGTCGGCTTTTGCGTCTAATATAACGCTACGGCGCACTTTGTCTGACCAATAATCGTAATGCGCGATTCGGCGCAGACTGGCCTCAATTCCACCAATAACAACGGGAACTTGTTTGAAAGCTTCTTTACAACGTTGGGTATAAACCGTTACCGCGCGATCAGGCCTTTTACCACCAACATTACCCGCGGTATAGGCGTCATCGTGACGCATACGTCGCTCAGCGGTATAGCGGTTAATCATTGAGTCCATGTTGCCGGCAGTAACGCCGAAATAGAGGTTAGGCTTACCTAACTTCATAAAATCATTTTTGTTAGACCAGTCTGGCTGCGAGATAATTCCAACGCGAAAACCTTGCGCTTCAAGCATGCGGCCAATCACCGCCATGCCAAAGCTTGGGTGATCCACATACGCATCACCTGTTACGACAATAATATCGCAACTATCCCAGCCTAGCTTATCCATCTCTTTACGAGACATAGGTAAAAAAGGCGCTGGGCGGGTAAGCTCAGGGCGATACTTGGTATGAGTAAATAATGTGGATTCTACTTGCATGAATTAGATAGCCTAACTGAGATACAAAAATTACGCGGATTATGCGCCCCGACAGAACTCACAACGGGGAGGCGGAGTATAACAGGCTCCGCGCCGTAGGTGTGACTAAAAAAGCATCAAAAAGATGCTTTTTTTAGTATAGCCTAAATGACCTTAAATTGGCTGTGGCTATTGGTAGCAGGGGATTATCACCGATAAACCATCAAACAAAAACCGGGTTCCCACTATGATTTGAGCTACAGGCTACTGATAAAATTAACCATGTTAATTACCACTAGACTTATAATTACTGCCCAAGTTAAAAGTACACCCCACATACGACCAAAGTGCACCCCACCACGAGCCTTGGTTAAACCTATGGCATGCAGTAAGCGTGACACGACCCAAACGATACCGACAATATGCAATACCATAGCACTGGTACCATTAATCTCGGCAACCACAAATAGCAACATAGCTATTGGTGCATTTTCCAGTAAGTTTTCATGGACTCGACAAGCAAGGCTAATATCCCCATTACCAGCAGAGCCAATGCCAATTTTGTGTAATCTTCTCCGCTTTATCACACGAATGGCTAGAGCGATAATAAGCAGTGCAGTTAAGCTAATGTATAAACCCGAAATTGCGAGAGACATAAAACATCCTATTTATAATTGTTATCCAGTTCACAGCGTTACAATTTACGCACATAAAGTAAATAAACCGCAACTTTATTTGAGCAAATCAGGTAAGATGCGCTCGTCAATCCTTTGCCAATAAACAGTGGCGCGTTGCAGGCGTAATTTGCCAGTGTTTATTATAAATTTAAACGTCTTACAGGCCCATTTTTAATAGCGAAAAGCCATAGTGAACAATCAAGAGTTTCTAGAAAAGCGCCGTTTCATCATCAGACTGGGTAAAGCACTTCATAAATTTGGTACCCCAGCCTATCGGCTTGAAGCCCACCTACAGGCTGTGTCAAAAATGCTCGGCATTGAAGGTTATTTTTTGGTGTCGCCCACCGCGCTAACGTTTGTACTGCAACATGACGAAGACCAAGAGTACAACCATGTTGCCCGCGTTAACCCTGGCGAGCTTGATTTAGGTTCACTGGCCCGTACCGATGAACTCGTGGAAGAACTCATATCGGGCAAAAGAACGCTCTGCGAATCCTTAGAACGCTTAGAAGAGATCGCGAACAAGCCCAACCCTTACTCAACATTACTCACCTTGCTGGCATTTGGTGTTTCAGCAGGTGCATTTGCCATGTTAATGGGCACCAGTTGGCACGATGTGTTTTGGTCTGGCACGCTGGGCTTAATGGTCTATGGCCTAGTTTACCGGGCTGAACGCTCAAAACGCATGGCCGAAATGCTCGAACCCTTAGCCGCTATTTTATGTGCTATCGCCGCCTGCGGCATTGCCAAGTTCGACCCCAATATCAATATTCCAGCGGTGATCTTGTCTGGGATTATTATTTTTGTTCCCGGACTCGCGTTAACCTTGGGGTTGGCCGAGCTGGCAGCACGTGACTTAATATCGGGCACCGCTCGCATCATGGATGCCTGTATGTCGCTGTTCAAACTCTATTTTGGGGTTATTTTCGGTATGGTTATCGGTAACGCGCTGTTTGGTGAAACAACTTATGTTGCGCCAGCCGCGCTACCTCAGTGGGCGATTTGGTCGGCGGTGCCAACACTATCAATTGCACTCGTTATCATCTTTAAAGCTCGACTAAAGGATTCACCTTGGGGGATCATGGCTGGGATTGTCGCCTTTTTCTCATCGATGTTAGGCGGATTATATCTTGGGGAGTCCATCGGCATCTTTTTTGGCGCTTTCGCTGTGGGTATCTATTCCAATTTGTTTGCTCGCTGGATGAAAGCCCCAGCTTCCATTGCGTTGTTGCAAGGGATTGTCATTTTGGTGCCTGGCAGTAAAACCTATATTGGCCTCAACACGCTTATTTTAGGTGAAACGATATTTAACCAATCGCAGATCGGCACCCAAATTTTTATTATTTTTATGTCACTTGTTGCAGGCCTTATCTTCGCAAACGTTGCTGTTCCGCCACGTCGCTCACTGTAATATTACCGCGTTACAACCCCACAAAGGCGATCGTCTAAGCACGATCGCCTTTTCACTGCTATATTTTGTACTCATCAAGCAAAATCATTACCTTACGCTTGGCTAACTTAGCGCTTACGCACACGACATAGTGGCTCTCGGTTGGTGTATTTCGTTGTCGAAAAGGACTTACTTTGCCAATGACTCGATTGAACCGCGTTTCAATAATACTGCTAACTTGCGCACTCTCTAGTGCAGCTTGCGCCGAAACGTTACCCCAAAGCCAGTTGAACCCAGCGCCCCTAAATAACGACACCAAAAGAAAGGTAAAAAGTATCGTCATTAAGAGTAACGATATTTTTGATTTGTCCGATCCTGAAACCTTTTTTATCCACCGTTGGGCCAACTACTTACATATCAATACCCGTGATGCCGTGATTAGAGAGCAACTCAGCTTTGAAAAAAATGACCATGTTAGCCAAAAAGATCTCGACGAGCTGCAACGTATACTCCGTGCAGAGCCTTACATTCGCGATGCCAGCATCACCTTTTCTCAGCCAGCGCCAGATGCAGATGTAGCCATTGAGGACAGCGAAATAATACTGGTGGAAACCTGGGATAACTGGTCACTATTACCAATGATAAGTGTGGGTCATAGCGGCGGTGAGAGTAAGTTTTCTGTCGGTATCAAAGAGGACAACTTATTCGGTACCGGTATTAAAACCCGCGTAAAATACCAATCTAACGCTGACCGAACGGGCTACCAATTTGGTGTTAAAGCCCCGATAAAGCTCATCAAGCATGCCACTGTTGAGGCTTATTTTTACGATAATAGCGACGGCCAAGCAACTCACCTGCACTTCGAAAAACCGTTTTACACACTCAAGACTGACAATATGTATTCGGCCAAATATTTAGACGACATGCGTGTTGATACCTTAAAACAAAACGGCGTAGACATTAACGAATTTGAACATGCCGTCACTTATAATACTGCCCGTTATGGTTGGCTACTAAATCATAACGACCAGCAACTATCTCGAATTATTGTTGGCCTAACGCAAGACAAGCATCAATTTGAAAATATTGAACTGTACCCCGAGTCTGCATTGCCAAAAAATCGTGATTTTCTTTACCCTTGGATAGCCTACCAATACCTCCAAGACGACTATCAAGTTCTCAAAAATGTACACTTAATTAACTACAACGAAGACTTTAATTTAGGTTGGCAGCATTACATTAAACTCGGCTTCGAAACTCGAGATTTACGTGACGGCGACACTCTGGGCTACCATATTGACTGGCAATCTCGACGCGGGCTCAAAACGAACAACCAGTTGTTATTACTTGAAATAGATGGCGATGGTGTATTTGCCACCCGCCAAAAAGACCGCTATAAGGTCAACTTTGCTGCAGAATACTTTTACCATATCAGTCCTAAATGGACCGCTTACTCAAAGTTAAGGTTAGCGAGTTCAAACAATAATTACCTGGACCAACCGCTAGCACTTGGTGATGATACCGGTGTGCGCGGTTACCCAAATAGTTATCAGTATGGCGACAAGCAATGGAGCTTTACTGCCGAATCGCGTCACTACCCCAACATTAATTTGTATCAATTAGCTGAACTGGGCTGGGCTGTTTTTGCCGATGTAGGACAGGCAACAGGTGGCAACAATAGCAACAACGAAGAGTCAGGTGTGATAGGTAGCGTTGGTGTGGGCGCAAGGATTTACTCCTCAAAATCCAGTTATGGTAACGTGGCACATATTGACTTAAGTGTGCCATTCACCACCGGCGCTGAGGTCAACAGCTGGGAATGGCGCTTTTTAGTAAAAAAACACTTCTAATAGTTATTTGCTAAAGACACACTATAAATATCGGCGTCATTAATCCCAAGCATACTCACAACTATCGAGTCGTTATTAGCCTTAGCTAAGGCTCGCTGCCCTCGAATGCTCCTTGCTGGCAAGCTAAACAGTACTCGCTGTAGCTCTCCCTCTTTAAGCTCAACAACTTGATCAAGAGCATCTGAACGACTTAAAAAATATAACGCCCCATTTTGATAGAAAAAACTCCCCCAATCACTACGAGATAATTTTGCCGTCACCAGCCTGTCGGAACTGCCGTCACTGGAAAGGTAAAAGATTCCAGCTTGGTGATCACGGCTGTAATACAAGCCTCCGTGGTCATCTTCTACGCCATATTTGGCACCATTACCGACAACAAACTCTGACTCTTGAGAGCTTAAGTGGTAGGCATAAAGGCCCCAGTGTCCATCTTGGTTTAATGAATAAAATACTTTACTGCCGTCAGCAGAAAAAGATGGATTGCGAACATCACCCGCTATGGTGTTGACTTTAGTAGGTAACCCTCCACTGACCGAACCGAGGTACAAGCCAAACTGATGTTCGCCTTTCACTTTTATCGGTATAGCATATTGATCATTGACCGGTGAGCTTGCCGGCACCCCCACTACGCCTTGCAACTGTGTTAATCGTTTACTACCGGTTTCTTGATTAACCCATAACTCCCAACTACCACTGCGATTAGATAAAAATAAGACTTCATTCGACGCTGCCAGAAACTGTCCAAACATATCACGAGAAGAAGACGCTAACTGTTGCTTAACCCTGCCATCGGTAAAAGATCGCACGGTAATATGCTCCTGGGACAAATGCCGGGAGTAATACAACATGTTGCTCTTCTCGTTTATGCCCAAACTGCTGATGGTGTCGTCTTGATGGAAGCTGGTAATACTTTGTGTGGCAAAGTTATATTTTTCGATAACAAACGCCCCATCACGCAAAGCATTAAAATAAAGGTTACCATTTTTATGCTCCCACTCGAGTCCAATCACCATCGTCTCATCGCTAACCAGCTTCACAACTTCATCAGTCACATTTGAGCGAATAATAATGCTGGCCTCCATTTCTGCAGACCGCACGATAGCGAGCTCTTCGCTATTAGCCGACCAACTCATTAATAGGTCTTCTTCACCCGCTGCTGGCCAAGAAAGCTGGTTAATTTCAAAGGAGTCAAAATGGTAGGTAAAAACAGCAATACTATCGCCAACTGCCTTTGCGTATGCCAGCCACTTACCATCAGGCGACCAATCAAGGCTTTGCAGATACCCCCTGCTCGTACAGCCAGTATCGATGAGCCGATCTTGATTGGTAATCAGCTCTCTGACATGTAACTCGCACCGCCCATTAGCCCCGAAACGGTAATAGGCAAGTGACTGTCCATCAGGCGACCAAGTAGGCGAAGTTTCTTTATCATCACTCATCGACACCTGCCTTAAAGGTGCTTGTAGATCGACTAAATCTTTAATATAAATCTGCGCTTTTTTACGTTCACGTCGCCATTGGAATGCCATAAAATGGCCGTCAGGAGAGATAGCAGCTTGCTCTTCTACACCTTCAAAATTGGTAATTCGGTTAGCATGAAAATGTTCCTTAACCAGTACTACCGGGTTATAAATGACGTTTACGGCATAACCAATTAGGCCAAAGATAACGATACTAACCAATGCGAACACCTTACCGATAGGCAGTGAATATTGCTTGGCAGCAGTATTGATTATCGTCTCGCGTGGTTCATTGAGCACAATGGGAGTAAAAAGCAGTTGGTAGCCAATTTTTGTTATCGTTTTAAAATAATGCTCTGGCTCTTCTCCAAGTGAACTAATGGTTTTTCTAAGTTGCCATATTGCATTGCCCGTACCGCGTTTACCCACCTCCACATTACCCTGCCACACTTGTTCAATCGCAATCTCTTTTGTGACCGTTTCACCGGCATGTAGCAGTAACAATTTTAAAAATTCGAATACTTTAGCGGGTAAAGTTTCAACTAACTCTCCCTTACTTATTGTCATGTCATGACAATTTACGACACATTGGCCAATTTGATATTTTTGATGCGGTAATGAAATCATATTGGCTATCGATACTCCCTAAGTCTTCTGTATGTATGGCACTTTTCTTGGTTAGGTAACACTCCAGATTAACCACTTTGCAACATACATCCTATCGAGGCCAGCAAACCAATCCAAGCCTTAGTCCATATCTATCAAAAATAAAAGCGACGTTGATCACACATTAAAAAGTACAGCTTGCATCACCCCAATATATTAACCCTTTAAATCAGCAACTTACAGCTAAACCCATTATAAGTAGTTATTATGTATCAATTTGTTCCAGCTTTAAAACCAAAAAAGAGCACATGATGTGCTCTTTTGGGTTAGCGAAGGTAGCCCTTCGCCATTGTTACTAAATGTTAACAGCGTGATTTACGACGCAGACCAAGCAAGATAAGCAAGCTAAGTAGTCCACCACCTAAGCTGCCACCACTATCGCTAGTGTCAGAGCCTGGCTCAGCCACTGCGGTAGACCCATTAACAGTCATCACAAAGCTAGAACCGACTTTATTTACAGTATCGTCAACCATCACAGTCACCGTATATTCACCAGCTGTGGTTGCTGTACCAGTGATCATACCGGTAACGCTATCGATACTCATACCAGTTGGTAACCCAGTTGCAGTGTAAGTGAGCGCGTCACCTTCTACATCGGTAAAGTACATTGAAGCATTTAGCTCGGCTGTCTCAGTATCACTCACGGTCAAAGCAGGTATTTCAGCCACAACTTCTGGCGCAACATCATTGACGTTGTTAATAATGATGTTAACCGTACCCGCTTCTGTGTATGAGTTACCTTGGTAACCAATGACCTCTAGTTCATAACTAGTGTTGCCTGCATCGTAATCAAGCGCTTCAGGGTTGTTCACAATGATATCGCCAGAATATGTCACGATAAAGGGATCACCAGGCAATGCGTTGAGCAGTTTCAATTGGTAATCATAGTCAGATTCACCAAAGTTACCTATTGCAAAGAAGTTGTCGGAATCCATCTCAACGGTAGCCACAACAGAGCCTGCGGCCGCATCTTCGTCAACATAATGCACCTGACCATCGCTAGCGCGAGGAATAAAACCACCTTCTCCTTGCCCCATTGCCGATACCATTCCCCAGTTATCTTCAAGGCTGATTAGCATCATACCGTCATTAGAACAGCCACCTGAGCCAAATGAAAAGTTACATTCGTTAGCCATACCCAGTTCAGCTGTTTCACCAGCAGCCAGTGTTACCATTGGGCTGTAATCTTTAGCTTCACCTTCAGCAACTAACCTCGAAATTAAAGGTAAACCGCCACCGTTAACCTCGACCTCCCCCATCTCTCCAGTAAACCAATCAAAATAGGTCTCAACTGCCACACTGCCATATTTAACGGGGTTAAACTGAATCATTGGCCCACCTAAATCAGCTACGGCGTCGCGGTCAGTCGCAAACACCCAACCATGGTTTTGGTCCAAGTCTTCAATACTATCCATGCTATCGCTGTGGTAGATCTCTTCTAAACAGTATTGCGATACAAAGTTTTGCCCATGACCCGTTATATAAGTCGGTAATTTTGACTTAGTGTAACGTTTGAGAGGCTCGGCATAGTCATATTCTTGAGTGAAATCGATGTACCATGATACTGGTTGGCCGTTTTCATCCGGCTCAACAAAGCCGCTTGTAACCATCTGCGTCGCTTCATCCCACGCATCTGGCTCGTAGTCTAAAGACACGTCGTAACCATTTTCAACAACAAAATCAGCTTGATAAACGTTCCACCACATCAATGCGGCACCGCCTCGGTCAAAGTGGTTTGCCATGCCTGCATCATTAGGTTCAAAGAAACGCCCAGCAATAACCAATTTTTTACCCGTTGTACACATGGCCTCGTCATAAACGCCGCCACCGACTGCATTGATCATATTACCTTTCGTGTTTTCTTTGCCTGCAGGAATGCTGTCTCTATGGTGCATTACTGGAAACACGCCAAACGTAGTTTCAGTGCTACTCGTATTAGTAAACTGCTGCACATAAGCGCCGCCAGTTTCACTAAACATATTGCTTAACTCTGAACCGTATTGCTCTTCGAAGGTGTTGAAATCACGCGATATCGTCGTTGCTGCTCTAGGCTTAACAATCCAGCTCATATTCACAGTTGGCTTTTCTTCAGCTGTTAATTGTAGCTGGCCAAACAGTTCAATTTCAGCCCAGTTTTCAACCGTGAAATCCGCTGCCGTTTTAATCGGCCAGTTTTCAAGCTTACTAAAGTCAACCTCTAAAACAACCGGAAACTCAACAATCTGACCAGCAGGAACGCTGACACTAGCCGGTACATCCCACAACAATGCCATCTCTGCTGCTTTACCGTCAGACTGCATCGCCAATTGGTAGGTCACAGTCTCGTCTGATAAGTTCTTTAGCTGCACCTCTTTAACAAAGCGCTGAACACCTGAATCTTCTTTAAAGCCAAAATTCAGGTTAGGTTGGTAGGTGCTCTTTTCCCACGCCACGGCTGGTGACGTCAGGGCTGCGTCAAGATCTTCAACACCATTACCAATCAAAGTGAGCTCAGCTTGTTTACTTGTAAGATCCATCACGCTGTTGTTAGCGGTGTTCATCAATAATGCTTTCACTTCAGCCATCGATAATTCTGGACGCTTAGACTTAAGCACCGCCGCAGCCGCAGCAACACGCGCAGCAGCCATTACGGTGTCAGACTCAGTGTCCATTTCATCACCACCGCCAACAACGGCAACATCAATGTTTTCTGCGTAACTAACCATGTCTGGTTTAGTAAATGTTTTAGCGCCACGCACTGGACCATAAGGGGTTCTTTCTGTCACCACCATGTTGTCATTATCATCAACGGTCATACCGCCAACAGTCAGTGCACTTGGTGCCGAACCACGCCAAGTCATATTAAATTTATTATCGTACCAATCGCCGCCGTTACCTGCATTAACCACCACTAAACTGCCTAATGCTGACGCCATTTGTATTGCAAATGCCTCAACAACAGACGACGAAACACCATCATCTGACTCAGCATAAAAAGCATTTCCGCCATAGGCATCAACCACAATAATGTCAGCACGGTCATCGAAGCTGCCATCTTGATTAGGGTCAACAGCGTACTCTAGCGCCATCATAAATGAACTACTCGTTTCAGCGCTAAGGCTATAACCTTCGCCGTACGGATCTGACACATTTGAGGTTTTGTAAGCCGCCAATGTAGCCCCTGGGGCTAAGGCATGCACCACGCTAGCAAGGCGAGTACCATGGCCAGTATTATGGGTTGAGCCATCCCACTCACGAGTAAAATAAACATTTTGATCAATTGGATTTGGATCTAAACCCCACCCAGAATCACTGCTTAAATCCATACCTTCGACTACAACGTCAGTCGGGAACCCTTCAAATTCGTTAAGCGCATTCGCCATTGCCTCAGCATATGACTCATCAGAACCATCACCACCAAGGCCGACATGTGTGTAATCCACGCCACTGCCAATAATGGCAACTTTAACGCCTTCACCGGCAGTAACATCGTCAACCAGTGCTGGAGCTGCCGCAGTAGAAGTAACCGATGCTATCGCATTTTTATTTAACGCCTTCTTCGGAATGGCGACAGTAGACGCGGCCATAACGACCTGTTTAACGCCAGAAATCGCCTTAATCGTGTCAGCATAGCCTGCATCAGCTTGAACACGAATGAAATTACCCAACAACTTGGCACCCGACAGCACTTTAATGTTGCCATCAATAGCCTTGATGTTATCGGTTACTAATTTTTGCGCGGCTTCAACTTGCTTTAAGTTTTTAGCAAAAGCCTGCTTATTGTTAAGTGTTGCCTTCGTTAGCGAACCTACGTCAGATAGGTAGACGTAAAAAGTGGCAGTTTGCTCTTTTTTAACCTGTGCGCTGTATGCAGACATCACATCTGTTGACTGTGCGACAGCAATTGTCGCTGGTGCCATGGCAGCCAGCGCAATGCAAGTTGCCAATTTAGATTTTTTAAATGACATATTTTATCCCTAAGAAGTTGCGACATTAGTTTTTATTGTTTAAGTCGAATCGTTTAAGGCTAACCAAGACAGTGCTGTACATGGCTAACAACTTATTAACTCTTCCTGCTATGTTTTTCTGCTAAATGAACGCAAACAACAAGCTTCAGGGCTTTCATTTTATTTCTTTTCTCTTTCTTTTAATCTTCATTTTCAACATATTCAATGACTTATAAAACAAAGAAATACTAAATTCACAAAGTGATGTGTCGCCATCAGCACAAATTTAAATGACCAACCTCATAAGTCGGGTACACCGCCTAATACGCTCACAACAGAAAAACACCCACAAACCAAGCGCGCCCCCAGCCAGCATGAATTGCAGCCCGATTTTATGTACAAATGGCAACTATCTAACAGATTGAGCGATAACTAATGTTAAGCCTAAAAGACAAAATATTGCGATACAAAACGATACGCACACCTTACGTATCTAATTGTTTAATAAGGAATTGAAAAAGAAATGAAGGATAAGTGAAGTCAAATAGTAGCGAGTAATTTGCTCAACCGGCTTTCAATAGGGTATCAAGTTGACCTAGAACGAAAAATTCCATTGGATTTAATCGTACTTAGCAATGGTCCGAGACCTAGATGTAATACAAGAATAAATAAAACAATGAGGAAGACCAGGTGACATTAATATATAAAAAAAGCCTAATTGCTGCAGCGTTAAGTATTGCGATAAGCCCAATATTAGCTCAAGCAAGCGTCATTGATACCCGTGGCGTAGACCTAGATAGCGGTCAGCAGAACAGTAAGCTGACAACGACTAGACGTAATATAGACAACCTATATATGGTCATACTCGATGACCAACCTCTAGCAACCTACAAAGGTGACATTGCCAATTTACAAGCCACCAGCTTGCTCAGCAACAGTACGAATAAAACTAAAAATAAAGGCACGCTCAATGTGCAAAGTGCTGCGAGTCAGAATTACCTAAAGTACCTAACTCAGCAATCAAGCTCGACACTTAAACGAGCACAAACAAGCCTTAAGCGTGAGTTAACAATTAATAACCAGTACCAAATTGCATTGAACGGCTTTAGTACCACATTAAGTGAGCAAGAAGCTGTTGAGCTACAAGCCGTTGCAGGCGTTAAGCTCGTCAAGAAGGTACAACGTCGCCACCTTACAACTGACTCTGGCCCAAAACACATACAAGCTCCCTCAGCCTGGGATGGCACCGCAACAGGTGTTGCCTCTCAAGGTGAAGGGGTCATAGTCGGTATTTTAGATACCGGTATCAGCCCATTTAATGCCTCATTTGCTGATGTTGGTGCAGATGGTTATGACCATACGAACCCGTTAGGCGAAGGTGTTTACCTGGGCCATTGCGCCGATTCAGAACTGGCGCACTACTGTAACGACAAGCTCATCGGTATTTGGGCTGACGAAGATGTGCTAACAGATTACACCCCAGATGGTGATGACAGAATCGGCCTCGACCAACATGGTCACGGCTCGCACACGGCATCAACGACTGCGGGTAACGTGGTTAAAAACGTACCGATTTTTAATGCTGTTGGTGATGAAGCTGAATTTACGTTTGACCAAATCAGCGGCGTCGCACCTCACGCCAACATTGTGTCTTATCAAGTTTGTGCAGCAGATGATGGCTGCTGGCCCGACTTAACTGCACTCGCCGTAGAGCATGCAATAGCCAATGGCGTGCAAGTGTTGAACTACTCTGTCGGTGGCGATGCCAGCGACCCTTGGCAAGATATTGACTCTCTTGCATTTTTGGCTGCACGCGAAGCGGGGATCCACGTCGCTACATCTGCAGGCAACTCAGGCCCAGATCCTGAAACTATCGGCTCACCCGGAAACGCACCGTGGATCACCACCGTTGCAGCTTATACTCATGATCGTAGCTACAGCCCAAAAGAGGTCAGCTTTACCGGCGGTGATACCACACTTGCAACGCTCACAGGTAAAAGTGTTACCGGTGGCATAACTGCTGCAGTGGTTCACGCACGAGATTTTGGTGATGCAGATTGCTTAAACCCATTTGAAGCAGGAACTTTTAACGGTGAAATTGTTATCTGTCAACGTGGCGACATAGCCCGCGTAACCAAAGGCGCAAACGTATTAGCTGGCGGCGCGGGTGGCCTCATATTAATCAACCTCGATGATGAAGAGACTGTTAATGATGATTTCCACGTACTACCTTCAATCCACCTTGATGCAGCGCAAAGCAATGAGCTTGTTAGCTGGCTAGATTCTGGCAGCGAACACACAGCAACCATTAGCAGCTCAGCAATTGAAAGTGACTCGGATAATGCCGACATTGCGGGTGATTTCAGCTCTCGCGGCCCAGAACCCATTATGAACCGCTGGCTCGCACCGCATATTGCAGCGCCTGGCGTGGCCATTTATGCCGCCAACTCTGAATACCAACCATGGCGCGAAGAGAAAACAGAGTCGCCCTATATCTTTATGGATGGTACCTCAATGTCTAGCCCTCACATCGCAGGGGCAATGGCATTAATTACCGCCTTAAAGCCGACTTGGACTCCAGCACAATTACAGTCAGCATTAATGTTAAGCGCTGATTTTAATACCCGTAAAGAGGATGGTGTCACCCCATCGGACTTCTTTGATTCAGGTGCAGGTAGCGCTCGCATCAGTAACGCCCTTAACAGTGGCCTAATTATGGATGTGACGTATGAAGAGTACGTCAATGCCGACCCTTACAATGGTGGCCAGCCAGAAGATATGAATATGGCATCTGCAGTGCAAAATGACTGCATGCTAAGCTGTAACTGGACCCGAACTTTCACCGCTACAGCAAGTTCAACTTGGACCACCAGCAGTGAGTCAATTGTTGATGGCTTAACGGTTACTGCATCACCAAGCAGCTTTACGCTTGCAGCGGGAGAAAGTATCACCCTTGATATCAGCGCCACCATCTCAAATGGGTTTGACTCTGAATATGGTATGGGCAGACTGCTACTCACGCCATCAGATAGTAAACTAACTCCATCAGCGATGCCGGTTATAGGCACATTTGTTGCTGGCAGCTTCCCGCTAAACACTCGACTTGAAACCAGCAAAAATGTAAGTAGCGCCAACATTGAAGGAATAACTTCTATTGGCGCTTCTGATATTCAAGTAGGCGTATATGAGCTAGCTGAAGTTGAATCAATAACCACTAGCGTACCGCGTGATGACAGCGATACCGACACCTGGCCAGCAAGCGTCTATAACGACAGTGCTTACCTGTATACAAAATTGATTAATGTCACCCCTAATACTAAACGCATTATTGCGAGGATCACTGACACTACCTCACCTGATCTTGACCTATATATCGGCCGAGATTACGACTACAACGGCAAACCAGATAACGCCAATGAAATGAGCGATATGTTATGTCAAAGCGCAACAGAAACTGCGTTTGAAAGCTGCGAAATTAACGACCCACAGCCCGGCACATATTATGTTGCAGTACATAACTTTGGCGACTTTAATGCCCCATCAGACACTATTGATGACATCACCATTGAGGTCGCAACTGTTGGCAAAGACGATTCAAGTATTACCGTTGACTATAAAACCAATGTTGCCGCCAATGAAGATATTGGCTTGGTCATGAGTTGGAACAAAGATCTGCAACCCGATACTTTATACACCACAGTATTAGAGTTAGGAACCGGAGTGGATGCCGCTGACAATATAGGCCTAATGCCAATTGAACTGTATCGTACGGCATCATTTATCAACGCAAGCTTAGATGCCACGTCTATAGATGTAGGCGATTCGCTAACGATGACAATCGAACTCGCTGCCAATACAAGTGATACCGAAAGGGTGTTTGATATCAACACTGTCATCCCTGCAGGACTAGCGATCACCAGCGACTCTCACGACGGGGTACTTGATGAGCAAACACTGACATGGCAAGTAACCCAAGCTGCTAATAGCGACGCACAATCCATTGTTGTGATGCTAACCACGGCGGGAATGACTATGTCTACCGAGCTAAACTTTGATGTAAACAGCACGGTCAACAGTGTCAGCGCGACTGAAACCTTAGCCCCAATACACGTAGAAGGTATTCCGGTAGCTAAAATCAATGGTTTATCAGCAATCAGTGTGACCGCCGCAGAGCAAACCGTTGTTAATCTATCAGCCAGCGGCAGTACCGCACCAAACGCTAGCGATACGCTAAGCTACGCTTGGTCACAAGCTTCTGGCCCCGTAGTCACTATCGAAGACAGTAGCGCGATGGATATTGCAGTTACCTTGCCAAGTGTCGACACCAATAGCACTGTGGTATTAGAGCTACTAGTCAGTAATGCCACTAAAACAGCAGTAGCGGCCACAGCAACAATACAGGTTACTGCTGACGCTGAAGCGGTACCTGAGCCCGATACTGATAACAACAGTTCAAGTGGTGGTTCTTTAGGTTTATCGGTATTACTGCTCGGCCTACTGGGAGTTAGACGTCGAGTGAAAAAACACTAAATGTAACTCTATTAAAGGGGCGCAGTGTGTACGACTAAACTAGCGTTCCTCTGCCAGATTACGCTAATTGCCGACTGCTTTGCAGTCGGCTTTTTTACACTTTTAACTTGATGCTGTAAGTCGAGTATCACTTCGCTTAGAATTTGTAATCAAGAGTTAAGTACACTTGCTGACTGTCGTCGATTTTGATGTCGCGGCGATCATATTCTTGTGCGATGTAACGGTAGCCAATATCTGAAGAAAAGTGTTTGCTCCACTTATATTGCGCGCCTGCATGACCGCCATATACCGAATGCGTATCGGTACGGCCGGCTATTTTATTGTCATTAGCACCAACGGTAACCCCGGCAAATAGATTGACATTTTTATGTACTGGTAAAAGGTAATCGTACGAAATCAACCAGCTGTATTGCTCTTGCTTATAGTCAGTTCCAGCTTGCGAAAACTCATCTTCCATGTAGCTAAAAGTACCGGTGATACGGTGTTGCTGCTCAATCAGCACCCCGACTCGGCCTTGCCACGCAGCGGCTTCGGTATCGTGTGCAATCTTACCTTCTACTGTATCAGTTTGATAACCGGCAGCAGCACCAGCGAAAAATTCAACTTCTGCAGCATTAACGCTACCAACGAGAAAACCTGAACATATAGCACCTGCGAGCATCATTTTATTTTTCATCACAAACCCCATTAATTACTTATCTGTTTCGTGTCGTAATCGACGATGGGCACAGATTAGCGCCTATGTTGAAGATGAAAAAGAGCCTTATGCCAGCCAGTTTGTATCAATTAGCATGACAGTTAACACGTTGTTTTTAGTGAAATACTGCCGTGCAGCATCTTTAAATGATGCCATAGCCAATAATTGGAGTTTAAATAACATCATTTTTTACTGCGCTTTTGAGACAATCTTCTTCTAGCCAAAACCTTAATAAACTAGCCATAAACCGCTCTGCAACTCGCTAACTTAAAAGCTATATTATCAGTGGTATAAATGCCTTAAGCCCGATGCGGAACAATTCGTTTATTAAACTGGCTGTTAGAATTTAGATGCCAAAATAGGGCTTAACTGGTTACAAACTTAGCGGTTAATCATTCTATTTATTAAGGCGATGTTTAGCCTTACGTGCTCATAAACCGAACACCTTTTAGGCATTGCTGCTGCGGACAATTCTTACAGTGCAACATGCAAATTAGCACTTAGCTTAGCGATGCGGCTAAGGAGTTTTTATTACCGACAAAGCTTTGGCTCTGTAACAAAAACATTCAATCAACCACAACAAAGGATTGCCAATATCAACGAGTCGGCAAAACAGTGAACACCATCGACTGTAAAGTGCAGGAATACAGTTGGTGTATTGAGTGACGCAGCCCTGCATGCGGGCTTTACGATGAACCGCACGTGACAGTCGCGTTTTTTTTTAAACGATTAACGGCAGGTAAATTGTTCTTGATTTAAGCTAACAGTGCTTGAGTTGGCTAAACCAAAAAATGCCGCAATTAAGCGGCATTTTTATCATTTATTGCTGTAAAACTAATCTGTTAAATTAGCGGCATGAAAGCGTATGTGCTGCTCCATAAAGCTCGCAATAAAGTAATAACTATGGTCATACCCTTCGTGCATATTTAACGTTAGCGGGTAACCACTCGCTTTAGCCGCAGCTTGTAGCATTTCAGGTTTAAGTTGCTCGGTTAAAAAGTTATCACCCTCGCCTTGATCAACCAATGCTGGAACAAACTCTGTCGCTTTACGCATCAGTAAGCTGGCATCATATTCAGCCCAGGCGCTGGTGTCGCGCCCCAAATAGGCGGTAAATGCTTTTTTACCCCACGGACAATTTACCGGGTTACTTATCGGGCTAAAAGCCGAAACCGATTGATAAGCTGCCGGGTTACGCATGGCTATCACTAACGCGCCATGACCACCCATTGAGTGACCCGCAATCGCACGCTTATCAGTAACGGGGAACATTGACTCGATAAGTGCTGGCAGCTCGTTTACCACGTAATCATACATCCGGTAATGTCGGTTCCACGGCGCTTGAGTGGCATTAACATAAAAGCCTGCACCTTGACCTAAGTCGTAGCCGTCGTCATCTGCCACATCGTCGCCCCGCGGGCTTGTATCAGGCGCTACAATGGCAATACCGAGTTCCGCCGCCAAGGCTTGTGCACCGGCTTTTTGCATCATGTTTTCGTCGGTACAAGTTAACCCAGATAACCAATACAACACTGGCACCTTTTGCCCATTTGACGCTTGAGGCGGTAAATAAATCGCAAAGCGCATCGCACAATGTAACGATGTTGACGGGTGACGATATTGCTTATGCCAACCACCAAAACTTTTATTGGCACTAATATTTTCGATAGTCATATTTGTCTCTCTTATGGCCCTGCCAAGTGCTTCTGCCTTGTGGAAGAAGCACTCTAAACATTACTAAGTGGGAGTTACTTATCGAAATGGATCACTGTACGAATACTCTTACCTTCGTGCATTAAGTCAAACGCTTCGTTGACTTGTTCAAGCGCCATTGTATGAGTAATAAAGTCACTTAATTTAAACTCACCCGCCAAGTAACGCTCAACGTATTCTGGCAACTCGGTACGCCCTTTAACGCCACCAAAAGCAGAGCCTCGCCATACACGCCCTGTTACTAGCTGGAACGGACGCGTTGATATTTCTTGTCCAGCGCCAGCCACACCAATAACAACAGACTCACCCCAACCTTTATGGCAACACTCAAGCGCGCTACGCATGACGTTAACGTTACCAATACACTCAAATGAGTAATCAACACCGCCATCGGTAAGCTCAACAATGACGTCTTGAATCGGTTTGTCGAAATTTTTCGGGTTTATACAGTCTGTGGCGCCTAACTGACGCGCAAGATCGAACTTACTTTCATTGATATCAATAGCAATAATGCGCGAGGCTTTTGCCATTGCAGCCCCAATCACAGCAGACAAACCAATCCCGCCCAAACCAAAAATAGCAACCGTAGCGCCCGCTTCTACTTTAGCGGTGTTCATCACAGCGCCCATACCGGTTGTCACGCCACAACCCAGTAAGCAAACCTCTTCAAGTGGCGCTTCAGGGTTGACTTTGGCTAATGAAATTTCAGGCAAAACTGTATATTCAGAAAAAGTAGATGTGCCCATATAGTGGAAAATATCAACGCCATCTTTAGAAAAACGCGTCGTGCCGTCTGGCATTAGGCCTTTACCTTGGGTTTCACGGATTTTCTGACAAAGGTTAGTTTTACCCGACTTACAGAACTTACACTCACCACACTCTGGTGTGTATAACGGAATAACATGGTCGCCCACGCTTACGCTCGTTACGCCTTCGCCAATTGACTCAACAATACCGCCGCCTTCATGGCCCAAAATGCACGGAAAAATCCCTTCAGGATCGTCACCCGATAGTGTGAATGCATCAGTGTGGCAAACACCTGTTGCAATCATTTTGACGCGCACTTCGCCTTTTTGCGGTGGCATAACGTCTACAATTTCCATCGACAATGGCTGGCCAACGGCCCAAGCCACTGCGGCTTTAGATTTAATAGTCTGTGCTGTCATCTGTTATTCCTACATTGGTAGAGTAATAAAACCGGCTTATCTAAATACGTGCCGAACTTAATATGCTTCCAGTATAGCTGCCGTACTTAAAATGATAATCCCACCATTTTGCAAATAACTTTTACCACACAGTAATAATCAAGTAACTTAACGCTAATTGTCATGGTATTTTTTACCGAAACGATAATAATTAAGGTTGTAGTGCGACTAAAAGCAGAGGATATACATGTTTAACTGGGAAGGCGTAAGTGAGTTTGTCGCTGTAGCAGAGGCCGAAAGCTTTACCCAAGCTGGGATCCGTTTAGGCATATCAACTGCGCAGGTGAGCCGCCAAATCAGCGCCCTTGAAGCACGACTGGCAGCAAAATTATTTCATCGCACGACCCGTAAGGTGTCAGTCACCGAGGCAGGGCAAATATACTACTTACACTGCCGCCAGGTATTGGATGGTTTAGATGAAGCAGAAAGGGCTATTACCAACTTACAAACCACGCCTCGCGGCTTGCTCAAAATCACTGCACCAGTTACCTATGGCGAAGGCATCATCGCGCCGCTAATCAATCAATTTTTGGCATTGCACCCAGCATTAGAAATACAGTTCAACCTCACTAATCTAAAAATTGACTTAATTGACCAAGGTTACGATCTTGCTATTCGTTTAGGGCAATTAGAAGACTCCAGTATGATGGCAAAGCGGCTTGGCTCAAGAACCCAATATGTGTGTGCGTCACCCAGCTACCTAGCCACCTACGGTTTACCGTACACCTTCTCAGAGCTAGACCAACATAACTGCCTTGTTGGCACTCGTGACTACTGGCGCTTTCAAGAAAATGGTAAAGCGCGCAATATTCGAGTAAAAGGAAACTTAAGCTGCAATAGTGGCTACGCATTAGTAGATGCCGCCATTAAAGGTTTGGGGATAATTCAGTTACCGGACTACTACGTCAGCGAGTTAATTGAGGTGGGGAAGCTTATTCCTCTACTCGAAAATCAGCGCCAAGCTGACGAAGGCATTTGGGCGCTATACCCACATAACCGGCACCTGTCGCCAAAAGTGCAAATGTTATTAGACTTTTTAAGCGAGCAACTATAGTCGTTACTCGCTTAATACTGCACTAACTCACACGCATACAAGGCTAAAAGGTTTTACCCAGTGTTAAATAGAACGTTTTGCTATGCTGGTCGTTCATACCAAAACCTAGCACTGCTGGGCCAAACTCGGTTTCGGTACCAACAAACAAACTGCTAGCGTAAATTAAGTCATCAAAGCCACGCTGACTTTTGTATTGCCACACGTTACCCGCCTCGGCTGACGTACCTACGTACAGCGGTATGCTCTTACCGCCAAACCCTTGCCAATTAATGCGATACTGATATACCAATGATGCATAAGCGAGTTGCGAGCCCACCAACTCATTTTTATGTAAGCCTGATAAATTTAAGAAACCGCCTAATTTGTGCGTGTGTATTAAGCTCACATCGTTACTGTCGGTACCACTGAGTTTGATTTTATTAATTAACGTATGCTGCTTATAGCTAACCGCATGCTTGAGGGAAAAATCATAGTTAAATAGCGATGTATCGCCAAATACGTCACCCACAATTGGCAGCACTAACTCGTCTAACCGGTCGTTATTATATGCACCTTTAAAGTAGAGCTGCATACCGCGGCTAGGAAAACTATCACTGTCTAGTGTGTCATAGCTAAACACCGCAAAGCTAGAGTAGCTGTAGTAATCAATATTGAGGTCAATGTATGACGGCCCTTCAATGTTACCCATTTCAGCCGCAACACCTAGCTCAAAAATCATATTGTTACTCAGATTAATCCCGATCAATGAGCTAATATCGTGCGCCTGAGTAATGGTTTTTATGCTGAGGTCATCTTCCCAAAAATACAGATCCTCACTCTGAATAAATTGATAGCGTGACTTCCAGTAATAACGTTCCAATGGATCGAGCTGCAACCGGTATTCACTGGCCAGCAGCTTTTCTTTACCCGATGACAACTCAAAACGTAACTGCCCTTGGCTGTCGAGAATGTTATTGAGGGTATAAGCGAGATCAAGTTTGATATCGGAGATCTCTGAAAAGTCCTCTTCTAATGAAAAACCAATATCAAAAAAGTTAGGTCCCCAGCTTTTTTCTTGCGCGGTGATCAATAGCGTTTTTTGCTGATCATCTTCAATCACTTCCGCCGCCACACGCTCAAACGTATTTAGCGCATACACGTTATCAATGGCAGCAACCAATTGGTCGGTACTAACACTGTCACCGGCATCAATGGCTAATGCTGCTTTAATTTTTTCAGAGGACTTAAGGCTGTTATTTTGCAAGACGATCTTGTCGATAGGCCGTTGCTGAAACGCCCGTAAAGCTTGATTATATTGCTGCCGCTTAGCTTGGTACTGCGCATAATCCTCGTCACTGACTTGCAATGATGCAAGTTCGCTGGCGTGGGTTTGCGCTGCTTGCATGCCTTTTTCAAAACCTAAAGGCATCGTACTAAAGTCAGTGGTGCCAAGCAGGCTAATATCTGGGCGAATGAGAATATCTTGTGGCTGCAGGTTTGCCACCTGCTCGACCGCGTTGGCGCGCGTCATCATAGTGGACAGCTGCGACAATATCGCAAAGCTGTCTTTGAGCTCCTCTTTTGGGGCTAAATCGTCACCAATATCAATGGCTATCACAACATCGGCGCCCATTGCGCGCACGGTATCGGCAGGCATATTGCTCACCATGCCGCCGTCGGTCAGGTATTTGCCGTCAATTTCGACGGGTTGCAAAATTCCCGGCACCGAAGCCGACGCTTGCATCGCCGTTAATAGGTTGCCTGACTCCAAAACAACTGGGCCTCCGGTGGCAATGTCGGTACTAATGGCTTTGAATGGAATCGCTAAATCATCAAACGATACTTGTCGCGGCACGATGCCAGCAGACTCTATATAAAGGTTTGCCATTGTTTGTCCGCGCAACACACCTTGCGGCAACAATATTTCACCATTTAACGAACCAAACTCAAACGGCAAGTTAAAGCGATCGAAGTCCTGTTTGTCATGGTAATTCAGCGAAGTTCTGGGCACTGTGTCATCAAAGCCACTAACCCAATCAAGCTCAAGCATGATGCGTTCAATATCATCAACGCTATACCCTAGTGCATATAAACCACCAACATATGCACCAATACTGGTACCAGTAATGTAGTCAACACTAATTCGCTGCGACTCTAAATAGCGCAATACACCAACATGGGCTGCGCCCTTAGCACCGCCACCACTCAAAGCCAAACCTACTTTTACCTTTGCAGGCGCAGTGTTACCAGCGTTATCATGCAATAATGCCTGCCGTTCTCTGGCAGACACCCCCGGCGGTGTTACCGCTAAAACGGTAATCAATAAAACACTTGTATTTGCTAGGTAATGACTCAAGCCAACCCTCCTCCTTGAAATAATCGATCTATTCTAAGGGTTGGGTAATTAGCGCATAAAGTGCCCAGCGCGAGTTTGATTGTCTCGAATATTAGTACAATACAGGTGTAACGCGGAAACATTTTGGTTTAAAAGCAATAGAGCAAGCCAACAGTGCTTAACACCAGAGTTACCAATAACAATTAAATAGACAACGTCTTTGTAAATTACCGCCCTAAAAAGGCCTACTTAGGCAAAAACACACGCCTGATGGCAGGTTCATTGATTAAGATCACCGCCCAACGCCCAACAACCTGTTAACTTCTCCCTCGATTTAAATGACCACCAGCCCCCTATCTATCTTGTAGCGGCCGCAAGTCAGCTTAATCTGAACTTGATGTGCAACGCACATAAAGACCACTTACTAATAAGTTAGTCCGCATTAAATTGTTTGGATTTATGGCCAATACACAGAACAAAGGCCAAGAACTAGAACTTAAAATCTCAACATATTGACTTTATTGCCTGTGCTTTTAACTAAGCGCAGCGAACTGGCAATTGAATAGCTATTCTTAAAGACGGCAAGCTGGTGCGAGTTTGACAGAGCCGGTGAACATTATGCTCACCTCACTGATAACGCCGAGCATACCGACTCTAAAAATACCATTAAAAGGATGAATGATGACCCGTTACACACTGACTGCTTGCTGCGTTGCACTTGCGCTTTCAACTAACGCCTATGCGGCGCCAGTAGACGAAGAGATCGCAGCACTTAAAGCCCGTATTGAACAATTAGAATCTGCCAAAGAACCGGTAACTGAAGCCAAAGAAGATTCCTCCCTTAAGATTGGCGGAGCCGTTCGTTTCCAGTATTCCTATGAAAACTATGACGATGACAATAGCGACCGTGGTGGCGATGCTGACTTTGACCTGTTCCGTATCGATATTGATGGCCACTATAAAGATGTAGTGTTTTCAGCCCAATACCGCTGGTTTCAATACATGAATGTGATTCAGCATGCTTGGGTAGGCTATAACTTTGATGAACAGCAACAAGCCAAAGTCGGTGTCACTCAGGTTCCGTTTGGTATTTTAACCTGGGCGTCTAATAGTTACTTTTTCAGCTCTAACTTTTATCTCGGCTTAGAAGATGATCAAGATCTAGGCTTAAACTACACCTACAGTGGTGATAAAAATCGCTTTGATTTTGCCTTCTACAAAAATGACGAACTCGGCGGAATAGACGGGTACGTTACTGACCGCACTGACCGTTACGCTTACGATGTGGTCGGTATTCGTCTTGCTGGTGAAGGCATTTACGATGCCCCAACTGACGGCTACGAAGCCGGTGAGAAAAACACTTTTAACGCCCGATACGCTCACAATCTTGACTTTAATGACGTTGCTGTTGAGCTAGGTGTGTCTGTACAAGCTGGCCAGCTTGAAATCGCCAATGGCACTGACGGCGACAACCTTGCAGCCGCAGTGCATAGTGTAATCAACTACGACCGCTGGAACGTTAAATTACAGCTCACAGACTATAAATACGATGTCGACGGAATGGAAGTTGACCGCATGGTCGTGGCTGCCTACCACTTTTACGACTCTATTCCAGCCGAAGCAACCAGCTACATTGCTAACGTTGCCTACAGCCTCCCGGTTAACATTGGCCCGGTATCAAACCTGACCTTTTACAATGACTACTCATTAATTACGGGCAAGTCAGCCGAGCAAGAAGATACCTTTATGAATGTTACAGGTATGGCGATTACCGCTGGCGGACTATACACCTACGTCGACTTTGTTGTTGCTGAAAACCAACCCTTTGTCGGCGGTTCAATGGTAGGCGATAGCGGCACCAACCAGCGCTTCAATATTAATGTTGGTTACTACTTCTAACCATAGAATGAGCAGTGCTTAAGCCTAATCCGCTTAACAGACAATAAAAAACCGCAGCCAATAGGATGCGGTTTTTTATATTTAAGCTTGTGAGCAACAGTCGCCACTCACGCTAACGGCCATAACAACGGCGATTAGAAAATATATTTCACACCAACACTGTAACGACGGCCATCTTGCACACTACGGTATTCTTCGTAGTTAATGTCAGCATCGGCAACGTTATAAATGCCACCGTAAATATTAAAGTTATCACCTAACATATAGTTAGCACCAATATCAGCTGTAACATAATCAGGTACGATCATGCTTGGGCCTTGGCTAACGTAAAATGCTTCACCGCGGTAACGTACTTTAGCCCACAACTTCAACTCGTCGGTTGGCTGGTAGCTGATGTTCGCATTAACGCTATGTTCAGGCGTGTCATTTAACGGGTCGCCTTTATTGTCGCCAGACAACGCTTCGCTTTTAGTAAAGCTGTAGTTTATGCCCGCTCTAAAGCTGTTATGACGGTAGTTTAAGCTGGTTTCAATCCCTTCAATTTGAGCATCGGTAGTGTTTTGATATTGGTAAACAACCTGATAGGTTTCACCCATATATACACATTCGCTTGCTGGCGAACCCTTTTCGTCGAGCGTGCCTTCACAAATGATTTCTTTATCAATACGATTATTAAAATCGGTGTGGTACACGGTAAGATCAGCACTTAAGCCATTGTCACCGTACCAGTTCATCGAAATTTCATAATTGTCGCTGTATTCAGGGTTTAAGTCTGAGTTACCCACGTCGGCACCATCAAGGAAACGTCCACCGCCGCCTTCAACCCAATTTGAATCACCTTGCAGTAAGTCTGGAGTATTGTAGCCACGACTGTAACCACCTTTAATGACCAAGTTGTCATTAAGGTCATACACACCGTATAAACGCGGCACAAACTCAGAGCCGTAGTTTTCGTCATAAACCCAGCGCAAACCTGCCGTTACAGTAAAGCTGTCATTCACTTGTAGGTTAGCCTCACTGAACAACGCGCCTTCCCAACGAGACATGCTAGGCTCAGAAATGGCTCGGTCATTGTGCTCAGTTTCTTGCTGGCGGAACTGACCGCCCACGCTTAAGGCATGCTCACCAAACGCAATAGAGGTTAAGCTATTAACCGTGGTTTGCTGAAACGAGCTGTCTTGCGTGTCATGGTGCATATCTTCATGCTGAACATACGTAGTTGTGCTTTTATTGCCCCAATTAATATTGTGGCTGGCCCCCACATAGTAACGGTCGCTGCTGGAAATTTCAGCGTCACCGGTTTCACCGTTTGAGACTTTATAATCGCTGCTTGTATCTTGGCTACCAATGCCGCCTTCAAACTCTAGTTGTTGATTGTCGTCCAACTGCCAAGTAACACGAGCGGTGTTATTGATGTTTTTAAGCGCTGTGTAGCCATTGTCAAATTCATCTTCATCACGGTCGTAGTAGCTACCGCTCATTGAAAACGACAGTTCGTCATTCAATAATGGGCCACTAACGTTATAACGGTATTGCTGATCGTTACCCGCTTTGCTGTTTTCTTGAATAACAGTCTCAGCGCTAAACTCACCCTGCCACATGTCTGATGTAGGTTTAGTGATAACGTTAACCACACCGCCTTGGGCATCAGAACCATAAAGTGATGACATTGGCCCACGGATCACTTCAATACGTTCAATTTCAGAAATCGACGGCATCCAAGCAAACTCAGACCCACCGCCTAAACCATTAGCAAAACCCTGACGCGAACCTTGTGGCTTACCATTAACCAAAAACAGCGTGTACTTACTGTCCATACCGCGGATTGACAGCTCTTGCATACCACCTTTGTTGCTGCCACTCGCACCATCAACAAATACGCCAGGCACATCTTCTAAAGCCTGTGAAATATCGCGGTATGCCATGCCCTCTAGCTGTTCACTTCCAATGACGGTAATCGAAGCGGGTGCACTGGCAACGTCTTGAACTTGCCCGGTAACCGAAATCACTTCGATATCTCCAGTAGCAACGTCACTTGCAGTGGCAACGGTGCTAAATAATGCGAACGCCACGCTCATTGAAATAACAGAGAACTTCATGCTTGTTAATCCTTACAACATTTTTAAAAAATGAAATTAATGGCAATTTGTCACCGCCTTTACGGCAATAGTGACTGAAAAATTACAAATGCTGCTGACAACCTATTTAACAAAATGTCCGATAATGTGACAACTTAATAGGTAGTCAGCGTTAATTGCGCTTATCATACTGCAGTAACCTGACACGAAGCTGACGTAACGAGAATCATTTGTATTACGTATAACGTCTTTGAATAATTGTGATTTAGCGCAAGATTTGAGGGATTTTTAGTGAGAGTTTTGTTGGTAAAAGATCATCTTCAATCTGGATTAATGCTGCAAAAGTCATTACAAAGATCTGGCTATACCGTTGATTTAGCTGAATCCGCCAGTACGGCATACACTGCAATGCAACGCTTTAGTTACGACGCCTTATTGCTCGACCTCAGCTTGCCCAATAATCAAGGCACCGCCATATTACAAACATACCAAGGTCAGCTGCCCTGCGTAGTGTTACCAGCACGAGACCCAGCAGAGCAACGTGTTGCCTCACTGTGTATTGGTGCCGATAACTATTTACTAAACCCTGCGGAAATGTCGAAACTTGAAGCTTACATAAAAGCCATATTGCGCCGCCCTGAGCACCGAGAAGAGCAAAACTTGGTGTTTGCCGACCTGCACTACGATCCACAAACCCGACTACTCACAGGCCCTAGCGGCTACCAAGTATTGGTGCGCCGCGAAGCCATACTCATTGAAGCATTAATGCAAGCAGCGCCCAGAACCGTGATTAAAGATAACTTAGAAAAAAACCTCTACGACAGTGACGAAGAAGCCTCTGCCAACGCCGTTGAAGCCGTGGTTTCAAGGTTTCGTCGCAAGTTATCGGCATTAAACTCTAGCTGTCAGCTAAAGACCTTTCGCGGCATTGGTTACGGTTTAGTCAAGAGCATGGCTGAATAAGCACAAAGCATACACCCACGACGCTAACAAACCATGCCACCTAGACCTAACGAAACACTCGTAGCTCAAGGTGTGCCACCCTAAACTCAAATCTTTTGGCAATTTTAAGGCGTGGCAATCACAACCGATATTCAACATTGTTAAACCGGCACTAGTACGCCCTATAAGAAGATCTAAACTTTGAGGTTTACCGTTGCCATAAAAGACCATAACGGAGGCAAGGTTCATTTCGATTGTTAGTAATAAAGGGATTTTGTGTGTCACAGGTTGTGACCCACTTTGTGGCACAGGCAGAAACACAAAAGGCCTCACATTGCTGTGAGGCCTTTTGCTTGAATGGGTGAGTTGGCCGATAAGCCGGGTCCTGTCGTGGACAGTTATTCATCTAGGCCTGCAATCGCTCACAGGCTCAAGCGACCTACCCGGTCCCAACGCGAGCAGCGCCATACGGGACCCTATTTGGTCTTGCTTCGGGTAGAGTTTACCTTGCTACGGACTATTACTAGCCGCACGGTGCGCTCTTACCGCACCCTTTCACCCTTACCAACCGAAGTTGGCGGTCTTCTCTCTGCTGCACTTGTCGTCGGTTCACACCGCCCAGGCGTTACCTGGTACCCTGCTCTTTGAAGCCCGGACTTTCCTCCCCGTTCTTACGAACGCGGCAACTGTCTAGCCAACTCGGCGCGGATTATAGCCTAAGCTCAAGCAACAAACCAAGGACTTTCACTCATCACAGCATTTATGGCGCGACTATTTGCTTCACCCCAAATTTAACGTTGTTTTTTTGAACGGTTTTACAAGCTCTGCAGTTGTTGCTTAACCGTCAAGGTTTAAGCGTTTTAATAGGGTCAATAAGGCAAAACAAAAAACGACCCTTATGGGCCGTTTATCAACAAAGCTGTTAAGTGCCGATGACAGCCAAAACTCTTGTTAGAGGCCGATGGCTAAACCATGCTTATAAAGCGCATTCTTTTTAATGCCGTAAATTTGCCCAGCAATGGCTGACGCTTTCTTTAACGGTAGCTCTTCACACAATAATTTAAGCGTTTCGATAACCACGGTTGAGAACTCCGATTCTTCGTCAGTGCGATGTCCATGACACATCAATACGATTTCACCGCGTTGCTGGTTTGGGTCATCTTTAACGGTTTGCAGCACTTCGCCAACCGGACCAGACAAGAAGGTTTCGAATGTTTTGGTCACTTCACGCGCCATGACTATTTCACGGTCGTCACCCAGCGCGGCAGCAATTGACTCGAGGCTGTGCACAATACGGTGTGGTGATTCGTAAAAAATAAGCGTGCGAGGGTCTTCTTTTAGCGCGGTTAGTTTGTCTAAGCGGCCCTTTTCTTTTGACGGTAAAAAGCCTTCAAACGAGAACCGGTCTGATGGCAAGCCTGATGCACTTAATGCGGTAATCGCTGCACATGGCCCCGGCAGCGGAACAACATTAAAACCAGCTTCTCGCACTTGCTTTACTAAATGGTAGCCGGGATCTGAAATCAGTGGCGTGCCAGCGTCAGAAATTAGTGCAACAGACTCACCTAACCCTAATTTTTGAATAATCCACTGCGCTCGGTCACGTTCGTTGTGATCATGCAGTGCGGTTTTTCGGGTTTCAATACCGAAGTGGCTCAATAACTTACCACTATGGCGAGTATCTTCGCAGGCGATGAGTGATACTTGGTTAAGCACCTCAATTGCACGGCTACTAATATCCCCTAAATTCCCGATTGGGGTTGGAACAATATAAAGCGCGACCGACAGGTCCATATCTACCTCTGTATTAACTAATGGCAAGAGTTTTTAACAAGACTTTCGCCAAGCGTAAGAGCAGGTTAAACTAATAGCAGCATCTTACCAGAGTGAAGACCTGTGTTAAAAAGACTGAATTCAACTAAATTTATCTCAATCGCGATTTTATCGACTGCTCTGTTCGGTTGTTCTACACCAACTGAGCCAGTAAAGACTGAAAAGAAAGAAGTTTATTTGTCTGCAGTGACGATGGCTTCATCTCAGTATTTAACGTTAGCGGCTGATGAAAAAAACCGTGAAATGCGTGATAAGTATATTTTATTAGCTGCACACGCACTACTTAACGAAGGTAATGTTGGCACTGCCGATAAATCATTGCAGTCTCTTGGGCAAGATATCACCCAAAAACCTGAACTACTCGCTGAACATAAATACCTTTCAGCACGGGTTTTAGAGATGACATCGACCTATGATAATGCCCTTAAGTCGCTCGATTACCCTAAAACTTGGACATTGCCTAACTGGCAATGGGTTAGTTATTACCAGTTTAAGGCACGTTTGTACCAGCAAACCAATCAGCCTATAGAACAAGTGAGGCAGCTCAGCTTACTGAGCCAATACTTACCCTCGACGCAAGCCTATGAGACGAATAATCAAATTTGGCAGTTATTGCAGCCGATTAATGAGCACACACTACTGAGCTTTCGTGATGACATAGCTAACCCTATTTTTGCTGGTTGGGTGCAGCTAGCTTATATTGCCAAACATTATGCAGTTAACCCTAATGACCTAGTGCGCAAATTGGGCAGCTGGCAACAACTTAACCCAAATCATCCGGCAGCGGCAAAGTTACCCACCGACCTTGCTAACGCTTTAAACACGCAACCGTACCAACCGAAAAACATTGCAGTACTGCTACCGTTAACAGGCCCACGCGCTGTCGTTGCCGACTCTGTTAAGCAAGGAATTATTGCTAACTATATGGCCACCGGTGACAATACTGTAGCGATTAACTTTTTTGATACTGCTCAAGGAGCTACGCTGGCGTATCAACAAGCGGTCACTGCGGGCGCTGAATTTATTATAGGGCCGTTATTACAGTCCGAGGTCGAGCAGCTTAAAAATACAGTCACACAGCCAGCAGCGGTCGAGGCGCCAACAACAGCGCTCCCCGCGACACGCAGTGTCATGCCGGTTGCTGCAACCCCAGCCCCAGTAGCCAATAAACGTATTCCGCAGCTATTTTTAAATAATGCTGATGGCTTTACCCCGCAAGATGACACGTTTTTCTTTGCGCTATCACCTACCGATGAAGCCATTGACGCCGCCCAGCGCCTTTATAACGACGGTATACAACAACCACTGCTATTGGTAAGTAATGACGCCGTTGGCCACCGTATGGCCGATAGCTTTAGCGACGCTTGGCAGCAGCTAACCCATAAACCCGCTGAAATACATTACTACGATGCGGGCGATAAAATGAAACTGACGGTACAAGAGGCTTTAGGCGTAACCGACAGTAAAGAACGTATTGCGCGTATTAAAGCGATTTTAACGCCAAAAATTGAAGCAGATTTTCGCTCTCGCCGTGATATCGACGCGATTTACATGATCTCTGCTAGCCGCGACTTATTGCTATTAAAGCCGTTTATCGACGTTAACTTTAGTGTTTTTGCACAACCCGTGCCGTTGTATACCACCAGCCGTAGCCGAGCAGAAAGTAATACCCGCGAAACAGCAACTGAACTAAATAACCTAACCATTAGCGATATACCGTGGTTAATTACGCCCAATACCGAAACGCGAATGGTAAATGAGTTATGGCCTAAATGGAGCAACAGTCGCAAACGCTTATACATTATGGGCTATGACGCACTTGATTTAGTCGGTAAACTTGCGCAAATGCGCGCACTACCTGGTTACCAGTTTTCAGGTAGAAGTGGTATTTTGTCGGTACAACCTGACGGCACGATTAATCGCCAACTAAGTTGGGGACGTTACCAACGCGGTAACTTGCGCCCACTTTAAGTTGATAACGCTGCCCAGTGCAGGATGCAATAGCATGTTAAGTTACATTCAGATACCGCCACAAGGATGCAGCGAATTTGAAAGAGAAAACAGCGGTTAAAGGACAAGCAGCTGAAGTCGCCGCGCGACAATATTTGGAACAACACGGACTTAAGTTTGTCGAACAAAATGCACGATATCGTTTTGGTGAAATCGACCTTATTATGCGCGATGGCAATGACTGGGTGTTTGTCGAGGTTAAATACCGTAGCCACACCCAATATGGCGGTGCAGTTAACGCATTAAGCGTTGCGCAAACCGAGCGGTTACGAAAGGCCGCGAACCATTACATACAGTTGAACCGAATCGACGCCATATGTCGGTTCGATGTTATCGCGGCTGATCCTGCTGGTATACAGTGGATCCGCGACGCTTTTTAATCCGAATTAATTTACATTTGGGTGTTTGCGAAAACACCATTTATAGACATAAGGTAACTCCATGTTAGAGCGCATTAAAGATAGCTTTACTGAATCCATTCAAACCAAAATTGATGCTTCAGAGGCATTACCTGAATCACTCGCTAAAGCGGCTGAAATGATGGTGCACTGCTTATTAAACGGCAACAAAATTTTGGCTTGTGGCAATGGTGGTAGCGCAGGTGATGCACAACATTTTTCAGCAGAGTTATTAAATCGCTATGAAATTGAACGCCCACCTTTGCCAGCAATTGCGTTGAGCTGCGACACTTCAACCATTACTGCGATTGCAAATGACTATAGCTACGATGAAATCTTTTCGAAGCAGATCATGGCGCTTGGTCAGCCGGGCGATATCTTGCTAGCTATTTCAACCAGTGGTAACTCTGGTAACGTTATTAAAGCGATGGAAGCAGCACTTAGCCGTGATATGACCATAGTATCGTTAACGGGTAAAGACGGCGGCGCAATGGCCGGCTTACTTAGCGTAAACGACGTTGAGATCCGTGTACCGTCAAATGTAACTGCGCGCATTCAAGAAGTGCACTTACTGGCAATTCATTGCTTGTGTGACAACATTGACCGCACGCTATTCCCACAGGACGAATTAGCATGAGAACACTGCTGCCATTAATGGCCATACTGCTTATGCTGCAAGGCTGTGCGGGTGCTGTAATGGTGGGCGCTGTTGGTGGCGCAATGATGGTGAATGATGAGCGTAGCTTAAAAACCCAGCTTGACGATACCAATGCCGACTTTAACATCGCCAGCGCACTGTCATCCCATGATGACCTTAAAAACCAAGCTAATATAAGTGCTGTGGTCATGAATACTAATGTCTTGATGATTGGGCAGGCACCAAACTCAATGCTGAGAGACAAAGCAATTCGTACCGTTCAGGCACTTAACATTGGCGGTAAGATCCATAATCAAATAAGGATCGGCAACCCAACCTCATTTACCACTCGCAGCAACGACTCGTGGATCACCACCAAGGTTAAAAGCCGTATGCTGAGTGAAGACGGGCTTGATGTAACCAAGATTAAAGTGGTTACCGAAAACGGCGAAGTGTTTTTAGTCGGGCTTGTAGAGCGCAGCCAAGCTGACCTTGCCGTAGACGTAGCACGTAATACTGCCGGTGTGCGTAAAGTGATAAAGGTATTTGAATACGTTAAGCCATAGTCGGCACATAAAGCGGTTATTCACGCTAGCAAACTACAGTACAGCAATTAACAAGATCACCGCGCTTTGGCTCGGTGATTTTTTTTTGCTGCAGCTAAGCTCAAGCCCACAGTGACATATTACGGCGTAACAGCAGGCTTTATTACAGCCACAAAAAAAGCCAGCGTATTAAACTGGCTTTTTAAACATGTAAGTCCTACTAATGACTGACTATACAATCATACCGATTTTTTCGTAAACCTTTTTGATGGTCTCTTCAGCACGTGCTTTGGCTTTTTCAGCGCCCGCTTTAAAGACTGCGTTTAGGTAGTCTTCGTCAGCTCTTAACTCACGGTAGCGCGCCTGAATTGGCTCAAGCATGTCGACAACTGCTTCACCGGTCGCCACTTTTAAGTGACCATACATTTTACCTTCGAATGCTTTTTCAATGTCAGCAATTGATTGACCATTACAGCCTGACATCAAGCTAATTAAGTTAGACACACCCGGTTTTTCGTCAACGTCAAAGCGCACGACTGGCGGCTCTTGGCCATCGGTCATCGCCTTTTTAACTTTTTTCATAATCGCTTTAGGTTCGTCGAGCAAGCCAATTACGTTGTTACGGTTTTCGTCAGACTTAGACATCTTCTTCTGAGGATCTTGTAGTGACATAACCTTCGCACCCGTTTCAGGGATAAACGGCTCAGGCACTACAAATGTTTCGCCGTAAGCGTTGTTAAAGCGAGTTGCAATATCGCGTGTTAGCTCTAGATGTTGCTTCTGGTCTTGTCCAACAGGCACTTCATTTGCTTGATAAAGTAAAATGTCGGCGGCCATCAATACTGGGTAGCCAAACAAGCCCACGTTGATATTGTTAGCGTGCTTTTGCGACTTGTCTTTAAACTGCGTCATACGGTTAAGCTCACCCATTTGAGCGTAACAGTTTAATGCCCAGCTCAGTTGCGCATGCTGTGGTACTTGCGACTGTAAAAATACGGTGCTTTTTTCTGGGTCAATGCCACAAGCAAGGTAGATAGCAAGCGTATCTAAACATGCTTCACGTAGCGCGGCAGGATCTTGCCTAACGGTAATCGCATGTAAATCAACAACACAATAAATACAGTCGTGAGTGTCTTGTAAGCCAACCCACTGACGAAGTGCACCCATGTAATTACCAATACTCAGCTCACCAGATGGTTGAGCACCACTAAACACGACAGGTTTTGCAGTCATTCTTTTATTGCTCCATTGATTCAGCGGTTACATTCATTAACGCTGAAATTTCATTAAATTGTTCACATACTGCAGCGGGGCTGCTCAGTGCGATATCTTCACCGTAGTTGTAGCCATAGGTCAAGCCAATTGACGCTATCCCAGCCGCTTTTGCGGCTAAGATGTCATTTTTTGAGTCACCAACCATTAATAGCTGCGCTGGAGTTAATTGCCACTGCTGCAAAATATGCGCAAGAGGTAACGGGTCAGGTTTCATTTTAGCCAATGAATCGCCACCCAGCACTATCGAAAAGTAGCTATCAAGCTTAAAAGCTTTAAGTAGCGGGATAGTAAATTCATAAGGCTTGTTAGTGACCACCGCCAACTTAAAGCCGGCAGCAGAGAGTTGCTTAAGCACCAGAATAACATCGTCATACAAGCGGCTATGTTGTTGCAAATGCTGCTTATAAAAATGCATAAATCTTGGCATGCTAGCCGCTAATTTAGCCTCACTGACATCGGTGCCTAACGCAAAACTCAGCGCTCGGCGCATGAGCATTTCGGCGCCATTACCAACCCAACTTCGCGCTTGTTCTGCCGTCGTGAGCGGCAAATCCAACTCTTGCAATGTAGCATTAACTGCGGCAGCAAGATCTGGCACGCTATCAATGAGCGTGCCATCTAAATCAAATGCTATCGCTTTAATTTGGCGAAAGTCAGCCATTGATTAAGCCTCCACGCTCGCTAATTCAGCGCGCATTTGGTCAATAACGACTTTGTAGTCCGGCTGGTTGAAAATAGCCGAACCGGCAACAAACATATCGGCGCCTGCAGCCGCAATTTCAGCAATGTTATCCACTTTGACTCCACCATCAACTTGAAGACGAATGTCGTAACCACTGTCATCAATTAACTTTCGCACTTGGCGCAGCTTGCTTAACGTTGATGGAATGAAAGACTGACCACCAAAACCGGGATTGACTGACATCAACAAAATGACATCAAGCTTGTCCATAACATGGTCTAAACAGTGCAACGGTGTGCCTGGGTTAAGCACTAAGCCGGCTTTACAACCCGACTCTTTGATTAGCTGTAAGCTACGGTCTAAATGCTCGGTCGCTTCTGGGTGAAAAGTAATAATTGAAGCGCCCGCTTTGGCGAAATCAGGAATAAGGCTATCAACAGGTTTAACCATTAAGTGCACATCAATATCAGCAGTAACACCATAATCACGTAAGGCTTTACACACCATTGGACCAATCGTTAAATTAGGCACATAGTGGTTGTCCATAACATCAAAATGAACGACATCGGCACCGGCATTAAGTACCGCATCAACATCTTCACCTAAACGCGCAAAATCAGCAGACAAAATAGAAGGAGCAATCAAAAATGGACGCATAACAAACCCACAGTATGTTTAAGAAGTGCACTATTCTACCTTTTGCGGTCCGTGTGCTCTACACCTACAGGCTTATTTAGCGCAATTGACCCGCTAAAATATTGCATTACAACGAAAAAACGAGGGTTACATACTAAATATGTTTAAAATATAGCCTTTTTTGCTATAATATTTTGCCTAGGCTAAAAGAGGAGTCGACATGAAAGGATTACTGAAGAAAACAGCAACATTAAGAGCCGCTGCGTTTTTTGGTGCCGCAACGACTGCTGCAGGTGCTGTGAGCTTAACATCGCAACCTGTTGAGCTAGCCTTTAATGCCGCATGTGACTCGAAGTACAACTCAAGCCTACCCGCAAGTCACCCGCAAAACCGCTGTGCATCTCCCTCACATGATTTAAGCTGGACAAGCTGGTTGTCTGGTAAAAGCCCTACTAGTCAACTGCACTTTACCGAGCTGTTTGAACTGCTTTATGGCCATAAAAGCGCTCCCAACAATCACTCTCCAATGAAGGGCGAATAAACGCTGATGCTACTTAAATGGTGGCAAGTGCTTTTGAGTACGTTAGCTGCATTTATTGGCGTACAAACAGAGCAAAACCGGCGCAGAGATTTTACAACCTCATCACCTGTACCCTTTATTGTTATGGGTGTTTTGCTCGCAGTTTTTTTTGTGCTGGGACTACTATTGATTGTTAACCAAGTGCTTGGTTAAGTTAGTCATTTTCGATGTGGTATGCGTCATCATATAACGCCATTAGTTCGTCCACTTTCTTACGACCATTGCCTTTTTGACTAATGTTACGCTGCACTTGAATGGTGTCAAAGGTCGCACCATGATACAACTCTCTTGTGAGCGGAATGTCATGGTTACTAATCAACACTGGTATGCCACGTTCAATCGCAGTATGACGCGATTTTCTAGCCAGCAGAGCTTGGTCATCTAACGAGAAGCCTGATCCCACGTAGGTGGTAAAACTCGCCGTAGATGAAAGCGGTGCATAAGGGGGATCACAATAAACAACATCACCGCTTTGGGTCATATCGATTGCTTCTTCATAACCTATGCAACGAAATTCAGCTCGCTGTGATTTAACCGAAAATGCACGGATTTCATTTTCAGGAAAGTAAGGTTTTTTATACGAACCAAACGGCACATTGAAGCCACCTTTACGGTTATAACGGCATAACCCGTTAAAACCATGTCGGTTCATATACAGAAAATAGACAGAGCGCTTGAACGGATCTGTTGTCTCGTTAAAGCTAGTGCGGATTTTGTAATACGCTTCTTTTTGGTTCATCTCTGGGACGAACAACGCTTTAGCCGCTTTTATGTATTTTTCTGGATGCGACTGCACGATTTTATACAAATTAATCAAATCTTGATTAATATCGCATAAAAGATAGCGGTCGTAGTCTGTATTGAGAAAAACTGAACCTGCTCCCACAAAAGGTTCAACGAGCCTGTCGCCTTGTGGAAGATGCTTTTTTAAAGCTTCAATCAGTTTAAATTTTCCGCCAGCCCACTTTAGGAAGGCCCTTTGTTTTTTAATCATTTAAATTGATTGAACACTGTGAAAAAGAGAGCTGTGATTGTACTCTTTTTATTTGTTAATTTCACGAGTCGGAAGCCTATCTTGTAACTCATATTCGTTAAGATCCTGCCACTTTCGGATCCAGGGCGCGCTAACATCAGTATTTGCAGTTAATTTCAACGATTGTTGGCGAGCCTGCTGCGGTGAGTCAAACTCCCCCATCAGCACAACCCAACGGTTTTTATACCGTGCAACCATGACTGTGTCATACTCTTTTACGCTGTCTAACATCCTAGATAAAGACGCTAAATACGCTACACTTGCAAGTTGCAAAGTATAACCGCTACGCTGCTTATTCATCTTTTTTGCTGCTATGTCATTATTGACCACACTGCCAATGTTTGCCGATGTCTGGGCAGAAAAAGTCTCTACTTTAGACTCACGTTCTGGCTCAGTCTCTTCTGTTATGGAGCCTGCCGGCACTGCATTATTAGTATTAACGCTCGCCACTTGCCCTTTTGGCTCATCGAGTCGCTGATTATCGGTGCGACTTAATGCTTGAGACTCACGGTTCGATGTGACAAGTTGCTGCCTATACCCTGCTAATAGCTGCTCGCCGTAATCAGCAACAAAAGTTGACCCTAAAACCGACTTACCCGCAAACACTACTTTTTGACTGTGGCCAACGGTTGGGGTTTTATCTGTGTACAAAAACGCAAGTAAGGTTACCGATATAATCACAAACAAGGTAATGCCTAAGCGTTCCCACTTAGCGCTTTTTTCAGGCTTGTCAGCATCGCCATTTAGCGCTAATTCAAGTAACGTGACCACCTCTTTTGGCGTACCACTTTGCGCTGCTAATCTGTCTTTCACTATCTCTCTAGGCGTAAAAGGCTGGGCTTCGCTACGGCTTAATAAAGTGTAATAAAGACCTTCTCTTTCAGTGCAATCAATCGGTTCAATATCTAACGGCAGTAGCAAGTGACGCTGATCAACTGGCAATTGCTGTAGGACATCATTGAGAAATTCGGCCGTCGATGTCATGGTCACATTGACGGTTTTACCGCCAAAAGACATTTGGCTCAAGACAATGCATTCAGCCCAAATCTCTAACGGTAAATATTCAGCATCATCTAAGACGATACAACTGGCAGTGGGCAGCTCAGAAGCTGCTTGAAGCAGGCTTTCAGGTAAAGGGAGTTCGTCGTCAAATACTGGTTCGGTTAGTATTTGCACCAATATTTTTCGCCTAATTTCAGCGCTATCACAATGTTTTGGGCAAATGACTAATGCTGAACTAAACTCTTCTAGTTCAGTTAATAACGCTGTCACCAGTGTGGTTTTACCTGAACCAATTTCACCAGTTAGTACAATCAACTGCTGACCATACAAACTAATATGCTGTAATCGATTTAAGAGTGCTTCTTGACTAGGTAGCAAGGTGGCCTCGGCTAATGACATTTAATTAACCGCCTTCACATTGATAAGTGTTGAGAATAACTGGAACGAGCGCAGTAATACGCACCAGTGCAGAGTGCACTTAGCCTGACTAATACGTAGAAAAATTGAAGGAATATAGTTCGCTATCACCGATCACCTGCTACATAATTTATGCGCAGTCGATAACCTCTTGAAGTAATTCGTCAGTCACGTTGCTGTAGATCCCTGCCTGGCCTAAACCTTCAGGTAAAACTAATCGCAGTTGCCCTTTGAGTACTTTCTTATCTCGGCGCATATGTTTAATGAATTGCTCGTAATTCATTGAATCTGGTGCTGCTGTCGGAAGGTCAAACGCTGAAAACAATGCCTTTATACGACAAACAATTGACTCTTCTACTAGCCCCAGCTTATTAGACGTTAAAGCAGCAAGGACTGTGCCAGCAGAGACTGCTTCACCATGTAACCAAACGCCGTAACCCATCTCAGCTTCAATCGCGTGCCCAAAAGTATGACCCAAATTAAGCAGTGCTCTCACTGCTTGCTCTGTTTCATCTTTTTCAACCACATCGGCTTTGATTTCGCAGCAACGCCCAATCGCATATTCAAGCGCTTGAGTATCTAGCGCTTTTAATGCTTCAACGTTGTTTTCCAGCCAGCTGAAAAACGCAGCGTCCCACATAATCCCGTACTTAATCACTTCAGCCATACCAGCAGCAAACTCCCTTGCTGGTAACGTGCTTAAACAGTCGGTGTCAATCAATACATATTTCGGCTGATAAAACGCACCGATCATATTTTTACCCAGCGGGTGATTAACTGCTGTTTTGCCTCCAACCGATGAATCGACTTGAGACAACAACGTGGTAGGAAACTGAATAAAGTCGATACCGCGTTGGTAACTAGCCGCTGCAAACCCGGTCATGTCACCAATAACACCACCACCCAAAGCAATAAGTACCGTATCTCGGCCCATATTCTGTTGGAGTAAAGCAGTGAAAATAGCATCCATTTGGCTGAGCGTTTTATATTGCTCGCCATCGGGTAGAATCACAGGTTTTACACAAGCAAAAGCAGATAGCATGGCTTGTACCTTTGCAAGGTACAGTGGCGCTATCGTTTCATTTGTGACAATGAGGATATTTTTGCCTTTAAGATAACGAGCCAAAGGCTCGCCATTACTAAACAAATTCTGGCCAATGACTATTGGGTAACTACGTACACCGAGCTCAACCAGAACTTGTTTCGTCATATCTTAAAAACCTAATTGCTCAATTATTTGGTTTGCGACTACTTTTGCGCTTTGTTCATCGGTTTTCACGATGACGTCAGCAATCTCTTCATATAGAGGGTTACGTACCTCTGCGAGATTTTCGAGCACTTCTCTTGGATCATCTACTTGCAGTAGTGGACGACGCTTGTCTCTTTGCGTACGCGCTACTTGCTTGTCGATTGTAGTCTCGAGGTAGACAACAATCCCGCGAGCAGAAAGATTATTACGGATCTCTTTACTCTGAATTGAACCACCACCCGTTGCTAACACGATACCTTGCTTTTCGGTTAAGTCAGCAACAACTTGTGTTTCTCGAACGCGGAAGCCTTCTTCGCCTTCGACATCAAAAACCCACGCAATGTCAGCGCCTGTTCGGCTTTCAATTTCTTGATCTGAATCGTGGAACTCTAAGTGCAGCATCTGTGCCAGATGACGGCCTATAGTGCTTTTACCAGCCCCCATAGGGCCTACTAGGAAAATATTACGTTTTTCGGCCATTGCTATATACGTCTAAATCTTATTTGAAGTATGCCTACGTCAACCCGAGAAAAAGAGTCGACCTTAAATGTTACCTTGCTCTATTGAGACTTGACCGCGGATTATCTCAGCTAACCACGGTCGATGGCAAGTGTAGTTACGCATTTCTATTAAAATTCTATTTTTCTCACCAAAAAGCCAGTGCTAAACACTGGCTTTTTAATAGTTAAATCCGATTACAAAGCTTCTGAAACAATTTTCGGCGTCACGAAAATAAGAAACTCTTGTCGCTCGTTTTTGTCTGATGTGCTTCTAAACATAAAACCGAGGTAAGGAATATCGCCTAAAATAGGCACTTTACTCACGCTGCTGATCAATTGCTGCTGGTATATCCCACCCAGTACAATCGTCTCACCATGGTCCACCAGCACTTGAGTTCCAATACGTTGAGTATCGATTGATACTGCCTCACCCGTTGGCGTGGTAACCACCTCACCTTGTGAATCTTGAGTAATTTCTAAATCCAGTATTACGCGGTTGTCTGGCGTAATCTGCGGCGTAACCTTTAGTGATAAAACCGCTTTCTTAAAGGTCACTGTGGTTGCGCCACTTGAGCTTGCCTCCACATAAGGGATTTCGACACCTTGCTCAATATAAGCCGCTTTTTGGTTTGAGGTCGTGATTCTCGGGCTGGCAATGATTTCGCCTTTGTTTTCTTGCTCGAGTGCACTTAACTCAAGATCCAATATAGTACCGTCTGCAAGTTTAGCCACGCTAAAAGCGATACTACTGGCGTTAGTCGCTGCAGCAGGAAGGTTAACGTTTAACCTATCATCTAGGCTCGGAACCAAACCGTTAGCGATGTCATTAGCGCCCTCTAAACTACCTGATGTGCCTTTGCTACCTTGCTGATCGGTAATGCCCCAACGTACTCCCAGATCCTCGGCAACGTTGTCCTTTACCGTCACCATGCGAGACTCAATTAACACCTGCCTAATCGGTATATCAAGCACTTCGATTAAACGATGAATGTTCTCTAGCGTTTCTTCGGTGTCTTTAACCAATAAGGTGTTGGTACGCTCGTCCACTGCGACGCTACCACGACTTGAAAGTAAGCTTGAGTCTTCACTTTTGAGTAAGCCTGAGATATCAATGGCTTTGGCGTAGTTAATCTGTATGTATTCAGAATATAGCGGCGCAAGCTCTTTGACTTCTTGTAAGTTTTTCAGCTCTTGGCTTTCTCTAATGGCAATTTCTTCACTTGGGGCAACCATTAAGATATTGCCTTCAATACGCTTATCAAGTCCCTTAGTTTGCAAAATTAGATCAAGCGCTTGGTCCCAAGGCACGTCATCTAGGCGCAAGGTGATTTCACCTTCTACGGTATCGCTAGTCACTAAGTTAAAATTGTTATAGTCGGCGATAATCTGTAGGACGGTTCTCACAGAGATATTTTGAAAGTTCAAAGACAACGAACGACCATTATATTTTTTCTCTTCTTTTACAATATCGAGGCGTTCTGTCTGGTTGATATTGAGTGTAAAGAGTCGATCATTTTGCTCATAGCTGTATTCATATGTGCCCTCTATGTCGATAAGAAATCGGCTAGTGAGGTCCTCTTTAAATGTTTCAAAATAATTGACTGGAGTGGCAAAATCGAGCACATCCATCACGTAAAGCATGTCGTCGCTGATATCAGTGTTGTATAACTTTAGCTCTAGGCTAGCCCCGACCTGCTCAACGTTAGCAGCCACTGAATTATTGCTCAATGTCACCAACAGCTGGCCGCCACCATCTGCTAATCTTTTAAAATCAATATTTTCTATATTGTTTAAAAATGGATTGGCTTCAGCATTGCTATGATTAATCACTTCGTCATTAATCGTTAGTCGATAGGTATTCCCTTCAACTCGACCTTGATACGCCTTAACACTTTCTAAACCAACAAACACTTGCAGTGCCGCACCATTTTGAACCGAGCTGATGGTTTGTACATCGACCATATCAATGGCGATGGTTTGTTTTTCTAATTCTGAATAGCTTTCAGAGAACCCCAAAATGATTTGCGCAGGGTCTGCATTCAACTCAATCTTTGGCTCGGTAATGATGTCCTCAAATACCAACTGCAACTCTAGCTGGTGATCAACTAAAGTATGATATTTAACATCAATAAGCTTATTTGCCGCATGAGTGAGCGGAACAACACCTAGCAGAAGGGTGAAAGCAAAAGTAGCTTTAATTAAAAACGCAGCCTTATTATAGGCTCGATGTGCAATAGACAGTCCCATGATCCCCTTAGTCATCCTTTTATTATTCTCCTGTGAGTTCCATGCTGCTGCTACGTTCTGTCCAGCAACCTGAACCATCTGGGATTAATTCTATAATCTCGATTTGTTGTGGCGTCACCTGCGCGATCCGCCCATGATAAAGCCCTAAATATTGGCCTTCCCCGAGACGGTAAACGCTGCCGTCGCTGGTTTCGAGCAAAGCCCAAATGCCTGCGGAGTCACTTAATGTTCCGCGCATTTTCAGATTATCTAATGCGTATGTCTCTAGTCGGCCTTTGCGGCGTTTGAGATCTGGCTGCAAACAATCCTTAGTGGTGTCAACCACCTCTTCAGTTAACTCTCTTGAAGGCGGCATGAATGGACTACGCATTAAGTCAGCTTGATAAGAAAAATGTTCAAATTTGGGTGTTTCAGCTAATGGTTTAACGCGGGCAATATGCTGCGCTTTAGTTGTGGTTACAAATAGCTCTAGGTCACTTTGATCCCTGTCACAGCCGGAGACCAACAATGCTGCAATAACCACTGGCAATAGCTTCATCATTTACTTCCCCCTTTAGCTGCGGGCAGTTCTGCCCCTTCTTTAAAGCGGTATGTTTTAGCTAAAATATCCATACTCAGCGAACCAGTACCATCTCGCTTAATACTAAAATCATGCAAACTTACAATACGAGGGAGCTTGGCGACACCACTGACGAGGTGCCCTAGTTCATGGTAATCGCCATTAACTGCAATTTTAATAGGGAACTCAATGTAAAAATCTCGAACAATTTCAGAATCCCAATCTAAGCTAGTAATTTTAAGCCCTGCATCTGTAGCCACAAAGGTCACATCATCCAACAAGCCCGGCATTTCATTTTGCGACGGCAACATCTTTAACAGTTCTGAAAATTGCCCTTCCATTACGTTTAGCTGCTCTCGATATAACTTTAAATTCGCCGCTAATTGATATTTAGATTTAAAATCATTTTTTAGCTGCTCCTCTTTTTGGTATTCAGCATTGAGGTCATCAATCACGTCAGACACGACCAAAAAGTAACTTGCAATGAAAACACAAACCGCCACCAAAAGAGCAAATACCACTTTAACCAGTTTTGGCCATGCACCTATATTTTCGAAATCGATATCGTTAAATTGACTTAGGTCGAGATTCATTTAGTCGATCCTTTTGTCAAAATTGAACCCACTTGTTCATGGTCTGCAATCGTAACTCTAAGAGTAAAGCGCTGGAGTTGGCGTAGCTCTTCGTTTTGAGCCACAATTGACTGCATGTTTGGGTCTTGCAACCAGACTGATGTTTTGACTTTACGCATCATATTCGCAACGTTATTGTTTGATTCGCTTCGGCCTTCAATCCAAAGCATGCTGCCTTTTTTCTCGATACTGGATAGATAAATGCCGGCGGGCACAATGCGAACTAACTCGTCTAATACATGAGTCGGTAGATTTCTGGACTGTTGTAAGCCCAAAATAATTTCGGTACGACGTTCAATGTCTTTTTTACGCGTCCTGATCTCGGTTATTTCAGAAATCTGATTATCCAGAACGTGTATTTCGGTTTGCAAATAACTGTTACGTGCTTTCTGATTACTAGATAACACATCAATCGCCATTAGCGATAAGTAAACCATTAGACCCGACACCAAAAACACCAACGCTAATACGCCAGTGTAATCTCTTTTTTTCTTTTCTCTGGCCTCTTCACGCCAAGGCAGGAGATTTATGTTCGCCATTGCGCATAACTCCTGAGTGCCAATCCACATGCCAGCATATATTTACCAATATTAGGCTCAAGCTGATGCCTAATATCATCATCAGCATGCAGACACCCTTTGAAAGGGTCACCAACAATAGTATTGATCCCTAATTCATTAATCATTAAGTTGGCCATCCCCTCAAGCTTGGCCGTTCCACCACAAAGAACAATATGGTCGACTTTATCTTTACCGCTCGAAGTGCAGTAAATTTGTAATGTACGTTTTATTTGTTGCAATAACTGCGTTTGAAACGGAGATAACACTTCAAACATATAGTTTCGTGGTAACTCTCCGGCAAGTTTGGCGTTTTCGGCTTGCTCATAGCTCATCCCGTAAAATGACAATATCGACTGAGTAAACTGCTCACCACCAAACGCTTGCTCTCTGATGAAGGTTGTTTCGCCATTTTCGACAACCGAAAATGTAGTAATATTGGCACCAATATCCACCAGCGCCACCACTTTGTTTTCTGCGCCAGGGGGCAGTTGCGTCGCAACCATTTCAAAAGCTCGCCCGAGAGCGTAACCTTCAACATCGACTACCTTAACCTCAAGATTAACCGCCTCAAGCGCATCAATGCGACTATCAACGTTTTCAGAACGGCAGGCACTTAATAGTACGTCGACTTTACTCGGATCAGTTTTATTTTCGCAGAGAGTTTCAAAGTCGATATTAACTTCGTCCAACGAGTAAGGAATTAAATTATCAGCTTCAATCTCTATTTGCGCTTCCATTTCTTCCTCATTCAAAGAGGCATCCATATAGATGACTTTTGTCATCACTGATGAGCCAGAAACCGCAACTACTGCATATTTGATGGATTTAGGAAGTGTGCGTTTAACTTGTTTTAATGCTTCAACAATGGCTTCATTATCACGGATTTCATGATCGTTAAGCGCCCCTTTTTTAAGCGGGATGGAGGCGTAACTTAGAATTTTATATCCGTCAGCAGTTTTACTCAGCAGTATCGCTTTAATCTGATGGGAACCGATATCAATTCCTACCATCTGCGGAGCTTGGCGCTTCCAAAATTTCGAGAGCATAGTCAAACGTCACTTAATTAATGTTTTCCAAATGTAGATTAACATAAAACCTACCTGTTATAGCGTTTTAGACAAATATTTATTCACCAAACAACCCCGATTTTATTGTTTTCTAATAGTTACTTAATCTAAATCAACAAACGAATACCGACTTAAACGCTGTTCACTTTTAACATTCCAAGCCTTTCATTGCAAAATGGCTCTAATTAAGCAAAACCGAATAAACAAGACTTTCTAACTATTTGTTGAGCCATATATCAAGTAAACATTGAGCTTTCGTTTTATCAACCACCCTAACAACTGAATAGTTTGAATTTAGGTTAAGACTTTTGATTGACGACATCTAAATATAGCGGAGTTCAGTGTTAGGCATCCCTAATAAATAATGTGTGTACATTTAAACTGAAAAAGCAAAAAGAACGGGTCACAACCTTAACGATTTTTATAACGATAAAAGCCCAAGCATCAAGACTTATAGTCTTAATTAAAATTAAACCTTTGTCTTTTACTTCACCATTTCTTCTATGGCTTATATACTACTGATCTTATTTAAATTGATGGAATCTTCTTTTGAAGTGGTTTAAACGTCTTGTTATTGCTTTTTTTAGTCTGGGCTTACTCGGTGTTGGCGCAATTGCTGCGGCATATTTCTATGTGCTTCCAGACTTGCCAGATGTCACCACTCTCAAAACCGTCAAACTTCAAACACCGCTTAGAATATATAGTAGTGACGGGAAACTGATCTCTCAGTTTGGTGAAAAACGCCGCATACCTGTTAAGTACGATGAGGTACCAGAGCAGTTGATTAATGCGGTACTCGATACCGAAGATGCGCGATTTTTTGAACACCGAGGCATTGATCCTATTGGTATTATTCGTGCGGCATTTATCTTAGTCACTACCGGCAAAAAAAGTCAGGGTGCCAGTACCATTACCCAGCAAGTCGCCCGCGGCTTCTTTTTGACACGTGATAAAACCTACATTCGAAAAACCAAAGAAATTTTCCTCGCGTTAAAAATTGAGCAAGCCCTTAGTAAGCAAGAAATTTTAACTCTTTACCTAAACCGTTCATTCCTCGGTAACAGAGCTTATGGAGTCGGCGCTGCCGCTCAAGTCTATTACGGGAAAGAGTTAAGCGAACTAACGCTGCCAGAAATGGCAATGATTGCTGGCCTGCCACAATCACCATCAGCAGCCAACCCAATTCGAAACGCGAGCCGCGCTCTTAATCGTCGAAATTGGGTACTTGGTCGCATGCTTGAAAAGCGCAATATTACTCAAGCGCAGTACAATGAGGCGACCCAAGCACCAATTACTGCCACCTACCACGGTGCAGTTATTGATCTATACGCGCCTTATGTGTCTGAAATGGCCCGAGACTATTTAGTAGAAAAGCTCGGTGAAGAGGAAGCCTATACCGGCGGTTATGATATTTACACGACTGTTGACTCTAAACTGCAGATGGATGCGCAAAAAGCACTGCGTAACAACGTCTATGCTTACGATGAGCGCCACGGCTATCGTGGTCGCACCAAAGTGCTATGGGTTGAAACGCCTCCTAAAGTAGCAGAAATTCGCGCCAAGTTAAAACAAACAGGGTCATTCCAAGGTATGTATCCAGCGGCAGTATTAACGGTTGATGAAACCACAGCACAAGTGATGACTGCTAAAGGAGACGTTTATGAGCTCCCTTGGGATGGCATCAAGTGGGCCAGACGTTTCATCACCAACAAGCGACAAGGTAAAGCGCCTAAGCTGGCAACTGATGTTTTAACTCCCGGTGAACAGGTGTGGATCCGTAACAACGGTGATATTTGGCAATTAAGCCAAGTGCCACTGGTTGCCAGCGCCATTGTTACCCTTGACCCACATGACGGCGCAATTAAAAACCTCGTTGGCGGTTTTAGCTTTTACACCAGCCAATATAATCGAGTGACACAAGCTAAACGCCAGCTAGGCTCTAACATTAAACCGTTTATTTATGCCGCTGCGCTTCAAAAGGGTTATACCTTATCGACGCTTATCAATAACGCACCGATTAATAAACCCGATACCCGCCAGGGCACCGCGTGGCGCCCTAAAAACTCACCTGATGTATATGGCGGCCCGACCAGACTTCGAGTTGGTTTGGCGCAATCAATTAACGTGATGTCGGTACGCGCTATGCGCTATAGCGGCCTTGATGCCACAATTGCACAACTGGTTAAATTTGGGTTTGATCCTGCTGATTTACCACGTAATGAATCAATTGCACTTGGCTCGCCATCGGTCACGCCGTTGCAAGTTGTTACTGCATTTTCAACCTTCGCCAATGGCGGCTACTTAGTCGAGCCTTATTTTATTAAGCAAATAGTGTCTGCTAGTGGTGAGGTGATCGAAACAGCCAATCCAACCTTAGCCTGCACGCCTGCCGAACTTGAGCAGCCGTTAATAGATGACCCATTTGCAGCAATGGCCAACGAGTTCCAAGATGATACGACTAGCGAAAGTGAAGCTGACAATGCCGTAACACAATGCGGTGCTGAAGACTCCCGCTTTGCACCTAGGGTCATTTCTGAACAAAATGCATTTTTGATTTCAGAAGCGCTTAAAAGTGTAATTTGGGGCGGTGGCGACTGGAACAAAGGAACCGGCTGGAACGGTACCGCTTGGCGTGCTGCCAGAGTGGTCAAGCGCCGCGACATTGCAGGTAAAACCGGTACAACCAACGAATCGCGCGATACTTGGTTTAGTGGCTTTAACCCTAAACTTGCCACCACAGTTTGGGTTGGATTTGACGACCACGGTAAAGAACTTGGACGAACCAGTTGGAATGCCAATGGCGCTAAAAATCAAATTTCACAGGCTGAAGCCGGCGCTAAAACAGCGGGACCTGCTTGGAATGAATTCATGAAAGACGCCCTAGCCGGTACACCGGTTGAACCCGTCACCCCACCGGAAGGGATTGTTTCAGCCAGAATAGATTTAGCGACGGGTAAATTAACTCGCAAAACAGACCACACCAGTCGATTTGAGTACTTTATTGCAGGCACTGAACCGACTGAATATGTCGCTGAACAAGAGGAAGATAATAGTAATATCTTTATCGATACCTCTGAAGAAGACGAGCTCTTTCAGTAACAAGCTAACAATGCAAAAAGGCGGCTATTTCTTATCGAAATAGCCGCCTTTTTTATGCTGACTTTATGTAAATACCGCTATTAAGCCAAAAATCAGTTAGATTGTTTAGCCGCTAATGCTGACTTAACCTGTACGAGAGAGGTTCCACCTAATGCTTCGCGCTTGGCCAAACAAGACTCTATTGTAAGGCAGTCATAAACATCAGCTTCGATGATATCGCTAAAGCCTTTTAACACTTCGATAGGTAGATCTTCTAGCGGCGTTTGTTGCGCAATAGCACTCACTACAGCCTCACCTACAACATGATGCGCCTGTCTAAATGGCATCCCCTTTGCGACAAGGTAATCAGCTAATTCAGTTGAGTTTGCATAGCCTTGCTGTGCGGCGATTAGGGTTCTTTCGCGATTAACTTGCAAGCCATTTAATACTAAAGCCGCCATTTCAAGACAAATAGCCCAGCTGTCCATCACATCAAAAAGCCCTTCTTTGTCTTCTTGCATGTCTTTGTTATACGCAAGAGGCAATGCTTTCATGGTGGTAAGGATCCCCACTAAACTGCCATAAACTCGGCCTGTTTTACCTCTGATAAGTTCAAGTGCATCAGGGTTTTTCTTTTGCGGCATCAATGACGATCCCGATGTGACCTCGTCATCTAAATCAATAAAACCGGCTTCGCCACTGTTAAAGAATATTAAGTCTTCAGCCATACGACTTAAGTGCATCATGCTGATTGACGCATCACTACAAATTTCAATGACGTGGTCTCTATCTGATACCGTATCAAGGCTATTTAGCGTTGGCGCGGCAAAACCTAGCGACTGAGCTAATTGAACACGGTCCATTGGGTAGGCTGTGCCCGCTAATGCGCCAGTACCTAGCGGGCAAGTATCAGTGCGCTTTAGCGCATCTTGTAGGCGACTAATATCACGTTCAAACATTTCAACGTAAGCCAAACACCAATGACCAAATAACACTGGCTGCGCTCTTTGTAAGTGGGTATAGCCTGGCATTACGGCGTCAATTTCTCGCTCAGCTAACTCAATTAGCGACGTTCTAAGCTTGCCAAGTAACTCAAGTAGTTGCTGCCCCTCTTTTTTGCACCACAGCTTAAGGTCTGTCGCGACTTGGTCGTTACGTGAACGGCCAGTATGGAGTTTTTTACCTAAATCCCCAACCTTAGCAATAAGCGATTGCTCTACAAAGCTATGAATATCTTCTGCTCCTGAAGCGATTATCAGCTCAGGGTTATCGATTGTTTCAGTTAATAACTCATTCAGCGCTGCTTGCAGTTCTGTACACTCATCGGTGGTTAAAATACCAACCTGTGTTATCGCATCTGCCCATGCAATCGAGCCCACAATATCTTGCTCTATGAGTCGGAAATCCACCGGCAAAGAGTCGTTGAAAAGTTTAAACAGTGCGCTGCTCTCTTGGCTAAATCTACCGCCCCATAATGCCATTTTAACTTCCTTCTTCATGCTAGGCGGACAATGAGTCCGCCGGGTATATTATTGTTATGATTCGTCCACAGCAGTGCTATTTTTTGTAATCATGCAACGCTCTAATCCGGCTTGAAAGCGCATACAGACGGATAAAGCCTTCAGCATCTTTTTGGTTGTAAACATCATCGTCACCAAAGGTGGCAAACTCTTCGGAATATAGGCTGTTAGGCGAACGTTTGTTCACTGCACTTGCTTGTCCTTTATAAAGCTTAATAATAACTTCACCGTTAATTAAATCTGCGAGCGGCTTTGACGCTCCAAGTAATGACTCACACAACGGGGTAAACCAACGCCCGTCGTACACTAAGTGTGCCATTTGAGCACCTACTTGTTCACGCCATTCACGACTGGTTTTATCCAGTACCAACTCTTCAATGGCACGCAATGCAGCGAACATGACTGTACCACCTGGCGTTTCATAGCAACCACGAGACTTCATGCCAACGAGTCTGTTTTCGGTAATATCGATTCTACCGACCCCATGTGCACCGGCTATTTCGTTCAATGCAACTAGTGCTTTATAAGGTGATAGCGTTTCACCGTTTACCTTGGTGATCTTGCCTTGTTCAAGTTCTAGTGCGACGTACTCTGGCTCATTAGGTGCATCTTCTGGCGCCACGGTCATGGTCCATACACCTTTTGATGGCTCATTCCAAGGATCCTCCAGCTCGCCACCTTCATGAGAAATATGCCAAGCGTTTGCATCACGGCTGTAAATTTTAGTGACTGAAGAAGTTGTTTTAATATTACGTTCTGCAAGGTAATCCAGTAGGTCTTCACGACTCACCATTTCCCACTCACGCCAAGGAGCAATCACTTTAAGATCGGGAGCCAGCGCAGCAAAACAACCTTCAAAGCGCACCTGATCATTACCTTTACCAGTACAACCGTGACAAACCGCGTCCGCACCAACTTTACGCGCCACTTCTACCTGTGCTTTGGCAATAATAGGTCTTGCCATCGATGTACCCAGCAAATAGGTGCCTTCATAAATAGCGCCTGTAGCAATAGTTGGGTAGATGTAGTCAGCCACCAGCTCTTCTTTTAGATCGACGATGTGGCATTCTGACGCACCAGATGCGATAGCTTTTTCATGCAGACCTTCAAGCTCTGCGTCGCCTTGGCCGACATCGGCACAAAAGGCAATGATTTCGCAGTTATCGTAGGTCTCTTTTAACCAAGGGATTATGGCTGAGGTATCGAGACCACCCGAATACGCGAGGACGACTTTTTTAACATCTGTTTTGTTGGTTTTAATTGACATGTTCACTTCCTAATTCTTGTTATTTTATCGTCGACTAATCAACGAGATATAATTTTTAGTGCATTACTGACCGAGTAAGGTCACCAGCACAGCATTTTGGGCATGCATACGGTTTTCTGCTTGCTGCAAAATCAACGACCCTTCGCCATCAACTATCTCTGCAGTTGCTTCAATCTCGCGGTATGCTGGTAGGCAATGCATAAAGTGTTTTGCACCCGCGACCGCCATTAGCTCGGTATTAACTTGGTAAGGCTTAAACTTGGCTTCAATCTCTTCCATTGAAACGGTGTCGCCCATCGAGATCCATGTATCGGTATAAATTGCGTCGTGACCAGCTATCGCTTCAATGTCAGAACTCAGCACTAACGTGCCACCATGCTGTGCAGCTAGTGCTTGTGCTTCACAAACTACTTTGCCATCAGGGAAGTGGCCCGGTGGGCATAGAACCGTCATATGAGCACCAAGAATAGCGGCACCAAACATCAACGAATGGGTCACATTATTACCATCACCAACGTAAGCCAGCTTCACCTTACTCACGTCACCATATTGCTCCGACAAGGTTAAAAAGTCTGCCAAGCCCTGGCACGGGTGGTAAAGATCTGACAGCGCATTAATCACTGGAACTTTGCCATGTTCAGCAAGTTGTTCGATGGTTGAATGCAAAAAGGTTCGTGCCACAATGGCATCTGCCCAGCAAGAAATATTGGCGGCAAAGTCCGATACCGGTTCGCGCTTACCCAGAGCACCATTTTGTTGATCAAGGTATAAACAGTGGCCGCCGAGCTTGTTAATACCAATATCAAAGCTAACACGCGTTCTGAGAGAAGGCTTCTCAAACAGCATGACTACACTCTTGCCGTCTAATGCTTTTCTGTAATCTGCAGGGTTAGTTTTAATCTGCTTAGCAAGAGCGAGCAAATCTAAAAGTTGTGCCTGAGATAAATCCTTGATTGACAATAAATGGTCCATTTAACCTTGCTCCTATGGTTGGATCTGAGTGCCAACGGCTTGGCCGTTGCTTAGTGCAATGAGTTGTTCAGCATGGCGCCAAGAGGCTATTTGCACCGCTTGTCCCATCAGTTCGGCAACCTCTAAGGCTGCTTCGACTTTGACCTTCATGCCTTTTTCGATAACTCCAGACTGGGTTAACGCTGAAATTTGAGATTGGTTTAAACTACTAATTAATTGCCCTTTGCCATCTAGTACTCCCGAAACATCGGATAACAACACTAAGTTTCCACCCACTAACTTAGTTAAAGCGGTCGCAGCTTGATCAGCATTAACGTTAAGCATCTCGCCTTGGCAACTAATAGCGATTGAGCTAACAATAGGCATCCAGCCTTTCGCCAATACAAACTCAAGGTAGCTGGCATCATTAGGCTCAACTTCGCCCACTAATCCAAGTTGCGGACTTTTAATATTGGCTGTCATCATATTGGCATCAGCTAAACTCATGCCTAAACAAGTGATCCCAGCTTTAATGCCGGCGGCTTGAAGTACTTTATTTGCTGTTCCGGCAAGAGCCCCGACAATAATTGGCACTTGCTCTGCGGGTGTAATTCTAAGCCCGTCTAGCTTTTCAGTTACCATATCATTCGCTTTAAGTTGCTCATCAACTAGACAACCACCACCATGAACCATAATAAGTGGCTGCCCATCTGCAATCATTTTGGCGGCAGTTTCCATTAAGCGTGCCATGCCCATTTCGCATTGCAATAAAGCGCCGCCGACTTTAAGCACCATAACAGGCTTAGGTTGAGCAGTGATATCCGCATGTAGTGTTGCCATTTTCGCTTCCATAATTGTTATTGAGACTCATTACCGAAATGAATCTTTATGCACTGCAAAGCTTGACTTGCAGCACCTTTCATAAGGTTATCTATAGCACTTGATACGACAAGGTAGTGCGTGTCTGCATCGTATTTCCAACCCACTAAACAGTTTGCGGTGTGCACCACATCATCAACTTTAGGAAAGGCATTTTGCTTAACAGTTATAAGGGCGGCATCGTCATAGCATTGGTAAGCTGCGGCAATGTCATCAGCTGTTGTGCCTTTAGCGAGTTGAACCGTAATTGTGGCGAGAATGCCGCGTTTAAAATTACCTAAATGAGGAGTAAAAACGACATTGTGGCCAAGCTGAGTGGCGATTTCAGGTTGGTGCCTATGGCCCATAACGCCATACGCCGTTAAGCTAACTTCGCAAAAACTGGTATGCAGATGCGCTTTTCTTCCCGCACCTGTTACGCCGCTTACAGCATTAATAACTGGCAAGACTTCGGTTAATAAATGCGAGATAGGTTTGAGCGCTGTTAGCGAGGCTGTTGGGTAGCAACCTGGTACGGCAATCATCTTACTTTGTGTAATTTCAGCCGCGTTCCACTCAGCTAAACCATAAACAGCCTCAGCGAGCACTTCTGGATATTCATGTGTAAAACCATACCACTTAGGGTACTGTTCCAAAGATCCAAATCGATAAGCACCACTTAAATCAAACACCGCTAGCCCTTGCTTATAAAACCAGGCAGCCAAGTGCAAACTCACTACATGATCGGTCGCTAATACGACCGCATCGGCCTGCGCAACAATGGCATTTTTAGCTTCGTTTGTAAGCGGTTTCAAGCAAAGTGAAATGTGATTATAACTAGGGTACAGCTCGGCTAAAGGCTTGCCTTTATCTAAACTATTTTCAGAAACATAAAGCCCTTGAATAGACAAGTCTGAGTCTGTATTAATTAACGACGTAATTTGTGCCCCGGTATAACCGCTAGCACCAATAATGGCTATGTGTTTCATAATCTATGATTTAAACCTTTATCTTGAAGACCTTGGAACAAAAAAGAATGGGCTAATACTAAGCCCTGGCGGAACACCATTTATGACTAGATTATCGTCGCAGGAAGTGGGTTACTTTGACCTTGATTAATAAAAATTTAACTAGGTAAAACATATATACTCTCATTTATAGGCCATCAAAACATGGTACTTATCTTAGCTGTTTGATAGACTAACACAGAAAACTAATTATGCAATATAATTGAATATATATTTGAGTATTTTTTATGTCTACAATAAACGAGATTAAAAGCACTTTTGCACAGCTAATCGCTGCGCCGTCTATCAGTGCGTTAGAAGCGCAAGATGACATGAGCAACAAAGCCGTTATCGAACTATTGCATAATTGGTTTACTGATTTAGGTATGAGCTGCCAAGCGCAAGTGGTTGCAGATAGCCGTAACAAGCACAACTTTGTTGCCTCTTTCGGCAGCGGAAAAGGCGGCCTGCTATTGGCTGGCCATACCGATACCGTTCCGTTCGATGACGGGCTTTGGAACCAAAACCCTTTTCAATTAATCGAAAAAAATGATCGTTGGTATGGCCTAGGCGCTTGCGATATGAAGGGTTTTTTTGCTTTGGTACTGGCGGCATTAAAAGAATTACCGATGGATAAATTTAAACGTCCATTACATATTCTTGCTAGCGCTGACGAAGAGACTACCATGAATGGTGCCAAGGAATTTGCAGCAGCTAAATCCATCAGCCCCAACTATGCCATTATTGGTGAACCAACAAGCCTTAAACCGGTATATATGCATAAAGGCCATTTTACTCAAGGGATTAAAATTATCGGTCGCAGTGGTCACTCATCAGATCCAGCCAAAGGGATCAATGCGATCGAAATAATGCATTTAGTTACCGGACAATTACTTAAACTAAAACAGCACCTAGCAGACAATTACCGTGAAAATGCATTTAGCGTTCCCTACCCAACCATGAATTTTGGTCACATACATGGCGGCGATGCAGCCAACAGGATCTGTGGCTGCTGTGACTTGCATATTGACCTGCGCCCGCTACCAGGTTTATCACTTGAAGATTTAGAACTGATGGTGACACGTTACTTAGCGCCTGTTTCGAGCCAATACCCAGGCTGCATCAGTGTGGCTCCTTTGTACCCAGGTTCAGAATCATTTGACGGCAATAAAGATAGCAGCTGGAGCCAGTTAGTCGCACAACTATCAAATAACGAGCCTGAAGTGGTCAATTACGCCACCGAAGCGCCATATATAAAACAGCTTGGCTGCCAAACTTTAGTACTCGGTCCTGGGAGTATCGAGCAAGCTCACCAACCCGATGAGTTTCTTGACCTACACTATATAGAACAAACCAAGGCATTATTAAAAAATATTATTTATCATGCCTGTATAAAATAGCTTGGAAGTACCTATTCCCTCAAAATTTAGGTTCAGTAGAAAGTGAAAGAGAATACATTCAGCTACGATAACCTAACCGAGATCATTGCCTAGTGCAAAGCTGCGGGGTATTGTGATCAATTAGCTTACACACATGGAGTTCGGTATGGTTGATATGTATGCATCGTTAAGGTCAAACGTAGGGATCTTAGGGCAAATTTTAGGTGACACGATCCGCACTGATCTCGATGACACTTTTTTAGATAAAATTGAACAGATCCGTCACCTATCTAAAAGTTCACGTCAGGGGAATGATGCCGCTCGCGAAGAGATGCTAACGCTGCTGTCGTCATTAAGCGACGACGAGCTAGTACCTTTCGCCAAAGCATTTAATCAATTTTTAAACCTCGCTAATATTGCTGAGCAGTTCCATACCATTAGCCGTAATTGTGATGAATTAGTCTGTGTACCCGACCCAGTAGAGCAATTGCTTGGTAGAATGTTAAGCGGCAATATCGATAAAGATAAAATGCTCGACTGCTTAAAAACGCTCGATATCGACTTAGTGCTTACCGCGCACCCCACAGAAATATCACGCCGCACACTAATCCAAAAATACGCGTCGGTTATCGACTCACTTGCTGCATTAGAAAATCCACAACTAACCGGGCAAGAGAAAAAACAACACCACTTACGTTTACGCCAACTAATCGCCCAAATATGGCATACCAACGAAATCCGCAATGAGCGCCCAACGCCAGTTGATGAAGCACGCTGGGGCTTAAGCACTATTGAAGCCTCTTTGTGGCAAGCGGTTCCCGACTTTTTACGTCAGCTAAACCAGCACGTTGAAGACCGTACCAATACACAATTGCCCATTGATATTGCACCGGTGAGATTTTCTAGCTGGATGGGAGGCGACCGAGATGGCAACCCCTTTGTGACAGCAGTTGTCACCCAAGAGGTATTAGATAGAAACCGCCATACTGCGGCAAGGCTATACCTTAAAGATGTAGCACTTCTGGTCAACGAGCTTTCTATGGAAGGCGCTAATGAAGAGCTCCTTGCCTACACTAAAAATAGTAGTGAACCTTATCGTGACGTATTGAAAGATCTGCGTCATAAGCTTAGAAATACCATCGACTACCTCAACGGCAAACTCGAAGGCCATCATCCAGATGTAGAGCTGTCTGACATCATTTGGGATGAAAAAGATATCAAAGACCCGCTGATGATGCTTTATAGAAGTCTATGCGACTCAGGTATGCGCCTAATCGCAAATGGACTACTACTCGACATGCTGCGAAGAATCGCTTGTTTTGGTATCCATATGCTAAGACTAGATATCCGTCAGGATGCACAACGTCATGCCGACGTATTAGCAGAGCTCACCCGTTATTTAGGCATGGGAGATTACGGCCACTGGAGTGAAGCAGACCGGCAGTCTTTTTTACTGCGAGAACTCACAAGTAAGCGCCCACTTATCCCAGCTAAATGGCAAGGTTCAAGCGACGTCAACGAAGTACTGAGCACCTTTCGCTTATTAGCAACGCAACCGGCAAGGGCAATGGGGTCTTACGTTATATCAATGGCCAGCCAGCCATCTGATGTACTCGCGGTATTGTTACTGTTAAAAGAGACCGGTTGCCCGCACCCGATGCGAGTGGTACCGCTATTTGAGACTTTAGATGACCTTAACAACGCATCACAATGCATGTCGGCACTGTTTAGCATCGATTGGTACCGTGGTTACACTAAGGGTATTCAAGAAGTCATGATTGGCTATTCTGACTCAGCCAAAGATGCCGGTGTGATGGCAGCGGCTTGGGCGCAATATAGTGCACAAGAAAAACTGGTCGCGGTAAGCCAAGATGCTGACATCAAACTCACATTATTCCATGGTCGCGGCGGCACAATTGGTCGTGGCGGCGGGCCAGCACATGAAGCAATTTTATCTCAACCACCAGGATCAGTAGATGGTCGCATTCGTGTGACAGAGCAAGGTGAGATGATCCGTTTTAAATTCGGCCTACCCAAGGTTGCCGTGCAAAGCCTAGCTTTATACACCTCAGCAGTAATGGAGGCAACACTACTGCCACCACCAGAACCTAAAGCACAATGGCGTAACTGCATGGAACAACTAGCTGATGAGTCAGTACTCGCTTACCGAGCCATGGTTCGAGAAGAGCCAGATTTTGTTTCCTACTTTAGAGCTGCCACCCCTGAAGTAGAATTAGGTAAACTGCCGCTAGGTAGTCGTCCAGCCAAGCGAAGAGTAGATGGCGGCATCGAAAGCTTACGCGCTATACCTTGGATATTTGCATGGTCACAAAACCGATTAATGTTACCTGCTTGGTTAGGTGCCGGAGAAGCATTGCAAGCGGCAACACAACGTGGTGAATTAACCTTATTGCAAGAAATGGAGCAACACTGGCCATTTTTCAAAACACGTATATCGATGCTCGAAATGGTTTACGCCAAAGCAGAACCAAACCTCGCTAAATACTATGAAACCAGCTTAGTGCCGTCAGGGCTGCATCATTTGGGTGTTCAATTACGAGAACGCCTTGCGGTAGGTGTTGAAGCTGTTTTAGCCGTGACACAATCTGAAACGCTAATGGCACATACACCTTGGAGTAGAGAATCGGTTGAGCTAAGAAACCCTTACATAGATCCACTTAACTTTCTTCAAGCCGAGCTTTTAGCTCGCACTCGCAAAGAAGAAAGTAGTTCAACCAATGTAGAATTAGCACTCATGCTAACAATTGCAGGCGTGGCTGCCGGAATGAGAAATACAGGTTAATGAAAATTTTAAACATCACACTATGTAGTTTATTGCTATTGCTGACTGGCTGTGTCAGTCAATACAGCATTACTGAAAAAGAACTGGAAGGCTACCTCAGTGACGAGATGCACTTTGAGATAAAAGAAGGTAATCAGGTTTTTGGTATTGAACTGAAGGTCAATGATATTGATGTCATCTTAGGCAGAAAAGCCAATACCATGTCAGTAACAGCTGCGACACTAGTTAAAGTTCGTAATCCGCTACTACCAATTAGTGCCGATCTAACCGCGACATTTGAAGCGCAACCATGGTATGACGCGAGTAATCACAGTGTATATCTGCGCAATTTAAATTTAGTCAGGTTCGAATCAGAACCTAAGCACATAGAAAAAGCAATTGGTTCAATAGCACCTCAGTTGATGGGATTTTTAACTCAATTTCTAGAGACTCAACCTGTATATGTGCTCGATACAAAAAAATCAAATCAGGCTCTTATGGCGGAAATGACAAAACGTATTGACGTTAAACCAGGCAAACTTGTGCTGGTGTTTGACGAATAAACTTCATTGCGGCAGTAATCAATTAGTCATTACTGCCGTACTGTCTATTTTTTGAATCTTGATATCGAACCATAATCAATAATGACCGCTTCACCAAGTAACGCTCGGCGCAACATATCAAATGCAACAGCGGTACTTAAGCTTCTCACCAAGTCCCTTGAGCGCCTTGGTAATTTTATCATTTGACTATACACACCACCCTTAGTCGCCAACGCGATAGCAACGGTGCCAACAGGCTTATTATCAGTCCCACCTGTAGGTCCTGCAATACCGCTCGTAGCGAGCGCATAATCACTATCGAGTATAGCTCTAGCCCCATTAGCCATCTCTTCAACAGTCTCTATTGATACCGCTCCGTGATAATCTAAGGTTTCAGCTTTAACTCCGAGTACTTTTACTTTTGATTCATTACAATAGGTTATTAAACCTTGATGGAAATATGACGAGCTTCCAGCAAATGCAACCAACTGGCTTGCGATCATGCCGCCAGTGCATGACTCTGCAACACTAAGGCTGCTTCCAGAGCCGAGCAGGAGTCCGTGGATCTCCTCGGCTAAAGTTTTTTTATTATCAGCAACAATTGCGGTTCCGAGCAAAAAGCGAATTTGCTTCTCAATATTGTCCATCTCGCTAATAGCTGACAAGCCACGAGCAAACAGCTTTATTTCAATGTGGGGCATTGACGTTCTATAGCCAATCGTTAACCCCTCAGGCAAGACAATAGCTTCAAGCGCATCAGCTAAAGATGACTCACCTTGCCCCAGAGTTAAATATTTTCGCAACGAAACGTCACCAGCAATTTCAAATCTTTCATTAATAAAGGGGATAAACTGCTCTTTAACCATTTGCTTAAATTCGAATGGTACTCCAGGAGTAAAAAATAGCCATGCCCGATTTAGTTTAACCGCAAATCCACAAGCCGTACCAACCGGGTTGTCGATCATAATAGCTGACTCAGGCAACAATGCTTGCTTAAGATTACTCTCTGCCATCACTCGGCCATTACGCGTAAACCAACTTTCTAGGCGATTCCGCCATAAGCTATTTTCAACAAGATCTTCACCTTTAGCGAGAGCCATCGCTTCAGTAGATAAATCATCGCTTGTGGGGCCCAAACCACCATTAACAAGAATGACATCAGCCTCAGTGCTGCGTTCTTTAAACACTGCAACAAGATCTTCTAAGCGATCTCCAACAGTAGTTCGACGTTGACACTCAACACCTTGCTCCATAAGAGTATTAGAGAACCATGCAGCATTAGTATCAACGATTTGACCCGCCAATACCTCCTCCCCAGTACAAATCATTTCAAGCTTCATTGGATAATCCCTATAGGTTGATTGCAGATAAATTAGAAGAGCTTAGCTGTAATAGCAACCACCAATTAAAACATCCTACTGAATAAAAGTAATGTACTGTTTTTAATCAGTAGGTTACAGCTAGGAGAGAAAAATACTGATGAACTTTCGATGTAAATTCATCACGAGTTCAGAGGCTTATGCAAACCGCAGTAACCGACACAAAGAAACTAATGCTAAGTCTAATAACCTATCTGAGTAATACCTATACCCCAGACGTTTTGAAAGCACTTACCCACATAGAAACCATCCCACCCTACAAATAACAAGCAAAAACAGCTAAGTACCAATTTTGTACCTACGACGCACCAAGCAACTTTTATGTTTTTGCTATTTTGGTGTACAACGTCTCATGAGTATCTAAGTAAAAAGAGATACCTCTACTTAGTTTCGAAATTCAAAGCTCTACCTAACCATGAAGAGGCTGCTATATCGATTGGTAATATAGTCACTATGCAACAATAGCTTGTGAACCGGTATTGGTGGTTATTATTGGTATTAGAAACAATATTAGCTGCAGGTATATTTGTTGCTCCGGGAGATATTACTAATACATCAACCCCACGCCCCTTTAATTCGTGATATATCGATTCCCTTAATGTTAAAGTGTAAGCCTTAGATGCGGAATAATTAGCCATGTAAGGAGTCCCTTGATATCCCATTGCAGATGAAACAAAAATAATACCTCCTCGAGACTTTGGAATCATTTGATTTCCGTAATAGTGTGCTAATTCCATGGGAGTAATAGAGTTTAATCGAAGTACATTTTTCTCATCTTCTAAATTACTTTTTAAAATTAAACCGGGATGACCAGTTCCTGCATTGTTTATCAATAAGCCAATCTCAAGATCTCTTTTTAAAGAACACTACACAATCACCATCAAGATTAAGAATTCTGCTTAACAAGGCTAGATTGAGGCATTGATGGATAGAACCGCAATGATTCTGCAAGGGTATTGGTATTGGTATTGGTATTGGTATTGGTATTGGTATTGGTATTGGTATTGGTATTGGTATTGGTATTGGTATTGGTATTGGTAACGATAATTTTAAGAGCTGCCTATATCAAGAAACAATGTAGCGGACGTTGTAGTTTTTACACTTTTATTGAGGGTTAAATAAGATGATGGCTACTTGTTCAGCCTTTATCGATGATACTGATAAGCCTGAACGGTTTGAAAATGGCTCATGCCATAAATCGAAGATGTGAAAATCCACTAAATAGCCTAGTCACGAGTTTTGATACTGATCTGGCGCTTCAAAATATCCTACTCTCACATGGGCATATAGGCCACATGGCTTTGTTTCGAGCTTAAAGCACTAGAATGTAGAGCGCTAACCTTTTAATAAAACAGCCTAAAGCAGCCCAATCGATAAATCGCAGACGTAAAAAAGCCCGCTACAACGTAGCGGGCTCTTCACTTATTAGGCGCCTGAAAATGACCGACTCTCACATGGGCATAGCGGCCACACGACTTTCTTTAGCCTTTATCGATGATACTGATAAACCTGAACGGCTTAAAAATGGTTCAAATCCATAAATCGCAGACGTAAAAAAGCCCGCTACAGCGTAGCGGGCTCTTCACTTATTAGGCGCCTGGAAATGACCTACTCTCACATGGGGAAACCCCACACTACCATCGGCGATACTGCGTTTCACTTCTGAGTTCGGAATGGGATCAGGTGGTACCACAGCTCTATGGTCTCCAGACAAATTTGGGAAATTTGAAAAGCTGTTACTCGCTTACGCAAGTAAACTGAAATCTATTATTGAGTCACACAACATTAAGTGCTTCTAATTCTGATACTGTAAAAACATCAGTCTCATACAAAACCCATCAGGGTTGTATGGTTAAGCCTCACGAGTCATTAGTACAGGTTAGCTCAACGCCTCACAACGCTTACACACCCTGCCTATCAACGTCCTAGTCTCGAACGGCTCTTTAGAGGAATTAAATTCCTAGGGATGACTCATCTTAGGACTCGCTTCCCGCTTAGATGCTTTCAGCGGTTATCGATTCCGAACGTAGCTACCGGGCAATGCTATTGGCATAACAACCCGAACACCAGCGGTTCGTCCACTCCGGTCCTCTCGTACTAGGAGCAGCTTCCTTCAATCATCCAACGCCCACGGCAGATAGGGACCGAACTGTCTCACGACGTTCTGAACCCAGCTCGCGTACCACTTTAAATGGCGAACAGCCATACCCTTGGGACCGACTTCAGCCCCAGGATGTGATGAGCCGACATCGAGGTGCCAAACACCGCCGTCGATATGAACTCTTGGGCGGTATCAGCCTGTTATCCCCGGCGTACCTTTTATCCGTTGAGCGATGGCCCTTCCATTCAGAACCACCGGATCACTATGACCTACTTTCGTACCTGCTCGACGTGTATGTCTCGCAGTTAAGCTGGCTTATGCCATTGCACTAACCGTACGATGTCCGACCGTACTTAGCCAACCTTCGTGCTCCTCCGTTACTCTTTGGGAGGAGACCGCCCCAGTCAAACTACCCACCAGGCACTGTCCCGAACCCCGATTCAGGGGCCGCGGTTAGAACATCAAAACTACAAGGGTGGTATTTCAAGGACGACTCCACAACATCTAGCGACGTCGCTTCAAAGTCTCCCACCTATCCTACACATGTAGGTTCAATGTTCAGTGCCAAGCTATAGTAAAGGTGCACGGGGTCTTTCCGTCTAGCCGCGGGTATACGGCATCTTCACCGCAATTTCAACTTCACTGAGTCTCGGCTGGAGACAGCGTGGCCATCATTACGCCATTCGTGCAGGTCGGAACTTACCCGACAAGGAATTTCGCTACCTTAGGACCGTTATAGTTACGGCCGCCGTTTACCGGGGCTTCGATCATGAGCTTCTCCGAAGATAACCCAATCAATTAACCTTCCGGCACCGGGCAGGCGTCATACCGTATACTTCCTCTTGCGAGTTTGCACAGTACTGTGTTTTTGATAAACAGTTGCAGCCACCTGGTATCTGCGACTGCCAACAGCTTAGGAAGCAAGTTCCATCACCGTCGGCAGCGTACCTTCTCCCGAAGTTACGGTACCATTTTGCCTAGTTCCTTCAGCCGAGTTCTCTCAAGCGCCTTGGTATTCTCTACCCAACCACCTGTGTCGGTTTGGGGTACGATTCCTACTAACCTGAAGCTTAGAAGATTTTCCTGGAAGCATGGCATCAACTACTTCATCACCTTAGTGACTCGTCATCAGCTCTCAGCCTTAAGTAAACCCGGATTTGCCTAAGTTTACAGCCTACAACCTTAAACGCGGACAACCAACGCCGCGCTAGCCTAGCCTTCTCCGTCTCTCCATCGCAGTTAGCAGAAGTACAGGAATATTAACCTGTTTCCCATCGATTACGCCTTTCGGCCTCACCTTAGGGGTCGACTCACCCTGCCCTGATTAACATTGGACAGGAACCCTTGGTCTTTCGGCGAGGGAGTTTTTCACTCCCTTTATCGTTACTCATGTCAGCATTCGCACTTCTGATACCTCCAGTGTGGGTTACCCCTTCACCTTCAACGGCTTACAGAACGCTCCTCTACCGCTTGCTAGTAAACTAGCAAACCCATAGCTTCGGTGTATTGCTTAGCCCCGTTAAATCTTCCGCGCAGGCCGACTCGACTAGTGAGCTATTACGCTTTCTTTAAATGATGGCTGCTTCTAAGCCAACATCCTAGCTGTCTAAGCCTTCCCACATCGTTTCCCACTTAGCAATAACTTTGGGACCTTAGCTGATGGTCTGGGTTGTTTCCCTTTTCACGACGGACGTTAGCACCCGCCGTGTGTCTCCCGAGTAGTACTCATTGGTATTCGGAGTTTGCAAAGGGTTGGTAAGTCGGGATGACCCCCTAGCCTTAACAGTGCTCTACCCCCAATGGTATTCGCTCGAGGCGCTACCTAAATAGCTTTCGAGGAGAACCAGATATCTCCCGGTTTGATTGGCCTTTCACCCCCAGCCACAAGTCATCCGCTCATTTTTCAACATAAGTCGGTTCGGTCCTCCAGTTGATGTTAC